>JBEVEO010000119.1:0-61101 GCA_040512695.1 Leifsonia sp. | reverse complement strand
GGCGCGCAGCCTCGCGTTCGATGCGAGCCTGTTGCTGTCGGGAGGGGGGTTCTCTTCGGCCGCGGACTGCGGTCGGGCCTCAGCGAGCGGGTGGGCTGCGGACCGAGTCCTCCCGAGACCGTACTTCGGTGTCGGCTCCACACGGTGCCGACCGTGGGCGTCGACGCGGCGGCGCGCGAAGTGAGACTGGTCGCCATGGCATTCATGTACATCCTCGGCTGCTCGGACGAGACCTTCTACACCGGCAGCACGGTCGACCTCCGCGCCCGACTTGCTCAGCACAGCGCCGGTGAGGGCGCGAAATACACTGCGCGCCGTCGACCGGTGCGATTGAAGTACTTCGAAGAGCACGAGCGCATCGACGCGGCATTCGCGCGGGAGAAGCAGGTCCAAGGATGGAACCACGAGCGCAAGCAGTGGCTGATCGACTACGGACCGGGTGTCAGGGTGACCGCCGACATGGACATCTGAATCTCTTCCGCTTCGGCCGCGGCCTGCGGCCGGGCCTCAGCGAGCGGATGGCCGCGGCCTGCGGCCGGGCCTCGGCGAGCGGGTGGGCTGCGGACCGGGTGTGCGTCAGCGCTGCGAGTCGAGGATCTCGTCCTCGATGGCGGCGTCGGACTTGGCCTTGCGGGCGCGACGACGCGCGCGTTCCTCGGCGCGCTCGCGCTCCTCCGGGTCGTCGGCGTTGATCGTGCGGTACTCCTGACGCACGGCCCAGCCGAAGCCGATGAAGCCGAGGATCGCGAAGACGAACCACTGGAACGCGTAGGAGAGGTGCGGGCCCTCGTCGAGCGGCGGCTTCTGCGCGGCGAGCGGCCGGGAATCGGCTGCAGGCACCTCGGAGTCGAGGAGTCCGTAGGCGCCCGTGAACGTGGGCTCCCCGAGGTCGGCGGCGAGGTCGTCCAGCTGGATGGTCGCGACCTCGTTGCCGGATGCCGACCGGCCGGCGATGTGCGGTTCACCGGCCTTCAGCCTGGCGACCACGGTGACCTCGCCCTCCGGCGCGTCGGGCACGACGTCCGGCGCATCCTGTCTAGAACCGGTGGGAAGCCAGCCGCGATCGACGATGAATACCGAGCCGTCGGCGAGCTGCAGGGGCGTGAGCACCTCGAAGCCGGGGCTCTGGTCGCGGGGACGGTTGCGGGCGAGACGCTGCTCGTCGGCGAGGTAGACCCCCGTCATCGTGACCGGCAGGTACTTCTGCGACTCCTCGAAGGAGTCCAAGGACGGCAGGGCGTCGGCGAGTTCGACGGGCTCGGCGTTCCAGTTGGTCTCGATCCGGTCGATCTCGGCGCGAGCCTCGGCACGTCGGGCGATCTGCCAGAACCCGAGCGACACGCACACGAGGGCGAACACCACCACCAGGGCGAAGTAGCCGAGCCAGCGGCGGCTGAACGCGAACGACCACCCCGTCATCATGCCTCGGCCTCCACGACGAACGGAACGACCGTGAGCGGGAAGTCACGGGCGGCGAGGAACTCGCGCAGGTAGTCGATGTGCTCGTCGCAGGCGAGCCAGGTCTTCACGCGTTCCTCCGTGTGGATGCGGGGATTCCGCCAGTCGATGCGCCAGGCAGCCTGTGCGTCGCAACCCGCGCGGGAGCAATCGTGCGCAGCGGGCGCACCACCGATTCCGATCACTCGCGTGCTCCCCGTTCATCACCGGCGTCGTCGGCCTCGGACGCTTCCGCCTCGCGCGGAGTGGACGACCCGGGCGCAGCCGTGGGGCCGGGCCCCTCGGTCGGGCCTGGTTCGCCGTGCGGACCGCTGGGGAGGTGGCGGATGGCCAGCGTGCCCGGTCGGAGCACGGTGCGACGGTTGGGGTTCGACTTCACGTTCGCGATGACGACGGCGATGTACGGGAGCACGATGGCTCCCGTGGCGAAGACGACCAGCCACCATCCCCGCGCCCACAGCATCGCCAGGACGCAGAGCACCCTGATCGACATCGCGACCGTGTACTTGATCATGCGCGATCGACGTTCCGCATCCGGTGAGAGTGGAAGGGACGTGATCGAGGAGGGCTGTTTCATTCCTGGCCGAACCGCGGAGACCCGAATGGTTCCGCTGCATCAAGAGTACGCCGGGTGGACGGGTGCTTTCGTCCTAGGCTGGGGGAGTTGTCAGCTCGAGAAGAAGGATCGATCCCATGAGCACTGCCCGCACCGTTCTCGTCACCGGAGGGAACCGCGGAATCGGTTTCGCGATCGCCGAGGAGTTCGTGCGTCTCGGCCACCGGGTCGCCGTGACCGCGCGGTCGGGCGCCGGCCCGGATGGGACCTTCACCGTGCAGGCCGATGTCACGGACTCCGCATCCGTCGACGCCGCATTCACGGCGATCGAGGCGGAGCTCGGCCCCGTCGAGGTGGTCGTCGCGAACGCGGGCATCACGCGCGACGGGCTGCTCATGCGCATGAGCGACGACGACTTCGAGACCGTCCTCGACACCAACCTCACCGGGTCGTTCCGCGTCGTGAAGCGCGCATCCAAGGGGATGCTCAAGGCCCGCTTCGGCCGGATCGTGCTGATCTCCAGCGTGGTCGGCCTCTACGGCGGCCCCGGCCAGGCCAACTACTCGGCCTCGAAGGCCGGCCTCGTCGGCTTCGCCCGTTCGATCACACGCGAACTCGGCGGCCGCGGCATCACGGCGAACGTCGTCGCGCCCGGCTTCATCGAGACGGACATGACGGCCGAGCTCCCGGAGGCCACCCAGGCCGAGTACAGGAAGTCCATCCCGGCCGGCCGGTTCGCGACCCCCAGCGAGGTCGCGAAGGTCGTGGCGTGGATCGCGAGCGACGACGCCGCCTACATCTCCGGTGCCGTCATCCCCGTCGACGGCGGCCTGGGCATGGGGCACTAGGGACGCAGGAGCCCGAAGAGCGCTAGCCGCGCAGCCCCAGCAGCGGCAGCACCTGGGAGAGGTCGGGGACCGTCACGGCCACCCGCGCGCGTTGCCGCACCAGCGGCTTGGCGTTGAAGGCGACGGACAGCCGCGAGGCGTTCATCATCACCAGGTCGTTCGCGCCGTCCCCGATCGCGACGGTGCGCTCCAGCGGAACGCCATGGGCGGCCGCCCATTCCCGGAGGGCTCCCGCCTTGGCATCGGCGTCGATGATCGGTCCGACGAGTCCGCCGGTCAGAACGCCGTCGACCACCTCGAGGCGGTTCGCCCGCCACTCGTCCAGCCCGAACGAGGCTCCGATCGGGTCGAGCAGCTCGTGGAAGCCACCGGAGACGACGCCGACCACTCCGCCGGCGTCGTGCACCCCGGCGATGAGTTCGTGCACTCCGACGGTGGGCCGGATGCGCGCGCCCACCTCCGCGAAGACCGACTCGGGAAGCCCCGCGAGGGTCTTCACGCGCTCACGCAGGCTCGCCGCGAAGTCGATCTCGCCGCGCATCGCGCGCTCCGTCACCGCGGTGACGAGCGGACCCGACCCGGCGACATCCGCCAGCAGCTCGATGACCTCGTCCTGGATGAGGGTGGAGTCCGCGTCGAGCACGACGAGGAGACGCCCGCCGGAGCCGGGCGCGGCGGGGTCGGTCATCAGGCCGTGACTCGCATTCCCTTGCCGACGACGGTGATGCCCGACTCGGTGACCGCGAAGCCGCGCGCGACGTCCTTCGCATGGTCGACGCCGATCTCGGCACCCTCCTCCACGACGACGCCCTTGTCGAGCACCGCCCGGATGACCTGGGCGTTCGGTTCGATGCGGGCGCGTTCGAAGATGATCGAGTCGACGACCTTCGCGCCGGAGCCGATGGTCGACCACGGCCCGAGCACGCTGCGCTCGATGTGGGCGCCGGAGATGACCGATCCGAGCGAGACGATCGAGTCGATCATGGTGCCGAGGGAGCCACGCGCATCGCGGACGAACTTGGCCGGGGGAGCGTTGAGCTGCTGGGTGAAGATGGGCCACGCCTCGTTGTAGAGGTTGAACACCGGCAGGGCCGAAATGAGGTCCTGGTGCGCCTCGAAGAACGAGTCGATGGTTCCGACATCGCGCCAGTAGTAGCGGTCGCGATCGGTCGACCCGGGCACATCGTTGCCACGCAGGTCGTAGACGCCGGCCGTACCGCGCGCCACGAAGTCGGGGATGATGTCGCCGCCCATGTCGTGGCTTGAGTTGGTGCGCTCCCCGTCGCGCAGCACTGCGTCGATGAGGGCGTCCGTGTTGAAGATGTAGTTGCCCATCGAGGCCAGCACCTCGTGGGGCGCGTCCGCGAGTCCGATCGGGTCGGACGGCTTCTCCCGGAACGCGGCGACCCGAGTGGCGTCGTCCTCGTCCACCTCGATGACGCCGAACTGGTTGGCCAGCTCGATGGGCTGGCGGATCGCGGCGACCGTCGCCTCGGCGCCCGAGTCGATGTGAGCGCGGATCATCTGGGAGAAGTCCATGCGGTAGACGTGGT
Organism: Leifsonia sp.; assembly: GCA_040512695.1. Taxonomy (GTDB): domain Bacteria; phylum Actinomycetota; class Actinomycetes; order Actinomycetales; family Microbacteriaceae; genus Orlajensenia. Next base: position 56,686 of record JBEVEO010000119.1, on the reverse strand, counting down.
CCGCGCCGACGACGACGATGATGTCGGGCTTCTCGTCGTGGATCAGGTTGAGACTCTGCAGGATGGCGTCGGCCGATCCGCTGAACCAGCGCTTGCCCAGACGCTGCTGGGCGGGCACCGACGCGATGTACGAGTTCAGCATCCCCGACAGCCGCCAGGTCTGCGAGACGTGACGGTCGAGGCTGTGCGACTTGTACTGCGTGAGCACGACGATCTGCGTGAGGCCCGAATTGATCAGGTTCGACAGTGCGAAATCGACCAATCGGTAGTGGCCTCCGAAGGGCACTGCTGGCTTGGCGCGGTCCTCCGTGAGTGGCATGAGCCGCTTGCCTTCTCCGCCGGCGAGCACGATGCCGAAGATCTTCGATGACTTCATGGCTCAACAGTAGCGGGGCGCCGCAGGATCGGACATGCCATTGCAAACGCGGGCCGACCCCTGTATCGCACGCGGCGGATGCCCTAGCGTTGCAGCATGCGCGTCGACCTGCTCACCCGTGAATATCCGCCGGAAGTCTACGGAGGCGCGGGGGTGCATGTCGCCGAGCTGGTGCGAGCCCTCCGCGGTGAGACGGAGGTGCTGGTGCGCTGCTTCGGCGCACCCCGCGACGAACCGGACACGTTCGCCTACTCCGTCCCCGCCGAGCTCGCGGACGCGAATCCGGCGATCACGACGCTCGGAACAGACCTGCGGATCGCCCAGGACGTGGCCGGTGCCGACCTGGTGCACTCGCACACCTGGTATGCGAACGGCGCAGGGCACATCGCCAAGCTGCTGCACGGCATCCCGCACGTTGTCACGGCGCACAGTCTCGAACCGCTCCGTCCGTGGAAGGCCGAGCAGCTGGGCGGCGGCTACGCGGTCTCCAGCTGGGTCGAGCGCACCGCGTTCGAGGCGGCGGATGCCGTCATCGCCGTGAGCGGCGGCATGCGTCGCGACATCCTCCGCGCCTACCCCGCGATCGATCCGGGCCGGGTGCACGTCGTCTACAACGGCATCGACCTCGACCGCTGGCGTCCGGTGCACGACGACGAGATCGTCCGCGGGCTCGGCATCGATCCGGAACGTCCCTCGGTGGTCTTCGTGGGACGGATCACGCGGCAGAAGGGCCTGCCGTACCTGTTGCGCGCCGCCCGGCTGCTGCCTCCCGAGGTGCAGCTCGTGCTGTGCGCCGGCGCACCGGACACCCAGGCCATCATGGATGAGGTGAGCGGACTCGTCCGGGAGCTGCAGGAGGAACGCACCGGCGTGGTGTGGATCGACCGGCTGCTGCCGCAGCACGAGCTCTCCGCCGTGCTCACGGCCGGCACCACCTTCGTGTGCCCGTCCGTCTACGAGCCGCTCGGGATCGTGAACCTCGAGGCCATGGCCTGCGGGCTCCCCGTGGTCGGCACGGCGACCGGCGGGATCCCCGAGGTCGTCGACGACGGCGTCACGGGCCGGCTCGTGCCGATCGAGCAGCTCGACGACGGCACGGGAACGCCGATCGATCCCGAACGCTTCGTGCATGACCTCGCCGAGGCGCTCACGGCCGTGGTGAGCGATCCGGATTCCGCACGTCGCATGGGCATTGCAGGGCGCGAGCGAGCCCAGCGCGAGTTCGCCTGGGACCAGATCGCCGCGCGCACCCGGGAGATCTACGCCGCCATCACGCACTGACCCGACGCAGACGAACCGCCCCGCGCTGGCGGATAGCATTGCTGTATGCCGAACGTTGTGCAGCTGACAGACGTATCCGTCGTTCGTGACGGGAAACCCATCCTCGACTCGGTGACCTGGTCCGTGGACGACGACCAGCGCTGGGTGGTGCTGGGCCCGAACGGGGCAGGCAAGACCACGTTGCTGCAGATCGTCGCGGCCCTCCTTCACCCCACGTCGGGGAAGGCCGAGATCCTCGAGGAGCAGCTCGGTTCCGTCGACGTGTTCGAGCTGCGTCCGATGATCGGCTTCGCCTCGACCGCGATGGCCCGTCGGCTGCCCAAGAACGAGACCGTGCTCGACGTCGTGATGACGGCCGCCTACTCGGTCACGGGGCGCTGGCATGAGGAGTACGAGGAGATCGACTCCCGCCGGGCGCAGCGCGTGCTCGCCGAGTGGAAGCTCGACCACCTCGCCGACCGCACCTTCGGCACCCTCAGCGACGGCGAGCAGAAGCGCGTGCAGATCGCCCGTTCCGTCATGACGGATCCCGAGCTGCTCCTCCTCGACGAGCCGGCCGCCAGCCTCGACCTCGGTGCCCGCGAGGAACTGCTCCAGCTGCTCGGCGGCTACGCGCAGGCGGCGACGTCGCCGGCGTTCGTGATGGTCACCCACCACGTCGAGGAGATCCCCGTGGGCTTCACCCATGTGCTGCTCATCGCCGACGGCAAGGTCACGGCGGCCGGACCTCTCGCCGAGGCTCTCACCTCCGAGAACCTGACCGAGACGTTCGGCCTCCCGATCGAGGTCACGGAGACGGACGGACGCTACGCCGCCCGCGCCGTCTGAGCCGCGGCACTGCACGCCGATGGCGGGGCTCACCGGGGGAACTCTGCTAGACTCGGTAGCTGGCCCTCGTGGCCTCATGATCTTCGCCGCCCGCGGCAGGTCCCGCGGGTCTCACGATCTCAACACACTCGTCCCACTCGAAACACAAGGAATCTTTGATGAAGACTGACATCCACCCCAAGTACGAAGCGGTCGTCTTCCGCGACCTCGCGTCGGGCAAGTCGTTCCTCACCCGGTCGACGGTCGGCAGCGCCAAGACCATCGAGTGGGAAGACGGCAACACCTACCCCGTCATCGACGTGGAGATCTCCTCGGAGTCGCACCCGTTCTACACCGGCAAGCAGCGCATCATGGACTCGGCCGGTCGCGTCGAGAAGTTCAACCAGCGCTTCAAGAACTTCGGCAAGTAAGCAGTCGATACCGGCTCAGCGCTGAAGAAAGGCCCTCGTCTTCGACGGGGGCCTTTCTCGTGCGGTCCCTCTGGTTGGAGCTCGGCCGGGCGAGTGTCCCGACCGAGCTCGGCCCGCGCCCCCTGTCGATGAGGCTGCCGCGGACCGGGGGTGGTCTTCAGCTGACGCGGGTTATGTCCCCGAGCTTCCAGCTGCGGTCGAAATACGGCTCGAGTGGACCATAGAAGCGGAAGTAGGAGAACCAGTGCTGACCCGGGATGGTCTGCACCCAGTTCGTCTCACCGGAATCCGGTGCTGTCGGCCCGAAGTGAAGGTCGACCGAACCGTCGTCGTTGTGAACCAGTTCGGCATCCCGTGATCCGCGGTCGCCGCGCTGTTGCTCGTTGTCGATGAGACAGCGGGTGCCGACGTCGTAGACGGTGGCAGACCAGAAGAGCTTGGCCGGGACGTCGGCAGGCACGTGAAGCACATAACGCGCGCCCCCGTCGAGCCAGTCGCCGACGGCATCCGTGTACGACCCGAGGTAGGCCTGCCCGACACCTGGGGTCTGGCTCTTCATCGCCTCGGAGAAGCTGACGGCCTCGTAGAACCATGAGGCGCGTTCGAGCAGTTCGTCGTAGTTGTTGCCGCGCTGCGCGGAGTTGTCGAGCACGATCGCGGTGTCCCACGCACGGTCGGGCCACACCTTGGAGCCGCTGAACCGCTTGGCGAAGGTGTTCGCCTGCGCCATGAGTTCGCCCGCAGCCGAGGCGCGCTCCAGGATGCGCACCAGGCGCTCATCGGGCTCGAACGGCGTGCCCTTCTCGATGCCGAGCTGCTTGAGCATCGCGAGGAAGAACCTGTCGCGTTCGTCGACGATCTCGCTCTGGTAGATGTCGTGAAGGCGCACCCAGTAGTCGAGTCCGCGCGGCTGATCGCCCGACCAGGCTCTGCCGTCGGGGGAGACGATGCGGGTGGGGGTCGGGTTCGCGCGGTCCGCGTACGGGTAGATGCGGACGCCGGAGACGAGGGCCGCCGACCGTCCGGGATCGGGGTCGAGTGTGCGGAAGCCGAACATGATGTTCACGCCGCTGGACGTGAGCACTCTGAAGTCGGCATCGTCTGGGGCGTCCGTTCCCGGCGGCACGATGACGTACTTGCCGCCCTGACCGCGATCCGGGCCCATCTCGCCCATCGCGCCGACCTCGCGCTGCCAGAAGTCTGAGACGCCTCCGGCTGTCGGTCCAGCAGGGAGTTCGATCACGAGCGGGCCTGATGCCGCCAGGTCGAAGAAGTTGAGGATGTAGGGCGTCGTGGCGTTCGCTGTGATGAGACCGAGACGGTCGCGGTAACTGACATAGCGGACGAGGTCGCTGCCGGTGGCACCGAAGACGTCGTAGTGCACGTGCTTCCACTGGGCGTAGGACACCAGGGGCAGTGCCCAGAGGTAGGCCTGGCAGGCCTGCTGGAAGTCGAGCTCATCGAAGATCGCGGGGAGGTCCTGCCTGCGCGGCAGGTCGCCGTCGAGCTGGACTCCGGCGATGGGGGCAGGGCTGGGCAAAGCGCTGTTCATGGGAGCCAGCCTATGGGTCGGACGAAGGTGCAGCCCGGGCGACGCCGAGCGTCACTCGATCGGCTCGGTGCCGCTCAGCGGACCGGCCACACCCCCGACGTCGTGAACTCGGGGTCATTCGTGCGGCGCATGTAGCTCTGGAAGCTCTCGGCCTGGGCCTGGCACCAGTCCACCTGCCGATCGTGCAGCTCTGCCGCGGTGAGCGCGAGCGCGTGCGGGTAGCGACGGGCGATGGCCTGCGCCACGTGGCCGGCCGCGATGGCGTCGGCACCGGCGTCGTGGGCGTTGTCGAGGACGACGCCGTAGTGCTCGGCCGCAGCCGTGAGCGTGCGCTTGCCCTTGCGGTAGGTGTCGACGGCCTTGTCGATGATGAGCGGGTCGATCACCGGGCTGGGCGCCACGAGGGGAGGGATGCCGTAGCGCACCGCTTCCCGGTTGAGCACGGAGAGGTCGTACGACGCGTTGTAGGCGACGAGAGGGATGCCGTCGGCCAGATGGCCGCGTACGGCAGCCACGATCTCGGCGATGGCGTCGGCAGCGACGCGGCCGTGGATGCGGGCGTACTCGGTGGTGATGCCATGGATCTCCGCTGCCCCGTCGGGAATGATGATGCCGGGATCGACGAGCCAGTCGGTGCGGCCGACCACGGTTCCATCGGCGTCGAGGACGGCCACCGTGGCCGTGACGATCCGCGTGGTCTCCACGTCGATCCCGGTGGTCTCGAGGTCGAAGACGGCCAGCGTGGAGGCCCAGGTCGCAGTGGTTGTCGTGGTCACAGGGTCAGAGTATGCAGGGCCGCCGACATCCCCGGTGAGCCACTCCGCGAAGGTCAGGGTTCCTCCTGCCTCCTCCGGCGCGAGGTTCAGGCCGGAGCGGAAGAAGCCGACGAGCGGGCCGGGAATCCTCAGCGGGATGATCGGTCCGCGACCCCCGTTGGCCGACCGGCGGAGGGATGCGATCGTACGCGCCGTCAGCACCTCGGGCCCGGCGATGGTGTGCAGCCGCTGCCTGCCGGAGGGGACGAGGGCCTCGTCCACCAGTCGGGCCGCCACGTCCCGGACGGCGATCGGCTGGAACCGCGTGCCGACGAGCCGGGTCGTCCACCCGAACGGCGCGAGGCCGAAGAGCATGCCGACGAGGTCATGGAACTGGGTCGCCCGCACGATCGTGACATCGAGCGAGGTCGCCCGATAGGCCTGCTCCTGAGCTGCCTTCGCCCGGTAGTAGCCGTAACTGCCGCGGTCGACGTTGATGATCGACAGCAGAACGAGACGACGCACGCGCGCCACCCGCGCGGCGGCGGCCACCACCCGCGGGCCGTCCATCAGGGTCCGCCTGCCCGCCTTCGAGATCCCGTCCGTCGCATCGACGATCGCGTCGGCGCCGGTGAGTGCGGCGACGAGCCCGATGCCGGTGACGATGTCGGCCGCGACGTATTCCACTCCGGGCATGGAATCGTCCGCGGCCGGTGGCCGCCGGCTCACCGCGCGGACCCTCACGCCGCGTGCGAGGCATTCGGCGAGGACGGCGCGCCCTGCATTGCCCGTGCCGCCGAGGACGACGACGAGCGGGATGCGGGCCTCGCTACTCACAGTGCAGCCAGTAGAAGCTCTGCGTTCCCAGGGTCAGGGTGAGTGATCCGGTGTCGTCGAACGAGGGGAAGACGGTGCCGCCGAACAGGTCGTACAGTCGGCGGCCGGCGAGCGAGGGATCGCTGATCGTCACGGCCGTCGGGTTGTGCGAGAAGCTGAAGACGCAGAGCACCGTCTCGGGCTGATCGCCGCCGTAGGCGCCGAAGCGGGGCGTCGAGCCGTCGTAGACCCGGAGGAAGGCGAGCACCGAGTCGTTGTCGGTCGGCAGCACGACGATGTCGCCGAGGCCGAACACGGGATGCGCCTTGCGCACGTGGATCACGTTGCGCACCCAGTGCAGAAGGGAACGGGACTGGGCGAGCTGCGACTCCACGTTGACCTGGTTGTAGTGGTAGACGAGGGACTGCACGACCGGCAGGTAGAGCTTGCCGGGGTCGGCCGTCGAGAATCCGGCGTTGCGGTCGGGGGTCCACTGCATCGGCGTGCGCGACGCGTCGCGGTCGGGCAGCCAGATGTTGTCTCCCATCCCGATCTCGTCGCCGTAGTACAGGAACGGGCTGCCCGGCAGCGCGAACAGCAGGGCGTGGGCCAGCTCGATCTCGGCACGCGAGTTGTCGAGCAGGGGTGCGAGGCGTCGCCGGATGCCGACGTTGGCTCGCATCCGCGGGTCGTAGGCGTACCAGCCGTACATCGCCTGGCGGTACTCCTCGGAGACCATCTCGAGGGTGAGCTCGTCGTGATTGCGGAGGAACACGCCCCAGCCGCCCCAGGAGGGGATGTCGGTCGTCTCCGAGAGCACGCGCTCGAGCTCCTGCGCCTGCTGCGAGCGCAGCGAGTAGAAGATGCGGGGCATCACGGGGAAGTCGAAGGCCATGTGGCACTCCGGCTCCTCGTCGGTGCCCATGAAGGCGGCGACCTCGCGCGGCCACTGGTTCGCCTCGGCGATCATCACGCGCCCCGGGTAGTCGTGGTCGACCATCGCCCGCAGCCGCTTGATGAACTCGTGGGTCGGCGGCTCGCCCTCTCCATTGCCCTCGTCGGACTCGTACAGGTACGGGATGGCGTCGAGCCGGAAGCCGTCGACCCCGAGGTCGAGCCAGAATCGCACGACGTCGAAGACGGCCTCGTGCACCGCGGGGTTCTCGAAGTTGAGGTCGGGCTGGTGCGAGAAGAAGCGGTGGAAGAAGAACTGCCGCCGCACCGGGTCGAACGCCCAGTTCGAGTCCTCCGTGTCGGTGAAGATGATGCGGATGTCCGGCCACTTGTCGTCGGTGTCGTTCCAGACGTAGAAGTCCCCGTACGGGCCCTCCGGCTCCTGCCGGGATCGCTGGAACCACTCGTGCTGGTCGGAGGTGTGGTTGAGCGGAAGGTCGATGACGATGCGCATGTTGCGCTCGTGCGCCTTCGTGACGAGTTCGCGGAACTCCTCGACGGTGCCGAACTCCGGCAGGATCGAGCGGTAGTCCGATACGTCGTAGCCGCCGTCGCGGAGCGGGGAGCCGAAGATCGGGGGGATCCAGAGGGCATCGATTCCGAGCCACTGGAGGTAGTCGAGCTTGGAGATGAGGCCGGCGAGGTCGCCGGTGCCGTCGCCGTTCGAATCGACGAACGACCGCACCATCACCTCGTAGAACACGGCACGCTTGTACCACTGCGCATCGAGGGTGAGTCCTGGGAGCTGGATGGGGGCGGTGAAGCTCATCCTTCGAGTCTAGGAGGGCACCGACAGGCTGCGTCCAGTCCTGAGCGGACCCGCGCCCTAAACTGGAGGCGATGTCCGTCGTCTCTCCTTATGCAGCGCAGCTCGAGCGCATCCCCGTGGTCGAACGCGCCGTCGAGGTGCTCGGGTCGGAGACAAGGTACTGGGAGTACGGCGATGCGGCGGCCGACACCACGATCGTGCTGGTCCACGGTTTCCGGGGCGACCATCACGGCCTGGAGCCCGTCGTCGCCCAGCTTCCGGGCTGGCACATCATCTCGCCCGACCTGCCGGGCTTCGGGGCCTCAGCACCCCTGTCAGGTCCGCACGACATCGACGGCTACGCCGCCTGGCTCACGGCCTTCATCGCAACCATCGGCATCCGGGGTCGCACCGTGCTGCTCGGTCACTCCTTCGGTTCGATCGTGAGCTCAGCGGCCCTCGCCGGCGGACTCGCCGTGGACGACGTCATCCTCGTGAACCCGATCGCCGCCCCCGCCCTGCGCGGACCGCGGGGGATCATGACCAGGCTCGCGGTCCTCTACTACCAGGCGTCGGCCGCCCTGCCCGAGAAGGCCGGGTTCGCGCTGCTGCGCAACCGCGGCATCGTGCGGGTCATGAGCGTGACGATGGCGAAGACCGACAGCGCCGAGCTGCGCCGCTTCATCCACGACCAGCACGACCAGTACTTCTCCGCCTTCAGCGACCGCGACGTCGTGCTCGAGGCCTTCCGCGCCTCGGTGAGCCACGACGTGAGCGAGTACGCAGCCGCCATCCCCACCCGCACGCTGCTGATCGCCGCCGACAAGGACGACATCACACCGGTCGCCGCGCAGTATCAGCTGCGGGCGCTGTTCCCGGACGCGACCCTGCACGTGATCCCGGATGTCGGACACCTCATCCACTACGAGATGCCGGTCGCCGCGGCCGAGCAGATCACCGCGTTCCTCGCCGCACCGACCGTCGAGGCGGGTTCGTGAAGGTCGTCTTCGATGCGCGTTACACCCGCATCGACCATCACGACGGCATCAGCCGCTACACGGCGAACCTCCTCGAGGAACTCGCGCGGCTGCACCCCGTGACCATGCTGATCAGCGATCACCGCCAGCTCGACATGCTCCCCGACCTGCCCTGGCAGCTGGTGTCGTCGCCGACGAGCGCCGCCGAACCGTTCGTGGCGCGCGCGGTCAACAAGCTGCGCCCCGACATCGTGTTCACCCCGATGCAGACCATGGGCTCCTGGGGCAGGCGCTACGCCCTGCTGCTCACGGTCCACGACCTCATCTACTACCGCAACCGCACGCCACCGCGCGACCTGCCTGCCGCCGTGCGCGGCCTGTGGCGCCTCTACCACCTCGCCTGGTGGCCGCAGCGGATGCTGCTGAACCGGGCCGACGGGGTGGTCACCGTCTCGAACACGACCGCGGCACTCATCGCCGAGCACGCGCTGACGACGAAGCCGGTCACCGTCGTCTCCAACGCGGCGGCCCCGCTCCCCGGCGCCGACGAAGCGGCAGCACGGCTCCGCCCCGAGCGGCGCCGGCTCGTGTACATGGGCTCCTACATGCCGTACAAGAACGTCGAGACGCTCGTGCGTGCCGTCGACCAGCTGCCCGGCACCGAGCTGCACCTCATGAGCCGCGTGAGCGAGGCCGATCGCACCCGCCTGCAGAAGCTGGCGCCGGGCGCCGCCCTCGTCTTCCACGACGGGGCGACGGATGCCGAGTACGCGCAGACCCTGCGGTCGGCGACGGCACTCGTGACGGCGTCGCGGGACGAGGGCTTCGGCATCCCGCTCGTCGAGGCGATGTCGGTCGGCACGCCGGTCGTGGTGAGCGACATCCCGATCTTCCGCGAGATCGGCGGCGACGCCGCCCTGTACTTCGACGTCGACAGCCCGCAGGCACTGGTCGCGGCGCTCACCCGGCTGGAGAGCCCGGGGGAGTGGGAACGGCGCTCCGCGCTCGCGCTCGATCGGGCGGCGACCTTCACATGGGCGTCGTCCGCCCGGCGCCTGCTCAGCCTGCTGGAGGAGACCGTCGCCCGTCGCACGGTGCGGCAGGCCCGGCGTGCCGGGACGAGACCCTAGGAGCCGATGGCGCGCATCCGCCGTCGGTCATCCGGCCAGCTGGTCGGCGATCGCCGCGAGCACCTCGGTGGTGCCGGCATCGATCTTCACGGCGGCGCGGCCGTCGCCCTTCGTCGCCCCGCGATTGACGACGATGATCGGCGTGCGCTGACGCCTGGCCTGCTCGACGAGCCGGATGCCGGAGTTCACGACGAGGGACGACCCCGCGACGAGCAGCACGTCCGATGCGGTGAGCATGGCCTGCGCCTCGCGGAAGCGCTCGCGCGGCACGAACTCACCGAAGAACACGACGTCGGGCTTTAGCATCCCGCCGCAAACCGTGCACTCGGGAACGATGAAGTCGTCGATCTCCGACACGTCGGCGTCGCCGTCGGGGGCGAGTCGCGCCGCCTCGTCCTCGGTGAGCCACGGGTTCGCATCCGTGAGCCGCTGGGCGATGTCGATGCGGGCGAATGCCTGGCCGCAGTGCAGGCAGAGAACGCTGTCCATGGAACCGTGCAGTGGAACCACCCTGGTCGAGCCTGCGCGCGTGTGCAGGCCGTCGACGTTCTGGGTGATGATCCCGCTGACGATGTCGGCCCGCTCGAGGTCGGCGAGCAGCCGGTGGCCGCCGTTGGGGCTCGCCTGCGCGAACCGGCGCCATCCCAGGTGGCTCCCGGCCCAGTAGCGGCGACGGTAGCGATCGTCCGCGAGGAACTGCTGGAAGGTCATCGGATTCCGCACGGGTGCCCCGCCGCCGCGATAGTCGGGGATACCCGAGTCCGTGGAGACGCCGGCGCCCGTCAGCACGACCGTCGAACGGCCGCGCATGATGTCGGCGGCCGTGCTCACGCCGATGCGCTGCTCGTCACTCAGTTCCAGGACCGTTTCGGTCATGCCACTCCTCTGCCGCTATGTCGAGTGTAAACACCGGAGTTTTCCGGAATGTTTCCAGCGCCTGCGACGATGGGGGGATCAACCGAGGAGATCCCGTGCGCGTCACCCCCATCACCGACCTCGAGGCCGACGGCCTCTCCGACTACGCGCGCCTCACCGACGTCGCGCTGCGTCGGGTCACGGAGCCGGAGGGCGGCCTGTACATCGCCGAATCGACGAAGGTCATCACCCGGGCGATCGCGGCAGGGCACCGGCCGCGGTCGGTCCTGCTGCAGGAGAAGTGGCTCCCGGACGTCGAGCCGCTGCTCGCCGAGTTCCCCGACGTGCCGGTGTTCGTCGGCGACGCCGCCCTGCTCGAGAGCCTCACCGGCTACCACCTCCACCGTGGTGCCCTCGCCGCCATGCACCGTCCGGAGAATCCGTCCGTCGCCGACCTCCTGAAGGATGCGCGACGCGTCGTGATCCTCGAGGACATCGTCGACCACACCAACGTCGGCGCGATCTTCCGCTCATCGGCCGGTCTCGGCATCGACGCCGTGCTCGTGACGCCGCGGTGCGCCGATCCGCTCTACCGCCGCAGCGTGCGCGTGAGCATGGGGACCGTGCTGCAGGTGCCGTGGGCGCGGCTGCCGGAATGGAGCGAGGCGGTGCCGTTGCTGCACGACGCCGGGTTCGAGATCGCCGCCCTCGCCCTCGCCGACGACGCCGTGAGCCTGCCCGACTACGTCGCGAACGCGCCGGAGCGTGTCGCGCTGGTGTTCGGCAGCGAGGGAGACGGGCTCAGCCGCACCGCGCTGCAGTCGGCGGACACCGTGGTCACCATCCCCATGCTGCACGGGGTCGACTCCCTGAACGTCGCATCCGCGAGCGCCGTGGTCGCGTACGCCCTGCGCGTCGGCTGAGCCCGCCCCGCCACCGACTTAGACTGAATCAATGCCCCTCTCCCGACGCCAGGTCTATCGACGTCGGCGGATCGTCGTGTTCAGCGGTCTCGCCATCCTCCTCGCCGTCCTCGTGTACGGCACGACGACCATCACCGCAGCGGTTCCCGCCACGGCGGCGACGGTGACGCAGCCCCCCGTCGCCACCCAGGCCGCCGCGCAGCTGGTCTGGCCGGACTTCGGTAGCGGCGCGGTCGGCGCGGTCGGCTTCGACGGCCTCCTCGGCTCGACGGGCGACCCCAACGCCGTCGTGCCGATCGCGAGCATCACGAAGGTCATCACGGCGCTCGTCGTGCTCGACGCGAAGCCGATCCCCGCGGGCGAGGAGGGGCCGGCCATCACCTACACGGATGCCGACGTCGACATCTACTACGACCAGGTCGCGCAGAACGCCTCCGTCGCCCCTGTGAGCGACGGGCTGGTGCTCACGGAGAAGCAGTCGCTCACGACGATGCTTCTGCCATCCGCCGGCAACTACAGCGTGTCGCTGGCGACCTGGGCGTACGGATCGGTGGATGCGTACCTCGCCGCTGCGAACGCCTGGGTCGTCGCCCACGGGATGCCCAGCACCCACGTGGCCGACACCAGCGGGCTGTCCGATGACAGCGCGAGCAGCCCGGCCGACCTCGTCACCCTGGCGAAGCTCGCGGTCGCCGATCCGACGCTCACCGCGATCGTCGCGCAGAAGTCGGCCGACATCCCGGGTGTCGGTGTCGTGAAGAACACCAACAAGATGCTCGGCACCCATGGCGTCGACGGCATCAAGACCGGAACCAACGACAACTCGGGGGCCACGCTCCTGTTCTCCGCGAAGTACGCCATCGGGTCGCAGACCGTCACGGTCGTCGGCACGATGCTCGGCGGCGCAGGCATGGGAGACCATGACGTGCTGGATGCCGCGGTGGGAACCGTGCTCGACGGCGTGGCCGCCGGGTTCCACGAGGTGCCCCTGACCACCGCAGGAGCACCGTCGGCGACCTACACGACGTTGTGGGGCGACACGGCCACGGCGGTGAGCGCGAAGGATGCCAGCGCCCTCGTCTGGTCGGACACGCCGATCTCGGGCGTCGCCACCGCGAAGACGCTGGCGACCGCGGACGACGGCGACACGGTGGGCTCCCTCGCCTTCACGGTGGGCACGCAGGTCATCGAGGTGCCGCTGGTGCTCAAGGGCACCATCGCCGATCCCGGCGTCGGCTGGCGCCTGAGCCATCCGGGCGAACTCGCGGGCTGACCCCGCCGAACCCGCAGAACCGGGCAGGCGGAGACGGAGCGCCTAGTCGAGCACCTCGTACGGGGTGGCCTCTGGCCGCTTCGGCTGCAGGTGGTCGCCGGAGGACTGGTGGCGGATCCGGCGCAGCACCCACGGCACGAGGTACTCGCGCGCCCACTGCAGGTCCTCCGCCCGTGCCTGACGCCACGTCGACGACGGCAGCGGCTCCGGCTTCATCGGTTGCAGCGAGTTGTCGACGTTGAGGGCGGCGAGGACGAGGCGCGCGACCTCGTGGTGGCCGAGCGGGTTGAGGTGCAGGCGGTCGGGGGCCCACATCCGCGTGTCCTGGATGGACGTGAAGCCCCATTGGTCGGCCACGACGCAGTCGAACTTCGTCGCGATCGTGCGGATGTTCTCGTTGTAGATCGCGACCTTGCCGCGGATGCCGCGGAACACGGGGGAGAAGCCGACATCCGTCGCCGTGAAGATGACCACCGTGGCGCGGTCCGAGGTGAGGCGTTCGATCGCCTGCTCGAACTTCTCCGAGACCACGTCGGGATCGGAGCCGGGGCGGATGACGTCGTTGCCGCCGGCGGAGATCGTGATGAGATCGGGGCGGAGGGCGAGCGCCGGTTCCACCTGGTCGTCGAGGATCTGCTGGATCAACTTTCCGCGGACCGCCAGGTTCGCGTAGGCGAAGTCGTCGGAGCCGCGGCTCAGCACCTCGGCCACCCGGTCGGCCCAGCCGCGGTGTCCGCCGGGGCGAGAAGGCTCCGGATCGCCGATGCCCTCTGTGAACGAATCGCCGATGGCGACGTAGCGCGACCACGGATGCTGTACTTCGGAATGCGTGTCACTCGTCATAGCCATTCCATTCTGCACGTCTTCCGCCGAAACCGCGTCTGAGCGGGAGATCGGGACCGGAGGTCCGCCGGGGTGGGCGCGAGCCGGCTCCGGGCGTCGGTGGACTCGGGTAGATTCGTGTCAGTGAGTACCGCGCTGCCAGATGGCCCCATCCCGGGCACCTCCGCAGCCGAGCACCTTTCCCCGGCCTTCCCCGATCGAGCGGCCTGGGGTACCGCGACCAAGCTCCGGGCCTGGCAGGCCGAGGCCCTTGACGCGTACTTCGAGAAGCAGCCACGCGACTTCCTCGCCGCGGCGACGCCGGGGGCGGGCAAGACCACGTTCGCCCTGCGTCTGGCCGCCGAACTCCGCGGCCGGGGGGTCATCGACCGCATCACCGTCGTCGCACCGACCGAGCACCTGAAGAAGCAGTGGGCGGATGCCGCGGCCCGGGCGGGCATCAGGCTCGATCCGTACTTCCGCAACGCGCACCTCAGCTACGGCCGCCACTTCCACGGCGTCGCCGTCACCTACGCCCAGGTCGCCGCCCGCGCCGCGCTGCACCGGGAGCTCACCCAGGCCGGTCGAACGCTCGTCATCCTCGACGAGGTGCACCACGGAGGCGATGCCCTCAGCTGGGGCGACGCCATCCGGGAGGCGTTCGAGCCTGCGACGCGCCGGCTGTCGCTGACCGGCACGCCGTTCCGCTCCGACACCTCGCCCATCCCGTTCGTCGAGTACGCACCGGACGAGCACGGCATCCGAACGTCGCAGACCGACTACAACTACGGCTACGGCCGGGCACTGTCCGACGGAGTCGTGCGTCCGGTCATGTTCATGGTCTACGCCGGGCAGATGCGGTGGCGCACCCGCGCCGGCGACGAGATGGAGGCCAGGCTCGGCGAGGGCAACACCAAGGACATCACCTCCCAGGCGTGGCGCACGGCGCTCGAGCCGAAGGGGGAGTGGATCCCCGCCGTACTGCGTGCGGCCGACCGGCGTCTCACCGAGGTACGGCACACGATCCCGGATGCCGGTGGTCTCGTGATCGCGACCGACCAGACCATGGCGCGGGCGTACGCCGCCATCCTGCATGAGATCACCGGCCAGCCGCCCACGGTCGTGCTCTCCGATGAGAAGGAGGCGAGCGACCGGATCGAGCAGTTCGCGAACAACACCAGTCGCTGGCTCGTCGCCGTGCGCATGGTCTCCGAGGGTGTCGACGTGCCCCGTCTCGCCGTGGGCGTGTACGCCACGAGCTCCTCGACTCCACTGTTCTTCGCCCAGGCCATCGGCCGATTCGTGCGGGCACGACGCCGAGGCGAGACCGCGTCGGTGTTCCTGCCGAACGTCCCCATCCTCATGTCCCTGGCGGCCGCTCTCGAACTGGAGCGCGACCATGCCCTCGACCGCCGGCGCGATGACGAGCCGGACGGCGACATGTACAACCCCGAGGACGCGATGGTCGCTGCCGCGAACCGGGAGGAGCGCGCGTCGGAGGCGCTGACCGACGAGTTCAGTTTCGAGGCCCTCGCGGCGAGCGCCGACTTCGACCGGGTGCTGTTCGACGGACACGAGTACGGCACCCTCGCCGAGCCCGGCAGTCTCGAGGAGCTCGACTTCATCGGAATCCCGGGGCTGCTCGAGCCCGAGCAGGTGTCCGACCTGCTGCGCACCCGCCAGGCGCGGCAGGCCCGCCGGGCGACGGAGCGCCGGCGTTCGGCCCCGGCGGACGCCGAGCCGGAGGACGTGCCGCTGTACCGCACCATCAAGGAGCAGCGCACCCTGCTGGCGAGCCTCGTCGGCATGTGGTCGAAGCTGTCCGGCGAGCCGCACGCCATGGTGCACGCCGAGCTGCGACGGCTGTGCGGAGGCCCGGCCGTCCCGCAGGCCAGTGTCACCCAGCTGCAGGCGCGCATCGAGGTGCTCAGGAAGCGGCTCGGACGATCGCACTGACGCGGGGGGTGCGTCCCGTTCGACGGTCAGGCGCGCCCGGCGACAGCCGTTTCGAGCTCCTCCACCCTGTCCGCCGCCTCGAGGGCCGTGAGGACGTCGGCCAGGAGGTCGTCGACGTGCTCCAGGCCGATCGAGAGCCGCACGACGCCGGCGTGCGGCCTGGCCGACGCCTCGACCGGTCGGTGCGTCAGCGAAGCCGGGTGCTGCACGAGTGTGTCGACGCCGCCGAGGGAGACGGCGTGCGTGATGAGGGCGCAGGACTCGGTGAACCGCACCGCTGCGTCGAAACCGCCACGCAGCTCGATCGCGATCATCGCGCCGGGGCCGGCCATCTGGCGGCCCAGGATGCCGGCAGGATCCTGACCGGGCAGGCCGGGGTAGAAGACCCGGGCGATGGCGGCGTGGCCGTCGATCCGACGTGCCAGCTCTCCCGCCGTGTCCTGCTGGGCTCGCACGCGAAGCGCCAGCGTGCGAAGACCGCGGTGCAGCAGGTAGGCGGCGAACGGATGCAGCAGCGCGCCCGTCAGCGCACGCACCTGGCGGAGACGCACGGCCCAGGCATCCGAGGTGGCGATCACGCCGCCCATGACGTCGCCATGGCCGCCGAGGTACTTCGTCGCGCTGTGCAGGACGAGCGCGACCCCGTGCAGCGCCGGTCGCTGCAGCACCGGCGTGGCGAAGGTGTTGTCGACGAGGACCGGGACGGTACCGGCAGCACGCACGACGCGGTCGAGGTCCACCAGCTCCAGGGTGGGATTGGCCGGCGTCTCCAGGATCACGAGCCCGGTGTCCGGTTCGATCGCCTCGGAGATGCCGTCGACGTCGGTCCACGTCACGCGGGTGCCGAGGAGTCCGGTGGCGAGCACGTGGTCGGTGCCGCCGTAGATCGGACGCAGCGCGACGATGTGGGGGGTGCCCGCCGACACGCAGGCGATCAGCACAGCGGACAGGGCGGCCATGCCGGTGGAGAAGGCCACGGCCGTCTCGGTCTCCTCGAGGTCGGCCAGAGCGGACTCGAAGCGGGCCACCCCCGGCTGCCAGAGCCGCTGGTAGACCGCGGAGTCCCCGGCCTGGAGCACACCGCCCGTCGCGAGGTTCTCGTACGAGTCGCCGCCACCGTCGATGTCGGGAAGGGGATTCGTTGTGGAAAGATCGATCACGGGCACGTGGGAGCCCGAGGCGTGAACGCCCCGCATCCCTGCGTGAACGGCACGGGTTTCGAAATGAGACATCTGCGGCTCCATGGCTTCGAACCTACGGATATTTCGGCAGACCGCAAGATGCGGTGAAGAAGATTCCAGCTGGCGTAGAATGTGTGCATATTCTTCATTCGACGGAGGGCCAGTCATCATGGAATCGAAGAAGTCCGAACTCGACCGGATCGATCGCGGGCTGCTGCGCGCGCTGTCGATCAACGCCCGAGCATCCGGATCCGCCCTGGCGGCGGAGGTCGGGGTCGCCGAGTCCACGGTGTCGCTCCGGCTCCGTCGGCTCCAGTCGCTCGGCCACATCCGCGGCTACCATGCCGACATCGACCTCGCGACGCTCGGCGCATCGCTGCAGGCCCTCATCGCCGTACGGCTGGCCAAGCACGCGCGCGCCGAGATCGACGCGTTCCGGTCCGCAGCGCCCCACCTGCCGGGCGTCATCAGCCTGTACCACATGGCCGGCGCCGACGACTATTTGCTGCATGTCGCAGCGACGGATGCCAACGAGCTGCGCGACTTCGTGCTCACCCATCTCACCGGCCACCCCGCTGTCGCCCACACCGAGACCAACCTGATCTTCGAGCACGCAGGCGGCGACGGCTGGCAGGAGCTCCTGCGGTGAGCGACGGTGCACCCGACCGCGCGAAGGCGGATCTCAGGCAGTGGCGGCAGTACCTCGCCAATGAACGGGCCGAGGCGGCCGTCTATCGCGAACTCGCCGGTCGACGCTCCGGTGAGGAGCGCGCGATCCTCCTCGCCCTGGCCGACGCGGAGGGCAGGCACGAGGCCCACTGGGCGGAGCTGCTCGGCCCCGACATCGGCAGGCCGGTGGCCGCGGACATCCGCACCCGCATCCTCGGCCTCCTGGCGAAGTGGTTCGGATCCGTCTTCGTCCTCGCCCTCGCGCAGCGCGCCGAGGCCCGGTCGCCGTACGCCGACGACCCGCATGCGACGGCCGCCATGGCCGCAGACGAACGCATCCACGGCGAGGTCGTCCGCGGGCTCGCCGCCCGAGGGCGCAAGCGGCTCTCCGGAACGTTCCGCGCGGCCGTGTTCGGCGCCAACGACGGACTGGTCAGCAACCTCGCCCTCGTGCTCGGCATCGCCGCGACCGGGGTGTCGAGCGGCCTGGTGCTGTTCAGCGGCATCGCGGGCCTGCTCGCCGGAGCGCTCTCCATGGGGGCCGGCGAGTACGTCTCGGTCCGATCGCAGCGCGAACTGCTCGAGGCGTCCACACCGGATGCTGCGACCCAGACAATCGTGCCCGATCTCGATGTCGATGCCAACGAGCTCGCGCTGGTGTACCGGGCCAGGGGCATGACCGAGGAGAAGGCTGCTGTGCATGCCGCACGCGTGTTCTCAGCCCTCAAGGCGGCGGAGGCTGCCCCGGCGACGGGCCCGCTCGGCCAGGTCGACGACTACGAGTCCGTCGGCACCGGCCTCGGCGCCGCAGCATCCAGCTTCTGCTTCTTCGCGTCGGGCGCGCTCATCCCGATCCTGCCGTTCATCTTCGGCATGGAGGGGATCCCGGCGATCGTCGTGTCCTCGGTCCTCGTCGGCATCGCACTCCTCATCACCGGCGCCGTCGTCGGCCTGCTCTCAGGCGCCCCGCCCCTCAAGCGCGCCCTGCGGCAGCTCGCCATCGGCTACGGCGCCGCCGCGGTCACCTACGTGCTCGGGCTCGCCTTCGGCGGTGTCGTCGGCTGATCGCGGGTCATCGCTTCGCTGCCGGAGGGCCCACCCGGCCGCTGATGACCTGCTGTGACCGGCGCGCCTTGGCCAGGGCACGGGGAATCGTCTAGGTTCGTCGCGACCACGAAGGAGCATCCGCATGTCAACCGACGTCTCTGTCGACCGGTTCCAGTACGTCCTCGCCACCGACCCCCTGGCCTCGCCGCTGCTGGCCGAG
Source organism: Leifsonia sp. (assembly GCA_040512695.1). GTDB lineage: Bacteria > Actinomycetota > Actinomycetes > Actinomycetales > Microbacteriaceae > Orlajensenia. The sequence continues at coordinate 37,913 of JBEVEO010000119.1, read as the reverse complement.
CTGGAGTGGGAGTACGACGACCGCTACGGCGACTTCTTCGGCGCGGCAGCCGCCGAGGAGATGAACCGGTATCCGGCCGAGGAGTTCGCCGCCCCGGGAGGAGCATTCCTGCTCCTCCTCCGCGACGGCGTGCCGATCGCCGGAGGTGCCTTCAAGCGACTCGACGCCGGCACAGCGGAGTTCAAGCGCATCTGGACGGCTGCCGGCCATCGCCGGCAGGGCCTTGCGCGCCGCGTGCTCGGGGAACTCGAGGCCGAGGCGGCCCGCCGCGGCTACACCCGGATCTTCCTCACCACCGGGCCCCGACAGCCCGAGGCCGTCGCCCTGTACCTCTCCACCGGGTACACCCCGCTCTTCGACCCCGCCGATGCGCCGGAGACCGTCGGCATCCACGGGTTCGAGAAGGGCATCGGCACGGACTGACGGACGCGCGACACGCGACACGCGAACCGCCGGCCCGGAGGTCAGCCGTCTGCGCCCGGAGCGGTCACGAAGTCGATGAGTTGCTCGACCCGGCCGAGCAGGGCGGGCTCGAGGTCGGCGTAGGTGCGCACCTGGCCGAGGATGCGCTGCCACGCACGGGCGATGTCGGCCTGCTCGGCATGCGGCCAGCCGAGCGCGGCGCAGATGCCGTGCTTCCACTCGACGGACCGGGGGATCTCGGGCCATCCGTCGAGGCCGAGCCTCGCCGGCTTCACGGCTGCCCAGATGTCGATGTACGGATGCCCGACCACGAGCACGTGGGCGCCGAACGGGCCGCGGGAGACGGCGTCGGCGATCCGGCTCTCCTTCGACCCGGCCACGAGGTGGTCGACGAGGACGCCGATGCGGCGGTCCTTCGTCGGCGCGAAGTCCCGCACGATCGCGTCGAGGTCGTCGACGCCCTCGAGGTACTCGACGACGACGCCCTCGACCCGGAGGTCGGCTCCCCACACCTTCTCCACGAGCTCGGCGTCGTGCCGTCCCTCCACGAAGATGCGGCTGGGGAGGGCGACCCGGGCCTGACGGTCCTGCACGGCGAACGAGCCGGAGGCGGTGCGCATCCGTCCGGCCGGCTGCTTCGCCTTCGGCGCCACCAGTGTGACGGGCCGGCCGTCGAGGAGGAATCCCGGGCCGAGGGGGAACAGGCGGTGCTTCCCGAAGCGGTCCTCCAGGGTCACGATGTTCTTCTCGATGGCCACCACGGCTCCGCAGAAGCCGGTGGCGGCCTCCTCGATGACGAGGTCCCGGACGGCCTCCTGCTCCGGCACCGTGCGCCGGCCGGCAGCACGCCAATCACCCGAGAGGACGTCCTGGCCGTATCGTTCGAAGCTCATCGTCCGACGCTAACGGAAGTCGCGGGAGCGACCGTGCACCGAGACGGCGAGTGGCTCGAATCGGTCGGCGACGAGGTTGATCACGCCCTCCTCGCTGCGCTCGAGGATGCCGCGCACGACCATCGCCGGAGCCTCCCTGGCCACTCGGCGGTAGCGGGTCCACACCCCGACCCCGGCGATCACGTTGAGGGTCCCGGTCTCGTCCTCGATGTTGAGGAAGGTGATCCCGCCCGCCGTCGCCGGTCGCTGCCGATGGGTGACCACCCCGCCCACCTCGATGCGCCGGCCGGATTCCGCGCCGCGCAGGGTGTCGATCGCGTAGGCGCCGCGGGAGGCGAGGGACTCGCGCACATGACGGATGGGATGGTCGTCGGGGGAGATGCCGGTCGACCACAGGTCGTAGACCACCTGCTCGACGTCGGTCAGCATCGGCAGCAGGGGAGGCTGCACGACGGTCACCGTTCCCTCGAGGTAGCTCGCGCGGTCCTGGGCGGCGTCACCGGCCGTCCAGAGCGCCTCGCGCCGCTCCATCCCGAGCGCGGCGAAGGCTCCGGCCGCTGCGAGGGATTCCAATTGCTCGGTGTTCAGCCCGATGCGCCTCGACAGGTCGGACATGGTGAGGAACGGCCCGTAGCTCTCGCGCTCCGCGACGATGCGCTCGGCGAGGGCGAGGCCGATGCCGTTCACTTCGGCGAGTCCGAGGCGCACCGCGTACGCACCGTCACGGCGGTGATCGGCCGACGCATCGGGGGCCGCGCGATCGAACGGAGGAACCGGCGCCTGCTCGGCGGCGATGCAGGGGTCGAGACCGGTGGGGCCAGGCTCCGTCGACGGGGTCAGCGGCTCGAGCACGGCATTCGCCCCCGACCGCAGGATGTCGGGGCGGCGCACCTCCACGCCGTGCCTGCGCGCGTCGGCTGTCAGGGTCTGCGGTGAGTAGAAGCCCATCGGCTGCGCCCGCAGCAGTGCGGCCAGGAACGCAGCCGGATAGTGCAGCTTCAGCCAGGAACTGGCGTAGACGAGCAGCCCGAAGCTGATGGAGTGACTCTCGGCGAATCCGAAGTTGGCGAAGGCCTCGATCTTGGCGTAGATGATGTCCGCGGTCTCCTGGTCGATGCCGTTCGCCGCCATGCCGTCGTAGAGCTTGCTCCGGAGGGTGGAGATCTTCTCGATGCCGCGCTTGGAGCCCATGGCGCGACGCAGCTGGTCGGCATCCTCCGCCGTGCACCCGCCGACCGCCATGGCCATCTGCATGAGCTGCTCCTGGAACAGCGGAACGCCCAGGGTGCGTTCGAGCACGGGCTCGAGCTTGGGGTGCAGGTAGGTGATGGGCTCCTTGCCGGTCTTGCGCCTGATGAACGGGTGCACGGCACCGCCCTGCACCGGACCGGGGCGGATGAGCGCGATCTCGACGACGAGGTCGTAGAACCGCCGGGGCAGCAGGCGGGGGAGGGTGCCCATCTGCGCCCGGCTCTCCACCTGGAACACGCCGATCGAGTCGGCCCGGCACAGCATGTCGTAGACGGCGGCCTCCTCCTTGGGGATGGTGGCCAGCGTCCACTCCTCGCCCACCGTGTCGCGGGCGAGGTCGAAGGTGTACTGCAGGGCGGCGAGCATGCCGAGCCCGAGCAGGTCGAACTTCACCAGTCCCATCCAGGCGCAGTCGTCCTTGTCCCACTGGAGCACGGTGCGGTTCTCCTTGCGGGCGTGCTCGATGGGGCAGACCTCGCCCACCGGCCGATCGGTGAGCACCATGCCGCCGGAGTGGATGCCGAGGTGGCGGGGGAACTTCAGCACCTGCTCGGCGAGCTCGATGACCGATGCGGGGATGTCGTGGTCGGCGCTCGAGATCTCGGCGCCCCAGCGTTCCACCTGCTTCGACCAGGCGTCCTGCTGCCCGCCGCTGAACCCGAGGGCCTTCGCCATGTCGCGCACGGCCGCCTTGGGGCGGTAGCTGATCACGTTCGCCACCTGGGCGGCGTTCAGGCGCCCGTACTTGCGGTAGACGTACTGGATGACCTCCTCGCGCCTGTCGGAGTCGAAGTCCACGTCGATGTCCGGCTCCTCCTCGCGCATGCTCGAGAGGAAGCGCTCGAACGGCAGGCCGTAGAAGATCGAGTCGACGGCGGTGATGTCGAGGGTGAAGCACACGGCGGAGTTGGCCGCGGAACCGCGCCCCTGGCAGAGGATGCCGAGCCGTCTGGCCTCCTGGACGATGTCGTGCACGATGAGGAAGTACCCGGGGAAGTCCTTCGCCTCGATCACGTCGAGTTCCTTCTCGAGCCGGTCCCGAACGGATGCAGGCACTCCCGGGTACTTCTCCTCTGCTCCGCGCCAGACCAGTTCGCGCAGCCAGCTCATGGGCGTGTGCCCGGGCGGCACCTCCTGCTTCGGCAGCTTCGGGCGCGCACTCCGCAGGGTGAAGGCGAGGTCGTCGGCGATCTCGACGCTGCGTTCGACGGCCCCGGGGAATCGGGCGAACCTGACGGCCATCTCGGCGCCGCTGCGCAGGTGCGCACCGTCGGCGGCTGGCAGCCAGCCGTCCATCTCGTCGAGGCTGCGGCGTGCCCGCACGGCGGCGAGCGCACTGGCGAGGCGGTGCTCGTCGGGAGTCGCGTAGTGCACGGCGTTGGTCGCGACGACAGGAAGGCCGGCGGATGCCGCGAGCCCGGCGAGCTCGTCGTTGATCGTGCTGTCGTGCGGATGCCCGTGGTCGAAGAGCTCCACCACCACGTTGTCCTGCCCGAACAGTCGCACGAGACGGTCGAGTTCGGCTGCGGCGGCGGCTGGCCCGCTCGCGGCCAGCGCCTGCCTCACGAGGCCCTTGCGGCATCCGGTGAGCACGAGCCAGTGCCCGCCTGCCTGCTCGGCGAGCTGTTCGAGGTCGTACTGCGGCCTGCCCTTCTCGGCGCCGGCGAGCTGTCCGGCCGTGATGGCCCCTGCGAGCCGGTGGTAGCCCTCCTCGCGGCGGGCGAGTACGAGCAGGTGGCTGCCCTCCGGGTCTGCGATGCCGTTCTGCGGCATCGTGAGGTCGAGGGAGAGTTCGGCACCGAACACCGTCTTCACCTCGGGGTGGCTCTCGGCGGTCTCGGCGAGGCGCACCACCCCGTAGAGGCCGTCGTGGTCGGTGATGCCGATCGCGTGCAGGCCCAGGCGCTTGGCCTCCTCGAGCAGCTGCTCCGGCGGGCTCGCGCCGTCGAGGAAGCTGAAGGTGGAGTGCACGTGCAGCTCGGCGTACGGCACGACCGGTCCGTCGGCGGCCGGGCCGAGCGGTCGTGGACGGTACGGCTGGCGCTTGTGCGACCAGGCTGGACTGTCGCCGCCATCGGCGTTCGCCGGAGCGCCGCCAGGGCGGCGTTCTGCGGAGAGCGCCCGCTCGAGTTCCGACCACGGGATCGGCGGATTGTTGAAGCCCATCAGTCGTACCGCGCCTCCGCCTGCCAGGCATCGCCGTCGAGCATCACGAGCCAGGCCTCCCCGTCGTCGTCGACGAGCTGCAGACGATGGACCCGGCGGCTCGCAGCGGCATCCCACCAGCGCTCGACGACCGGCCACGGACCCGCCCATGCCTGCACCCGCTGCGCATCGCCGGGGCGGGTCGTCGAGGAGAAGGAGCGCGGCTCGCCCGTGAGCATGCCGCGCGCATCGACCCCGACGGGCTCGCCGGCATCCGTCAGCAGGGTCACCGGATGCCGCTCCCGGAACACCGTCGCCGGAGCGAGCTCGGGAAGGCTGCCCGGCCAGGGTCGAGCAGCGGAGCGCACCCGATCCTCGGGCGGCCGGTCGCCCCACGGCACGAGGATCTGCCGGTCCGAGAGCATGCGCCCGCCACCCACGACCGCCGTGACGACGCCGTCGTGGCCGAGCATGCTCTGCACGCGTGTGAGGCCGTGGTGCACGCGTTCGTCGGGACCGGTTCCCCAGAGCCCCTGCTCGTGATTGCCCACCCCGTCGACCCGTTCAGGGCGGATCCGCACGCTCGTGATGGCTGAGCGCAGCCCGCTGTCGACGGCGCCGGCGCCCTGCAGCTGCCAGCGCACCCTGTCGACGACGTCGGCGGCGCTGAACCAGCGCGGGTGCAGCCAGCTGCGCTCTGCGAGCTCTCCCGACTCGCTCGCCACCTCGATGCGCACCCCGGTGCAGACGAGCTTCGCCCCGGTGAGCGCCTCGATGAAGGCATCGGCCGCTGCGCGCACGCCGAAGGTCACCTGGTCGATGCGATCGAGGGGAGGCTCGAACTCGATGAAGGCGTCGAAGTCCTTCGGCGGGGTGCGGGCAACGACCACGCGACCGTCGTAGCCGCCGGCGATGGCGTGGGCATGGGAGCCCTCCGCCCCGAAACGCCGTTGAACGTCGACGGCTGGCAGGGCGGCGAAGTCGCCCAGGGTGTGCACGCCGAGGCGCCGCAGCAGCACGGAGAGACGCTCGCCGACCAGGATCCCGACGGGGAACGGCGCCAGGAAGGCGGTGGTGGAACCCACCGGCACGATGCGCACCCGCTCCGCCGCGCTGTGCCTGGCCGCCTGCTCTGCTGCGAACGGCCCGTCCGCCACGCCGATACGCGCTCCGGCGAGCCCGAGGTCGGACAGGGTGGCCAGGAGGGCGGCGGCGGTCTGCTGCTCCCCGCCGTAGTAGCGCACCGGCCCGCGCGCGCGGATGGCGCCCGTGCCGGGGCGGAGCAGCTGCACGCCGGGAGTCGCCTGTTCGAGCCTGGCGAGCACCGGCTCGAACGCCCTGGCGTCGTGCAGGGGATCGTACGGGAGCACGAGGAGCCCGGTGCAGCGCGCCTGCGCCTCGCGCAGCTTGAGACCGCGCCGGACGCCATCGCGGCGGGCGGCAGCCGAGCAGGCGTAGACGAGGCCGTGCTCGATGAGGGCGACCGGCTCGTCGGTGTCGATGCCCTCAGCGCGCAGGGCGGCGATGACAGGCCAATCCGGACACCAGACGACGATCGTGCGACCGAGAGGCGAAGCGGCCATCACGCGCCCACCGCCCGCAGGTGCGGAGCCGCCACGGCGTCCTCCGCGATGCGGAAGGCCTGCCGGCCGTCCGGAAGCCACAGCCGGACGCTGCGCGGACGGTCGTAGCCGAGGCGGCCGGTGGCCGTGACGGTGACCTCGCGCGCAGCGAGATGGCCGTGTCCGGCGCCGAGTCCGCTCCACGCGCTGCCCGCGATGCTGAGGGTGGCGTCGCTCTGCGGCCAGGCTCCCAGAACGACGAGCGCCGCGCCGCGCTGGCGCAGGCGCGCGCTGAGCCGGGCGACGTCGGCATCGCCCGCCCTGGCCGGTGGCCGCAGCACGACCACGGTCAGCACGTCGACGAGGGCCGCCGTCGCGGTGAGCCAGTGCTCGCCGGGGTCTGGCACGAGCACGAGCCGCTCGAGGTCGATGCCGAATCGGGCGGCGGCCTCAGCCCCGAAGTCCGGCACGCCGACGACACCGCACCACGCCCCGCTCGCCGACGGCCCGGCGAGCAGCGCCATGGCGAGGGTCAGCGAGCCGGCGACGGAATAGGCTCCGCCCTGGCGGAGTGCTCCTCCGGGAAGCACGGCCGCCATCGCCTCGGAGGTCGGCAGGGCGGCGGTCTCGAGCCTCGTGGCCTGCATCCCGCGGATGCGAGCCTGCAGCTCGGCGACGCGCGCTGCCGCATCCGGCGTCTCCATCGCCTCGGTCGCGACGAACGCGGAGGCGGTGGATGCGGGAGAGTAGGAGACAGCGGCCACGGGCACCCTTCCAGTTTCGAACGTATCTTCGAATTAGTCAATCGGAGCCCACCGACATCCGCCGACGCCGGCCGGAATCCCTCTCCGTGGTTGCAGACTGAGTCAATGACCCGACCCATCGAGGACTACGCACTGCTCAGCAACTGCCGCACGGCGGCACTGGTCAGCTCGGAGGGGAGCATCGACTGGCTGTGCCTGCCGCGCTACGACTCGCCGTCCACCTTCGGTGCACTCCTCGGAACCGAGGAGAACGGGGCGTGGTCCCTGCGGCCGACGGATGCCACGGCGACCGCCACCCGCGCCTACGACGGCGACACCTTCATCCTCGTGACCACGTGGACCACGGCATCCGGGGAGGTGGAGGTGGTCGACCTCCTTCCACGCGGTGTCGGCCGGGTGGACGTGCTGAGGCAGGTGCGCGGAATCTCGGGCTCCGTCGAACTGGCACAGGACCTGCGCATCCGGTTCGGGTACTCGAGTGCCCTGCCGTGGGTGCGGCAGGTCGGCCGTGGAGACGGGGAGGCCCTGCTCGCCGTCGCCGGCCCGGACGCGATCATCGCGCGCGGCGAACGCCTCGAGGCGTCAGACCACACCCACCGCTCGGTCTTCTCCGTCGAGGCAGGGGAGCGGGTGTCGCTCTCCCTGACCTGGTATCCATCGCATCGCAACATCCCCGAGCGGCTCGACGTCGACACCGCGATCGCCCAGACGCGGGAGTGGTGGCTCGACTGGGCGGCCCGCTGGGAGCACCGAGGACCCTATCGGGACGCGGTCGAGCGGTCCCTCCTCGTCCTGCGCGCGCTCACCCATGAGGGCACCGGTGGCATCGCGGCGGCCGTGACGACGTCCCTGCCCGAGCAGGTCGGAGGACCACGCAACTGGGACTACCGCTACGTCTGGCTCCGCGATGCCGCCCTCACCCTGCAGGCGCTCAGCGACCACGGCTACCACGAGGAGCTCTCCCATTGGCGCGACTGGCTGCTGCGCGCCATCGCGGGCGATCCCGGCGACGTGCAGATCATGTACGGCCTCGCCGGCGAGCGCTACCTGGAGGAACGCGAACTCGACAGCCTCCCGGGATACGCGGGATCGCTCCCGGTGCGCGTCGGCAACGGTGCCGTCGGGCAGTACCAGGCCGATGTCATCGGCGAAGTGATGATCGCGCTGCACGTGGCCCGGCTTGCCGGCCACGGGGACCTCGAGAACGCCTGGCCGCTGCAGCGGGCACTGCTCGGCTTCCTCGAGGAGAACTGGCAGCGCCCGGACCAGGGCATCTGGGAGATCCGCGATGAACCACGCTTCTTCACGCACTCCCGCGTGATGCTCTGGGCTGCATTCGATCGCGGCGTCGCCGCCGTCGAGGGCTTCGGCGCCGAGGGTCCGGTCGACCGCTGGCGTGAGCTGCGCGACGGCCTGCGCGCCGAGATCGAGGAGAGGGGAGTCGACAGCCGGCGGGGCCGATTCGTCCAGCGCTACGACTCCACGGAACTCGATGCAGCACTGCTGCTCCTTCCCCAGGTGGGGTTCTGCGCGGCGGACGACCCACGGATGCTGGCGACCGTCGCCGGCATCGAGGAGGAACTGGTGCGTGCCGGCCTCGTGCATCGCTACCGGACCGAGACCGGCGTCGACGGGCTGCCGCCGGGGGAGAACCCGTTCCTGGCCTGTTCCTTCTGGCTGGCGCATCAGTACGCCGCGTCCGGCCGTCTCGGCGACGCCATCGCGCTGATGAATCGTCTCGTCGCACTCGCGAACGATGTCGGCCTGCTCGCCGAGGAGGTCGATCCGCTCACCGGCCATCACTGGGGCAACACGCCGCAGGCGCTGTCGCACCTTGCGCTGGTGCGGGCGGCGGATGCGATCGGCCGTGCCGAGGCCGCATTGTGAGGCACCGGCATCCGCGCGGCCTCCGGGGCGGGGTCGGACGGCGCGGGTAGCCTGAGCCCATGTGCGGCCGATTCGTGATCAGTGACACCCACCCCGACCTCGTCGCGCTCTTCGACGTCGACATCGTGGGGGAGACGCTGCCGGAACCCAGCTGGAACGTGCGGCCGACCGACCAGGTGCGCATCGTGCTCGAGTCGAACAAGGGCGGCCCCGCCGTGCGCCGCCTGGAGTCGGCACGCTGGTCGCTCGTCCCGCCGTTCGCCACCGAGCTCGCCTCGCGCTTCCCCACTTTCAACGCCCGGTCGGAGGACGTCGCGGAGAAGGCGTCGTTCCAGTCCTCCGTCGTCTCGCGTCGGGCCATCATCCCGGCCAGCGGCTACATCGAGTGGCACACGGTCGGGGAGGCGAAGACGCCGTACTTCGTTCACGCCCCGGACGACGGCGTCCTCGCGATCGCCGGCCTCTACTCCTGGTGGCGGGACCCGCAGAAGGCGGACACCGACCCCACCCGCTGGGTGCTCTCGGCCACGATCCTCACGGCCGAGGCGTCCGGCCGCCCGGCCGACCTGCACCACCGCACGCCGGTCGTGCTCCCCGACTTCACCTGGGACAGCTGGCTCGATCCGGACGAGGAGGCCGACCAGGAGTTCGTGGACGCCGCCGTCGACGCGTCGAGGCCCACCATGGAGGAGCTGGAGTTCCACGAGATCGCGCCCGTCACCGGCAACGCACCCGCGGTCGTCGAACCGGCGATGATCCCCGTCGGGACGCTCTGAGAGTTCTCAGGGACTCGCGGGGATGTTCCGGGAACGACGAAGGCCCCGGTCTTCCGACCGGGGCCTCCACTGTCTCAACACAGTGTGCGCGAAGGGGGACTTGAACCCCCACGCCCTATACGGGCACTAGCACCTCAAGCTAGCGCGTCTACCAATTCCGCCATCCGCGCGTGTTGTTCCGAGCCGCGGTTTCCCCCGGCCCGAGGTACGACATTAGCACGTTTTGAGAGGGCCTCCGACACACGCGGCAACCCTCGGCGGTGCCGGGTGGCGACCCGCAGCGACGACGGGTAGCGTGACCGGCATGCCAACAGACGACTCCTCGAATCGCCAGCATGACGACACCGACGAGGAGCTCGAGAGCACGGCGCGGATCGCCAGGGACCTCATCCGCTTCGACACCACGAACCACGGTGACGGGCGCTCGAACGGGGAGACGGAGGCCGCGCAGTACGTCGCGGACTACCTGCGCGGGCTCGGCCTCGAGCCGCAGCTCTTCGACTCGGCTCCCGGGCGCACGAGCGTCGTCGCACGGGTCTCCGGCCGCGACTCGTCGAAGCCGGCCATCGTCCTGCACGGGCACCTGGACGTCGTCCCGGCCGACCCGGCGAACTGGAGCGTCGACCCCTTCGCCGGCGTCGTGCGCGACGGCATGCTGTGGGGTCGCGGCGCCGTCGACATGAAGGACATGGACGCCATGATCCTCGGCGCCGTCGACGACATCCTCAGCGCAGGCGGGAAGCCGGAGCGCGACGTCATCCTCGCGTCCTTCGCCGACGAGGAGAACGGGGGAGTGTTCGGCGCGCACTGGCTCGTGGACACGCATCCCGAGCTCTTCGACGGCGCGACGGAGGCCATCAGCGAGGTCGGCGGCTACTCGACGATGGTGGCCGACCAGCGCGCCTACCTGCTGCAGACCGGTGAGAAGGCGCTGCTGTGGGTCAAGCTCGTCGCGCGGGGCCGCGCAGCGCACGGCTCGCGCCTCGTGCCGGAGAACGCCGTCACCCGGCTGGCGGAGGCCGTTGCGGCCATCGGCAGGCGCGAGTGGCCCATCCGCCTCACGGACACCACGCAGCAGCTGCTCGACGAGGTGGCGCGCATCCTCGGGGTCGAGCCGCAGTCCATCGGTCCCGACGGCCTCGCGCTCGCGACGGGGTCGGCCTCCGGCTTCATCCAGGCGACCCTCCGCACCACCACCAACCCCACGATGCTGGGCGCCGGCTACAAGCACAACGTCATCCCCGACCGTGCCGAGGCGGCGATCGACATCCGCACCCTCCCCGGCGACGAGGATGCCGTGCTCGCCGCGGTGCAGGAGATCGTCGGCGACGACATCGAGATCATCGTCACGCACCGCGACATCGGCCTCGAGAATCCGTTCGGCGGACCCCTCGTCGAACGGATCGCCCGGATCATCGAGGAGCACGACCCCGGCGCCATCGTGCTGCCCTACCTGCTCTCCGGCGGAACCGACAACAAGGCTCTCTCCAAGCTCGGCATCGCCGGCTACGGCTTCGCGCCCCTCCGGCTGCCGGCCGACCTCGACTTCCCGGCGATGTTCCACGGGGTCGACGAGCGCGTCCCGCTCGACGCATTAGTCTTCGGTAGGCGGGTTCTCCGGGACCTGCTGCTGAGCTACTGAGTCGAACGAAAGCAGTCCATGGACTTCATCAACGCGATCATCCTCGGACTGGTCCAGGGCCTCACCGAGTTCCTGCCGATCTCCTCGAGCGCCCACCTGCTGATCGTCGGGCAGTTCCTCGGCACCGGTGAGGATCCCGGCGCCCGGTTCACCGCCATCACCCAGATCGGCACGGAGCTCGCCGTCGTCATCTTCTTCTGGCGCGACATCGTGAAGATCATCGGGCAGTGGGCCAGGTCGCTCGTCGGCAAGGTGCCGCGCAACGACCCGGACGCCCGGATGGGCTGGCTCATCATCATCGGCTCGATCCCGATCGTCGTGCTCGGACTGGCGTTCCAGGACCAGATCGAGACCGTGCTGCGGAACCTGTGGATCACGGCGATCATGCTCATCGTCTTCGGCATCCTGCTCGGCGTCGCGGATGCCGTCGGAGCGAAGAACCGACGGCTCAAGAGCCTCACCTACCCGCACGGCGTCCTGTTCGGCCTGGCACAGGCCCTCGCCCTCATCCCCGGCGTCTCCCGCTCCGGCGGAACCATCACGATGGGTCTCTTCCTCGGCTACGAGCGCAAGGCGGCGGCGCGCTACGCCTTCCTGCTCGCCATCCCGGCCGTCCTCGGCAGTGGCTTCTACCAGGTGTACAAGTCGGTGGCCGACCCCTGCCTCGACGGCATGACCACGTGCACGCCCGAGATCTTCGGCCCGTTCGAGACCCTCGTGGCCACGGTCGTCGCCTTCGTCGTCGCGCTCGGCGTCATCGCGTTCTTCATGGGCTACATCTCGCGGCACAGCTTCCTGCCGTTCGTGATCTACCGCATCGTGCTCGGCGTCGCCCTGATCGCGATGCTGGCGACGGGCGTGCTGGTTCCCTAGCCGGCCTCCCGGTGCCCGATGGCCCGCCCGTCAGTGCCGGCGCGGATCCTCGCCGCGTCCGTCCGGGCGGTCGCCGCGCTTCCGCAGGTACTTCTCGAACTCCTGCGCGATCGCCTCGCCGCTGGCCTCCGGCGAGTCGACGGTGTCGCGAGCCTGCTCGAGCTGCACGATGTACGCGGCCATGTCCTCGTCCTCTGCGGCGAGCGCGTCGATGCCGGCCTCCCAGGCCGCGGCCTCGCTGACCAGATCGCCGCGGGGGATCGTCACGTCGACGACCTCCTCGAGCCGGTCGATGAGGGCGAGCATCGCCTTCGGCGACGGTGCGTTGTGCACGTAGTGCGGCACGGACGCCCAGATCGTGAGAGTGGGGATGCCGACGCGCTCTGCGGCATCCGCCAGCACGCTGAGGATGCCGACTGGCCCCTCGTACGTGGAGCGCTCGAGATGCAGTGCCGCCCGCATGTCGGCGTTGTCGCTCGCCGACATGAGCGAGATCGGCCGGGTGTGCGGCACGTCGGCGAGCATCGCGCCGAGGAAGACGATTCCGCTGATGTCGGCCGTGAGCGCGGCATCGACGACCTCGGCTGCGAAGCTCTTCCAGCTGCGCGAGGGTTCGGTGCCGAGCAGCAGGAAGATGTTGCCGGTGTTGGCTCCGCTGACGTGCAGTTCGGCGTCGTCGGCGAGCGAGGCGACCGGCTCGGCCGGACCGGCCGGCCCGTACAGCTCGGCGCTCGGCCAGGTCAGCGACCGGTGGCCGTCCTCATCCGTCGCGATCGTCGGCCGGTTGAACTGGTAGTCGAAGTAGAGCTCCGGGTCGACGGTGAACACCAGCGCGAGGTCGAGCTCCTCCTTGAGAGAGCGCACGGCGCCCGAGGCGGCCTCGCCCGCATCGTTCCAGCCCTCGAAGGCGACGACCAGGATGCGACCGTTCAGAATGCTGCTGCCATCCGTCACCGGGCGATACCTCTTCCCCTCAGCGGCCCGGAGCCGGGCCTTCCATCAAGGATAGGACGCGCCCCGTAGACTTCACGGTTGTGACTACAGACACTCCGGCCGCCGTCCTCTGGGATATGGACGGCACCCTGGTCGACACCGAACCGTACTGGATGCGGGCGGAGACCGAGCTGGTCGAGTCCTTCGACGGGGTCTGGACCCACGAGGACGCGCTCGGCGTCGTCGGCCTCGGGCTGTGGGAATCCGCACGGATCTTCCAGGCCGCCGGTGTCGACCTGACCGCTGACGAGATCGTCGACCGGCTCACCGACCGCGTGCAGGAGCAGCTCGACACCGACGGCGTGCCGTGGCGTCCAGGAGCCCGTGCGCTCCTCGCCGAACTGCGCGAGGCCGGCGTGCCGACCGCGCTCGTGACGATGTCGGTGCAGCGGATGGCCGAGCAGGTCGCCGCCCTCATCGGCTTCCCGGCGTTCGACGTGATCGTCACAGGCGAGACCGTCGCCAATCCGAAGCCGTTCCCGGACGCCTACCTGTCCGCAGCGGCCCAGCTGGGCGTCTCGGCCGCCGACTGCGTCGCCATCGAGGACTCCGTGCCCGGGCTGGCGTCGGCCGTGGCGGCCGGGGCGGTCGCGATCGGCGTCCCGCACATGGTCCCGCTCGACGGGGCGACGACGCACGCCACCTGGCCGACCCTCGACGGCCGCACCCTCGACGATCTCGTCGGCGTCTACCGTGGCGCCGTCGCAGCGAAAGGCATCGCACGATGACCGCAGACCAGCGCCCGGCCAACAGCGGCCCGTTCCGCGTGGGCGACCGCGTCCAGCTGACCGGACCGAAGGGCAAGCTCAACACCATCACGCTCGAGGCGGGCAAGGACTTCCACTCGCATCGGGGCGTGCTGCCGCACGACGACATCATCGGGCTGCCGGACGCCTCCGTGGTCACGAACAACGCCGGCGTCGAGCACCTCGCCCTGCGCCCGCTGCTGGCCGACTTCGTCATGTCGATGCCGCGCGGCGCGGCGATCATCTACCCGAAGGACGCGGCCCAGATCCTCGCCCTCGCCGACATCTTCCCCGGAGCGACCGTCGTCGAGGCCGGCGTCGGATCCGGCGCGCTCTCGCTCTGGCTCCTCCGCGCGATCGGGCCGGCCGGACGCCTCGCCTCGTTCGAGCGGCGTGAGGAGTTCGCCGACGTCGCCAGGGGCAACGCCGAGACCTTCCTCGGTTACGAACCCGAGAACTGGACGATCACGCTGGGCGACCTCGCCGAGGCGCTGCCCGACCAGGTTCCGACGGACGGCGCCGATCGCGTCGTCCTCGACATGCTCGCGCCGTGGGAGTGCCTGCCCGCCGTGTCCGAGGCGCTGAAGCCCGGCGGCGTCCTGCTCTGCTACGTCGCAACGGTGACCCAGCTCTCCCGCGTGGCAGAGGCCATCCGCGCCTCCGGCGACTACACCAACCCGCAGTCCAGCGAGACGATGGTGCGCGGCTGGCACGTCGAGGGGCTGGCCGTCCGGCCGGACCATCGGATGATCGGACACACCGGCTTCCTCCTCACCGCGCGCCGGCTGGCACCGGGCACCGTGCTGCCGGAGCTCAAGCGCCGTCCGTCCAAATCGGACTTCAGCGATGAGGACGTCGAGCTCTGGACCCCCGGCGCGCTCGGGGAGCGGACCGTGAGCCCGAAGAGCATGCGCAAGCGCGTGCGCGCCGCCGGTGCGAGCGCAGCGGTTTCGAAGGCTCGCGACCTCGAGGCCGACTAGGATCACTGTTCGACGGCGGCGCCCTCCGACGCGCTCCGCCCCGAGCGGCCCAACGGCCGCTTCCCCCACACTCCAGCATCGAAACGAGGAATCGTGCGCAAGCTTCCCGCGCTCATCGCGGCCGCAGGGCTGATCGCAGTCGCATTGACCGGCTGCTCGTCGGCCGCCCAGAATGCAGCGGACTGCACCGGCGGAGCCGCATCCGGCGACGCGTCGTCGCTCGTCACGGCGAAGGGCGACGTCGGATCGATTCCCGAGGTCGAGTTCCCGACCCCGCTCAAGGCGAAGAAGACCGAGGCGACGGAGCTCTCGGCCGGCACCGGGGCCGGCCTCGTGACCGGGCAGAAGGCCGTCATCGAGATGGCCGTCTACAACGGGACGACCGGCGACCTCATCGAGAAGACCAACTACGGCTCGGATGACGCGACGCCGCTCTCGGTCGTCCTGGCGAAGGACCAGCTGCAGGACGGCCTCCGCAAGGGTCTCCTCTGCGCCACGGAGGGTTCCCGCACCGCGATCGTCGTACCGCCCGCCGACGCATTCGGCGACGCGGGCAACGCGAGCATCGGCATCGGGCCGAAGGACAACCTGGTCTTCGTCGTCGACGTGCAGAAGGCGTACCTGCCTCGGGCGAACGGTGCAGAACGACGCGCCGAGAACGGCTTCCCGGCCGTCGTCCTCGATGAGACCGGCCGCCCCGGCATCACGATCCCGTCCGACGAGGCGCCGAAGGACCTCAAGGTCGCCGTCCTCAAGGAGGGCGACGGCGCGACGGTGAAGAAGGGCGACAGCGTCACCGTGCACTACACCGGCGTCATCTGGGACACCAAGGAGGTGTTCGACTCCAGCTGGGACCGTGGGGCCCCCACCTCGCTGACGGCGGAGTCCGGAGTCGACGGC
This sequence comes from Leifsonia sp., assembly GCA_040512695.1. Classification (GTDB taxonomy): domain Bacteria; phylum Actinomycetota; class Actinomycetes; order Actinomycetales; family Microbacteriaceae; genus Orlajensenia. Next base: position 22,078 of record JBEVEO010000119.1, on the reverse strand, counting down.
GGTGTCATCGAGGGCTTCGCGGATGCCATCGTCGGCCAGAAGGTCGGCTCCCAGGTCATCGCCGTCATCCCGCCGGACAAGGCCTACGGTGAGACGGCGCAGAGCACCATCCCCGCCAACTCCACCCTGGTCTTCGTCGTCGACATCCTCGGCATCGACTGACCGACCTCGGGGAGCGCGGGCCGCGGCAGACGGCCCGGCCCGCGCCCACCATCGTCATGGAGCCGACCGAACACTAGGATCGCAGACGTGCCAGCCAGCCAGACCTCCGTCGAAGAGCGTCTCTTCAGCCTCGTGCTCGCCCTCATGGCGAGCGAGAACGGCCTGACGAAGGCGGACATCCTCTCGACCGTGCAGGGCTACAGCCGCGACTACGTCATCGGCGGGGCCAACGTCGCCCTCGAGCGCAAGTTCGAGCGGGACAAGGACGACCTCCGGGCGCTCGGCATCCCGCTCGAGACCATCGAGTCGCCCGATCGCCCCGGCGACAACACGGCGCTGCGCTACCTGATCCCGAAGCGCCTCTACGACCTGCCGAACGACATCGAGTTCTCGGCGCAGGAGATCGGGCTGCTGGCCCTGGCCGGGGCCGTCTGGCGCGAGGGGTCGCTGTCGGCCGACTCCCGGCGCGCCATGCTGAAGCTCAGCGCCCGCGGCGTCGAGACCAGCGAGCCGCTCGTCGGGTACGCCCCGCGCATCCGTCTCCGCGACGCCGCCTTCGAGCCGCTCCAGACGGCGCAGACGGACCGGGCCGTGGTGTCGTTCCCGTACCTCAAGCCCGGCGAGGCGTCGCCGCGCCGGCGCACCGTGCTCCCGCTCGCCGTGGTCCAGCACGACGGTCGCTGGCATCTCTACGCCCACGACCTCGACGCGGGCGCCAGGCGCACCTTCCTGCTCTCGCGGATCGTCGGCTCCGTCGTGCAGCGCCCCGACCTGCCGGCTCCCGACATCGATGCGACCGGCGCGGGGGAGCAGGCCAAGGCCGAACTGGCCGAGGTGTCCATGCGCAACACCGCCGTGCTCGAGATCCGCCCGGAGACGGATGCCGCCATCCGCCTCGCGCACCGCGGCACGGCGGCGGGAAACGACCGCATCAGCCTGCACTTCACCGATCTCGACATCATCGCCGACGAGCTGGCGTCCTACGGCCCCGAGGTGCTGGTCGTGGAACCCGCCGACCTGCGCACCGCCGTGCACGCCAGGCTCGTGCAGGTCGCCCGTCATCACGGCTGGACGGGGGCCGATCGTGGCTGATCGCAAGCGCACGCTGCTCGGGCCCGAGCGCACCCTGTTCATGCTCTCCGTTGTGCCGTACCTGCTCGAGCGCGGCGCGGTGTCCGTCGACGAGGTGGCCCGCCACTTCGACGTCACGCCCGAACTCGTCCGGCGCACGATCGAGCTGCTGCCGATGACCGGCATCCCCGGCGAGTCGAAGGCCTACCTCGACAACGACCTGTTCGAGATCGACTACGACGCGCTCGAAGAGGGCACCGTCATCCTCACGCGCAACATCGTCATCGACGAGGCGCCGCGATTCTCCGCACGCGAGGCCGCGGCGCTCATGGCCGGGCTGCAGTACCTCTCCGCGCTCCCCGAGAACGCCGACAGCGACGCCATCGCCGCCCTCATGGCCAAGCTCGCACGCGGCTCGTCCGCCGCACCGGCCGAGGTCGGCGTGGAGGGCGGCGCACCCGACCCCGTCCGTGCGCTCATCCGCTCCTCGGTCTCGTCCGAGACGCGTCTCGCGTTCGACTACCGCAACTCGCGCGGCGAGACGGAGCGGCGCAGCGTCGATCCGCTCCGCCTCGAGTCCATCGACCGGGACTGGTACCTGCGTGCCTGGGACAACGCCAGGGGCGCCATCCGCACCTTCCGCCTCGACCGCATGAGCGCCGTCGAGCCGTCGGCGGATGCCAACGTCCACCGCGCGGAGGACGTCGCACTGTCCGACTCGCTGTTCCAGGGCTCGCCCGACGACTTCGACGTCGTGATCGAGCTCCCCGTCGAGGCGATGCCGCTGCTGGCCGACTTCCAGCCGGAGGGGAGCGCCCAGGGCTCGGCACCCGGCCTCGTGCGCACGACCATCCGGGTGGCCCACCATCACGGCCTCAAGCGCATCGTGAGCGGCTACGCGGGCATCGTCACCGTCGTCGAGCCTGCCGAGGCGCGACGGGTCGTCGCCGAGTGGGCGGCGGCAGGCGCGCAGCGCTACGAGGATCGGTCCTAGACGATGCCGGCCTGGTCGTGGGTGGTGATCTGGGGCGCCCTCGTGCTCGCCCTCGTCGTGGTCTGCGTCGTGCTGGGCAGACCGGTGCTGCGGAAGTTCCGCGCCGCCGTCGATGCCTCGGAGCAGTTGGCCGTGGTGAGCGGTTCCCTGCTCTCCGCCGCCGAGGAACTGGGCGCGGCCGGTGAGCGCCTCGAGGAGCGGCAGCGGGCCGTCTTCGGCGACGTCGATGCGTTGTCCACGGCATGGGCGCGCCGCCGGGCCGCGCGAGCGTACCGTCGCCAGTCGCGCCGGGATGCGCGCATCCGCCGGGGTAGACTGATCACACATTCCACGCAGAATTGGACCAGCTGACATGCTTCAGAACCTCACCGGATGGCACTTCCTGATCATCCTCGTGATCATCCTTCTGCTGTTCGGCGCTCCCAAGCTCCCCGCGCTCGCCCGCAGCCTCGGCCAGTCGATGAAGATCCTCAAGACCGAGGTCGCGCCGGACAAGAAGCCGGAAGAGACCACGACCGTGACGAACGCGGACGGCACGACGACGACCACCACCGTGACGTCGACCGACGCCGGCACCACCGGCTCGGCCGAGTCACCGACCAAGAAGTAGAGCGTGGCGCGCGCGACGAAGCGCAGCAACAGCGAAGGTCGGATGTCACTGGGCCAGCACCTGCTGGAGCTGCGCAAGAGACTCTTCCTCGCCGCCGGCGGAATCGCCGTCGGATCGGTGATCGGCTGGATCCTGTCCGGCTACGTCTGGGACGCCCTGCGCCTCCCGGTGCTCGAGATCGCCAAGGCGCAGCACCGCGACGCCCTCATCAACTACCCGGACATCACCTCGGCGTTCGACCTCAAGCTGCAGATCGCCTTCTACGTGGGTGTGATCATCTCGAGCCCGATGTGGCTGTACCAGATCTTCGCCTTCTTCATGCCGGCGCTCAGCCGCACCGAGAAGCAGTACACCTTCGGGTTCTTCTTCACGGCGATCCCGCTGTTCCTCGCCGGATGCGCGGCGGGCTGGTACGTGCTGCCGCACGTCGTCGAACTCATGACGAGCTTCGCCCCGCCCGACGACGCGGCGTTCATCAACGCGAAGGACTACTTCCAGTTCGTGCTCAAGCTCGTGCTGGCCATCGGCATCGCCTTCGTGCTTCCGGTGTTCCTCGTGCTGCTCAACTTCGCCGGCGTGATCAGCGCGTCGTCGATCATCGGATCGTGGCGTTGGGCGATCCTCGTGATCTGCCTGTTCACGGCCATCGCGACGCCGGCCGCCGACGTCGTGTCGATGTTCCTCCTCGCCCTGCCGATGATCTTCCTGTACTTCGCCGCGTGGGGCATCGCCTGGCTGCACGATCGCCGCGCGGCGCGCCGGGCCGCCGCCTTCGAGGCCGAACTCGCCGTCTGAGGCGCACCACGACCTAGGCTGGCATGGTGAGCACCCCGTCACCGGCCGAGCGTTATGCGGCCTTCAAAGCCACCGCCCACCTGCCCCGCCTCGAGGCCTTCCGGGCCGGCCTGACCTTCGATCTCGACGCCTTCCAGCGTGCGTCCTGCGCTGAGCTCGAGGAGGGCAGCAGCGTCCTCGTCGCGGCCCCGACGGGGGCGGGCAAGACGGTCGTGGCGGAGTTCGCCGTCTACCTGGCCATGCAGGAGCAGCGCGCGAAGGTGTTCTACACGACGCCGATGAAGGCGCTGTCGAACCAGAAGTTCCAGGAGTTCGTCGACGAGTACGGCGCATCCGAGGTCGGCCTGCTCACGGGCGACACCAACGTGAACTCCGGAGCGCGCATCGTGGTGATGACGACCGAGGTGCTGCGCAACATGCTCTACGCCGATTCCGACCTCCTCACCGACCTCGCCTTCGTCGTCATGGACGAGGTGCACTTCCTCGGCGATCGCTTCCGCGGCGCCGTCTGGGAGGAGGTCATCATCCACCTGCCGCAGCACGTGCGCATGGTGTCCCTGAGCGCCACGGTCTCGAACGCCGAGGAGTTCGGGGACTGGCTGCAGGCGGTCCGAGGCGACACCTCCGTCATCGTGTCGGAGGAGCGTCCGGTTCCACTCGAGCAGCACGTCCTCGTGCGCACCAAGCTCGTCGACCTCTTCGACTCGTCCGGCACGATCGCGACGACCAGGGTGAATCCCGAACTCGTGCAGATGGCCGCGTACGGCGGACGGTCCATCCAGGACCGCTCCACGTCGGGCAGGCGGGGACGGGACCGCGGCGGGTACCACCGCCCACCGCCCCGGGAGTCGCGGATGCCGCGCTCGGCGCTCGTGGAACTGCTGGGCAGCAAGCACCTGCTGCCGGCGATCTTCTTCATCTTCAGCCGTGCGGGCTGCGAGCAGGCGGTGCGCCAGGTGCTGCGCTCCGACATCCGGCTGACCGATGCGGCCGAGCGGAGCGAGATCCGCCGCATCGCCGAGGAGCGCAGCCGGACGATGCTCGACGAGGACCTCGCCGTGCTCGGCTACTGGGAGTGGCTGGAGGGCCTCGAGCGCGGAGTCGCCGCCCACCACGCCGACATGCTCCCCGCCTTCAAGGAGGTGGTCGAGGAGCTGTTCCAGAAGAAGCTCGTCAAGGTGGTGTTCGCCACGGAGACCCTCGCGCTCGGGATCAACATGCCCGCCCGCACTGTCGTGCTGGAGAGCCTCGAGAAGTTCAACGGCGAGGCACGCGTTCCCGTGACCCCGGGGGAGTACACCCAGCTCACCGGTCGTGCCGGCCGCCGTGGGATCGACGTCGAGGGGCACTCCGTCATCCAGTGGCAGCAGGGCCTCGACCCGCAGGCCGTCGCCTCGCTCGCATCCCGGCGCACCTACCCGCTGAACTCGAGCTTCCGCCCCACCTACAACATGGCCATCAACCTCATCGAGCAGTTCGGCCGGGAGCGTGCCCGCGAGATCCTCGAGTCGTCGTTCGCCCAGTTCCAGGCCGACCGCTCCGTCGTCGACCTCGCCCGCACGGTCCGGCAGCAGCAGGAGTCGCTCGCGGGCTACGCGGAATCGATGACCTGTCACCTCGGCGACTTCGCAGAGTACTCCGCCATCCGCCGCCAGCTCAACGACCTCGAGAAGCAGGGGGCGCGTGCCGAGAGCCAGCCGCAGGCGGCCAGGCAGAAGCGTCAGCGGGAGCTCACGAAGCTCCGCAATCGGCTGCGCTCGCATCCCTGCCACGGCTGCCCCGACCGCGAGGCGCATGCGCGCTGGGCGGAGCGCTGGTGGCGGCTGAAGCGGGAGAACGACACGCTGCAGCAGCAGATCCGCGCCCGCACCGGTGCCGTCGCCCGGATCTTCGACCGCGTGACGGACGTCCTCCTCGGCCTCGAGTACCTGGAACGTGACGAGCACGGCCGGTTGGGCGCCAGTTCCGCCGGGCGGATGCTGCGACGCATCTACGGTGATCGCGACCTGCTGGCGGCCGAGGCGCTCCGCCGGGGACTCTGGGACGGCCTGGATCCGGCCGGGATCGCGGCGATCGCGTGCGCGCTCGTGTTCGAGCCCCGCCGGGAGGAGGGCGAGACCGTCGAGCGCTACCTGCCGCGCGGCGCATTCCCGGCCGCCCTCGACGCCACCCAGCTGCTCTGGAGCGAGCTCGATGACATCGAGCGCGAGAACCGGCTGCCCGGGTCGAGTCCGATCGCCACGGGTCTGTGCCTCGCGATGCACAAGTGGGCGCGCGGGGGTCGACTCTCCGACGTGCTGCTCGAGGCCGACATGGCGGCCGGCGACTTCGTGCGCTGGACCAAGCAGACGATCGACCTGCTCGATCAGCTCTCCGTCGTGGCCGACAATCCGGTGGCCCGCAACGCCCGCACGGCGATCGACGCGGTGCGCCGGGGGATCGTGGCCTACTCGACGGTCGCCTAGGCCACGGTGCGCGGATCACCGGCCGCGCTCGCTTAGGCTGAACGGGTGCGATCCGGCGTCCCCCTCCAACGAGCGAAGCCGTTCGTACCGTTCTGGGCCGCGCTGCTGCTCGCGGCCGGGTCGGGCTACCTGCTGGACGCCGCCTTCCCCGACCGGGGCTGGTGGCCGCTCGCGCCGGTCGCCCTCGTGCTGCTGTTCGCGGCTCTGCTCGGCCGCACCATCTGGACCGGCTTCGTGGTCGGACTCGCCGCCGGTGCCGTGTTCTGGCTCGAGCACATCAGCTGGCTCACCCGGTATCTCGGTCCCGTGCCCTGGCTGGCCCTCGGCATCCTGCAGGCGCTGTTCTTCGCCGTGGGCTGTGCGCTCATCGCCGTCGTGCTCGGGTGGGGATCGGCCACCTGGCCCAGCCGGCTCGGCCGGCTCGGCATGGTCCCCGTGGTGGTCGCAGCGCTGTGGACGGCGCGGGAGGCCTTCACGGCGGTCGCGCCATACGGCGGCTTCGCATGGGGTCGCCTCGCGATCTCCCAGTCGAGCGGCCCGTTCGCGGACCTCGTCGCCTGGATCGGCGCATCCGGTCTCAGCTTCGTCATCGCCTGGCTCGCCGCGTTCGCGTTCGCCATGATCCTCGAGGCCGACCTGCCGGCACTCGCGCGCGGGGCAGCCGTCGCCGCCGCCGTCGCAGTGCTCATCGCCCTGCCGGCCTGGCCGACGATCGTCTCAGGCACGACGACGGTGGCCGCCGTCCAGGGCAACGCGGACGCCGGCCTGTTCGCAGCCCGACCGGCCGGTGAGATCCTCAATGACCACGTCTCGGCGACCCTCCCGCTCGTGGGGCAGGACGTCGACATGGTGGTCTGGCCCGAGAACGCCTCGGATGTCGACCCGAACCGCTCGGAGCAGGCGGCGAAGGTCCTCGACTACGTCAGCACCGCCATGCAGGCCCCGCTGATCGCCGGGACGATCACCGTGCGCGACGAGCGCTACTACAACACGTCCTTCCTCTGGGAGCCGGGGAAGGGCGTGACGGACTTCTATGACAAGGGCCACCCTGTGCCGTTCGCCGAATACATGCCGGATCGGGCATTCTGGCGGCCGTTCGCCCCCGACCTCATCGACCTGGTGTCGCGGGACTACCAGTTCGGCCGCACGGATGCGGTCTTCGACGTCGACGGGGTCATCGCGGGCATCTCGATCTGCTTCGACATCGCAGACGACCAGCTGGTGTCGAACATGGTCGACCAGGGGGCCCAGATCATCCTCGCCCAGACCAACAACGCGGACTTCGGAACCGTCGACCAGCCCACCGACGAGAGCGCTCAGCAGCTCGCCATCGCACGCATGCGCGCGATCGAGACCGGCCGCACGGTCGTGAACATCTCCACGGTGGGGGAGAGCGCCATCATCGCACCGGACGGATCGGACATCGCCAGGCTTCCCGCCTTCACCGCGGGGGCGATGGTGGAGTCGGTGCCGCTCAGCACCACGATGACACCGGCGATGCTCGCCGGGCGCGGCATCGAGTGGCTGGTGTCGGGGATCGGCCTGGCCGGATTCGTCCTCGCCGCGATCACCGCCGGGCGCAACAGAAAGCGCCCGACCGCCTCGAGGTGAGGACGATCGGGCGCCGGATGCGTGAGGGCTAGGCGCCGATCTTCTGCTGGCCGCGACGGGCACGCAGGATCTGGAGACGCTCCTCGAGGAGTTCCTCGAGCTCGGGAAGGGTACGACGCTCCAAGAGCATGTCCCAGTGGGTTCGTGCGACCTTCTCATCCGAGCGGTCGATCACGACGGGCTTGGAGTCGACGATGAGGATCGCCTCCAGGCCGCACTGCTTGCACTCCCAGCTCTGCGGAGCCTCGGCGTCGGCCGAGAATGTCATCACGGACTCGTGACCGCAGTGCTCGCAGCGGTAGGTGTGATTGACGCGCTGCGCGAACGCGACGCCCTCTTCGCTCTGCAGGCTCTGTGCGCCCAAGCGCATCCCGCGCAAACTACGATCAGCCATGGTGATCTCCTCTCACTGCCTTGACAGTTATAACGTCCCAAGCTGGGCGTTACCTTCCCGCGACCTCCCGTTCACACAGCCGGTACCCAGACAACGGCGGGTCGCGCAGAACTCACAGCAGGCACTCAGGAATGGGAGGCGGAACCGTCCCGGCCGAGCAGCCGGGCGGCCACGTCCGCCCGGTCGGTGACGAGGCCGTCGACGCCGATGGCGAGCAGCCTGGCCATGTCCTCCGCCTCGTTGACGGTCCAGACGTGGACCTCGACGCCTGCCGCGTGCACGGCATCCACGAAGCGGGGAGTGATGACACGTATGCCGGCGCTGCGCTCGGGGACCTGCACGGCCACGAGGCCGGTGAGCACGCGCGACGTCAGGGAGCGCAGCCCGAACCGGGCCCCGGCGACGGCCGCCAGCACGGTGCTCGCCGAGGCGGACGACGCCACCCCGGGAAGCAGACGGGCCGTTGCCGCTCGCCGCCGCTCGGAGAACGACGTCACGAGCACCCGGTCGACGGCCCGCGCTGATCGAACGGTGGTCGCGGCCGCCTCGACACTGTCCGCATCCTTGATGTCGATGTTGAACCGGGTCTGCGGGAAGGTGCGGAGGGCGTCCTCGAGGGTGCAGAACGACTGCCCGTGACCGAGGTCCACCTGCAGCAGCTCACGCGTGGTGAGGTCGGACACCCGCACCTTGCGGCCGACGAGCCGCTCGAGGTCGGCGTCATGGCTGATGATCGCATCGCCGTCGGCGCTCGCGTGGACGTCCGTCTCGATGTGCGTCGCGCCCACCTCGATGGCCCGCTGGAAAGCCAGCAGGGTGTTCTCGGGGGCCGACGTGGCGAGGCCGCGGTGCGCGAGCACCCGCGGCCACGCCGTGTCGAGATAGGAGCCGGCGGGGTTCACGGCACCGGTCAGGGAGTCGGAGGCTGTTCGACCGGGGGAGTGCCTGCACCGGGCTTCGGACCGAATGCCGAACTGAAGCCCTTGAGCGCCTCGGTGAACTCGCTCGGGATGATCCAGAGCTTGCTGGCGTCTCCGTTGGCGATCTGCGGCAGGGTCTGCAGGTACTGGTACGCGAGCAGCTTGGGATCGGCGTCCCCATCGTGGATCGCCTGGAAGACCGTGCGGATGGCCTCGGCCTCGCCCTGCGCGCGCAGCACGGCGGCCTTGGCATCGCCCTCCGCGCTCAGGATCGCGGCCTGACGCGCTCCCTCGGCCGTGAGGATCGCTGACTGCTTCGTGCCCTCGGCGGTGAGGATGAGCGCGCGGCGATCACGTTCCGCACGCATCTGCTTCTCCATCGAGTCCTGGATGGAGTGGGGCGGGTCGATCGCCTTGAGCTCGACCCGGTTGACGCGGATGCCCCACTTGCCCGTCGCCTCGTCGAGCACGATGCGCAGCTGGCCGTTGATGTTGTCGCGGCTGGTGAGAGCCTCCTCGAGGTTCAACCCGCCGACCACGTTTCGAAGCGTGGTGGTCGTGAGCTGCTCGACGGCGCCGAGGTAGTTCGCGATCTCGTAGGTGGCCGCGCGGGCATCCGTCACCTGGAAGTACACGACGGTGTCGATGGACACGACCAGGTTGTCCTCGGTGATCACGGGCTGCGGCGGGAAGGACACCACCTGCTCGCGCAGGTCGACCAGACGACGCACCTTGTCGACGAAGGGGATCAGGAGGTTCAACCCCGGCATGAACGTCTTGTGGTACCGGCCCAGCCGCTCGACGACGCCCGCGTAGGCCTGCGGGATGATCCGGATCGAACGGAACAGCACCACCAGCACGAAGACGATGATTGCGAGGATGATCACGGCCAGGACGATCTGGCCGGTCAGGGTGTCTGTCACTCTTGAGTCCTTTCCAGCGGGACGACGACCGCCGTCGCCCCGTCGATCGCCGTCACGATGACCCGCTCGCCCGCCGCGACCACGCGCTGCTCGGTGATGGGGGAGAGCCGGGAGGTCCACGTCTCCCCGTTGGCGAGCCTGGCCTGTCCCGGGGTTCCGCCGGTTCCGAGCGACGCCACGACGGTCGCCTCCATGCCCATGAGGGCGTCGACGTTGCTGCGGGCCGGATCTCCGCCGCGCTTGAGAGCGCGGAGGAGAGGAGGCCGGATGAGCAGGAGGAGGGCGACGGACAGGATGGCCGCGATCACGATCTGCAGCCACCAGGGTGCACCGAGGATGCTCGCGAGGAGTCCGCCGAGGCTGCCGATGGCGATCATGAGGAAGGTCAGCTCGAGGGTGAACATCTCGATCGTGACGAAGATCAGGATGAGTGCGAGCCACACGATCCACGCGTAGGCGAAGACGCCGTCGTCCATGGAGAATCCTTCCCTGCCTCTGCATCGAACCTATCAGCCGCGCCGGCGACATCCGGGAAGATTGGTAGTCTCATCGGGGCTGGTGCGCGTCGTCGCGCCGCCCCCGAGATCCGCACAGACCTGCTAGGAGTCCGACGTGACCAACCCCCTCGCACCCGGTTCGCTCACCGGCAAGACCGCCGTCGTCACCGGCTCGTCCCGAGGCATCGGAGCAGACACCGTCCGCCTGTTCGCCGAGGCCGGCGCGAACGTCGTGATCAACTTCCGCAACAAGCAGGCGCGCGCGGTCAAGCTCGCCGATGAGATCCGCGCCACCGGTGGCCGCGCACTGACAGTCGGCGCCGACCTGACCGACCGCGCATCCGTCGACGCCCTCATGTCGGCCGTCGCCGCCGAGTTCGGCGACATCGACATCCTCGTCCTGAATGCCTCGGGCGGCATGGAGTCCGGCATGGCCGCCGACTACGCGATGACCCTCAATCGCGATGCGCAGCTCGGCGTGCTGGACGCCGCCCTGCCGCACCTCGCATCCGGGGCGCGCGTGGTATTCGTCACGAGCCACCAGGCGCACTTCATCGGCACGACCCCGACGATGCCCGAGTACGAGCCCGTCGCCCTGAGCAAGCGCGCCGGCGAGGACGCCCTGCGGGCCAGGATCCCCGAACTCGCCGAGGCCGGAATCGATTTCGTCGTCGTGTCGGGCGACATGATCGAGGGCACCATCACCGCCACCCTCCTGGAGCGTGCGAACCCCGGTGCGATCTCGGCCAGGAAGGACTCGGCCGGCAAGCTCTACAACGTCGGCGAGTTCGCCGCCGAGGTCGCGGCGGCCGCCGTCGACCCCATCCCAGGCGACAACACCCGGTACGTCGGCGACATCAGCGATTTCGCTGGCTGACCCGCCCCGATCGGTCCGCGAAGTCGATGCGGATTCGTGACCCTGCGGTGCGCGCCGCATCCATCCGCTCTGGCAATATCACTCTCGAGGCATTCGATCGACGGGAGTGACATTGAATTCCAGCAGGGGAATATATCGCTGGTTCGCGGGAGCGCTGAGCGCCACGGCGATCGTCGCATCCGTCGGGGTCGGCGCCCAGTCCGCGGCAGCTGATGGTGACACGCAGATCAACCTCACCCCGGCGACCACCGACGTCATCTACGGACAGGCATGGGGGATGACGGCCACGATCTCGGGGAGCTTCTACTACTGGAGTCAGGATGCGCTCGCGCGTGTGCACGTCTCGGGGACCGAGGATCCGTACTCGCTCGTCACCCTGTACTCGACGGATGCGCACAACGCGCATGGCTACGTCTCGTCGAGCTACGACAGGGAACCGCTGGCAGCCGGCACCTACACGGTGACCGCCTCCGTCGACGCCACCCAGTACGGGAATCGCTTCGCCGGCGAGAGTGCCCCCGTGACCCTGACGATCGCCCCGGCGGCTCTCGCGACCGACGTGAGGATGCTCGCCGATCCGAGCAACACCGAGAACGCGGTGATCACGGCGAGCCTGTCCGGTGACTTCCTGTCCCTGATCGACCCCGGACTGACCGCCGCGGGAGCGGCCGTCCTTCCCGCCGGGTCATGGCACGTGAGCGTCGACGCCGCGGACGGCGCAACCGTGCTCGACCAGACCATCGAGCAGGAGCGCGGTGCCGGTCCCGCGGTCACCGTGTACTGGACCGGAGCCGAGGCGGGCGCCGGTTACACGGCGAACGCGTCGTTCACGCCGTCGGCGGAAGCGGCGGACAACTTCACGATCGCCGCGGCCACGCCGTTCCCCTATACGGCCGCGGCCGTGCAACGGCCGGTGCCGACGTCCCCGGCGGATCCGCCGCCCAGCGACCCGGCTGCGGTGGCCGGCCAGGCCAGCGTTCCCGTGTGGGCGTTCGTGGCCGGGGGAGTGCTCGCCCTCGGACTCATCGCCGCCATCATCGTCCTGTCCGTCCGGCTGCGTTCGCCCCGGCGTCCGCGGCTCCCGATCGTCGCGGAGGCGACCCATGTCGCGTAGATCCCTGCTTCTTCCGGCCGCCATCGTCGCGGTCATCGCGGGAGGCGCCATCGCGGTCGCCGTCCCGCAGGTCGCGTTCGCCGAGTCCGGGGCGACCACCACGACCTTCGTCGGCGAACCGGCCGTCTCGGCGGTCTTCGGTTCGGACTGGTATCTGACCATCGCGGTCGCGGCCGTCGAGCCGTACGATTCCGTGCAGCCATCGTCCGGAACCGTCGACGTCTACGTCGACGGGATCGCAGGCGCCTATGCCGCCGGACTGCCGATCCAGGCCGATGGGCTGGTCTACGTCGCGCAGCCCACCGCGCAGCCGTTGCTCGGCGCCGGGGAACACTCGCTCCGCGCGATCTTCAACCCGGCAGCCGGGTCGCGGAGTCAGACCAGCCAGACGACCGCGGAGAAGATCCTGACCATCACCCCCCTCGATGTGACGGCGACGGTGTCGGCCTCGATGGACGCGTCGGTCTCCGAGGAGCCGCTCCTGAGAGCCTCCCTGGCCGGCAGCTACGTCGACGCAGCCGGCGGTGCTCCGGCCGGGACCTGGTCCTTCGAGGTGACGGATGCGAAGGGAAACGCTGTCTTCAGCGAGCAGGTCGCCCAGGAGGCAGGGGAGACGGACGCCCTCGTCATCCCTGTGGACGCCGAGCTTCCGCGGGGGAGCGAGTTCTCGGTCACGAGCTCGTTCACGGTCGATCCGTCCATCGCGCAGGGCGTCACCGTGACGCAACCGGCCCCCGACTCGTTCACCTCCGCCAGTGCGACCCTGGGCGAGACCATGGTGACGCCGGTCGCCGTGGCGTGGTGGGCGGTCTGGGCGGCCATCGCAGGGCTCCTGCTGCTGACCGCAGCCGCGGTGTGGCTCCTCGTGCTCGTCGTCCGGCGACGACGGACGCCGCCGACCGCTGCCGCCGACGCCCCGTCCACGCCGGAGCGCCCTCTCGAACTCGGCGATTCCGGACTCGGCTCGCTCGTCCGGGATGTCACGGCCCGCGTGCCGGCCGTCGCGCCCGATGCCCCGGGTGCACGGGAATCCGCGGATCGCCCGGTCTGAACCCGCCGCACAGACGAATGGGCCCGGCTCCTGGGAGGAGCCGGGCCCATCGACGTCAGTGGTCGATCAGCTGAGCTTGGCCTGACGACCGAACGTGAACGCCTGTACGAGCTGCACGAGCCCGGCGATCACCAGGAAGATGCCACCGACCCAGATCAGCACGGTGACCGACTCCTGCGGAAGGAAGAGCACGACGATACCGGCGATGATGCTGATGATCCCGAAGACGATGCCGGGCCAGCGCGACGAGTCCGATGCGGACTCCACGAGTGCGGCGACACCCTCGATGATCCAGGCGACACCGATGATGACGCCGAGGAACGCGACGGTCGTCTCCAGGTTGCGGAGGGCGAAGATCCCCGCGATGAGGAGCAGCAGGCCGAGCAGGATGTTGAGCACCCGGGATCCGCCGGAGATGCCCCGCGAGAAGATGCCCTTCGCGAGACGGACCACGCCGATGATCAGGAAGTAGATGCCGAAGAGGATCGCGAGGAGGCCCGCGGTCTTCTCCGGCCACACGAGCACGAGGATGCCGACCACCAACGCGACGACGGCACTGATGCCGAGGGCGACGCGGATGCCGTTGACTTCGTTCTTGCTGAGACGACTGGGATCGATCTCGAATCCCAGGGCAGTGGTGTCGGACATGTCACTCCTTAGAGAGGTTGGTGAACCTGATTCTGGCGCACATTGGGCGAATTCACAGGAATGCGACCCGCGATGTCGCATTCCGGGCTCCGCGGCCCATCGGCCCTGCCGGACGATGGTCGTAGGCTGATGCGATGACCGAGGGGTCCGCGCCGCGCTCGACGGACGGGGCGATCATGCTCTCGCTGCCGTTCGAGGGCCGCTGGCTGGTGCAGAACAGCCCGGCGCGCCGGATCCCGAGTCACGGCACCGACCTGTTCGGTGAGCGCTACGCGATCGACTTCGTCGGGGTGGACGATCGGCACCGCACGGCGCAACGGCGTGACTGGAGGACGTACCTCGCGACGGAACCCGTCGAGCGGTTCTGGTCGTTCGGTCGGCCGATCCTCGCCCCGGTGGCCGGCGCCGTCGTCTCCGTGCACGACGGCGAGACCGATCACGTCGCCCGTCGATCGCAACCGGCCCTCCTCCCGTACGCACTCGGCCAGGCGGCCAGAGTCCGGCGGGGCGTCGACGCGATCGCCGGGAACCACGTGATCATCGCGGCCGAGACGGCAGGCGCCTTCGTGGCCGTGGTGCACCTCAGGGCCGGATCGGTGCGGGTATCGGTCGGCGATCGGGTGCTGGCTGGGCACGAGCTCGCCGCGTGCGGCAACTCCGGGAACTCGACGCAGCCCCATGTGCATCTCCAGGTGATGGACTCCCTCGACCTGGCCGTCGCCAGCGGGCTCCCGCTCGCGTTCCGCCGGTTCCGGGAGTGGCCGGCGCGGGTCCCGGGAGCCACGGTCCGCGAATCCGGCATCCCGGCCGACGGCTCGGTCGTCGAGGCCCTGGAGCGATGACGGCGGATCGGCGGAACGCGGGGATCGGATGTGGGGACCGGATGTGGGGGACTGACGGTAGCGTGAAGAAGCCCGCGCCGCCGCGGAGGCCCGCACCTGCGGCACGCTCGAGAGGATGATGGAGAGACGATGAGCACGGCCACGAGTACGGACACGCAGTCTCCTGCTGGACCGATCGCCGACAACCACGACCTGATCCGCGTGCAGGGTGCCCGCGAGAACAACCTCAAGGACGTGAGCATCCAGATCCCGAAGCGCCGGCTGACGGTCTTCACCGGGGTCTCCGGCTCCGGCAAGAGCTCGCTCGTGTTCGGCACGATCGCCGCCGAGTCGCAGCGGATGATCAACGAGACCTACAGCGCGTTCGTCCAGGGCTTCATGCCGACGCTCGCGCGTCCCGACGTCGACGTGCTCGAGGGACTGACGACGGCCATCATCGTCGACCAGGAGCGGATGGGGGCCAACGCCCGATCGACCGTCGGCACGGCCACCGACGTGAACGCGATGCTGCGCATCCTCTTCAGCAGGCTCGGACAGCCGCACATCGGCTCGCCGCAGGCGTTCTCATTCAACGTGCCTTCCGTGCAGGGGAGTGGCGCGATCACCGTCGGCGGCACCACGAGCGAGCGGACCTTCTCGCAGACAGGCGGCATGTGCCCGCGCTGCGAGGGCATGGGGACGGTGTCCGACATCGACCTCACCCAGATCTACGACCAGGACAAGTCGCTCGTCGAGGGCGCCATCACCATTCCCGGGTACACCGCCGACGGCTGGTCGGTGCGGATCTTCAGCGAGTCCGGCTACTTCGACCCGACCAAGCCGATCCGCGACTACACCGAGGCCGAGCTGCACGACTTCCTCCACCGCGAACCGACCAAGGTCAAGGTCAACGGCATCAACCTCACGTACGAGGGCCTCATCCCGAAGGTCCAGAAGTCGTTCCTGTCCAAGGACGTCGACGCGATGCAGCCGCACATCCGCGCCTTCGTGCAGCGTGCCGTGACGTTCACCGCCTGCCCCGAATGCGGCGGAACCCGCCTCAGCGCCGGCGCGCGGGCATCGAAGATCGCGGGCATCAGCATCGCCGATGCGTGCTCGATGCAGATCAGCGACCTCGCCGAGTGGGTGCGCGGACTCGACGAGCCATCGGTCGGACCGCTCCTCACCTCGCTGCAGCAGACCCTGGATTCGTTCGTTGAGATCGGCCTGGGCTATCTCTCCCTCGACCGGCCGTCCGGAACGCTCTCGGGCGGAGAGGCGCAGCGCACCAAGATGATCCGCCATCTCGGATCCTCCCTGACGGACGTGACATATGTCTTCGACGAGCCGACCATCGGCCTGCACCCGCACGACATCCAGCGGATGAACACCCTTCTCCTGCAGCTCCGCGACAAGGGCAATACCGTGCTGGTCGTCGAGCACAAGCCGGAGACGATCGTCATCGCCGACCATGTCGTCGACCTCGGTCCCGGCGCCGGGGAGAGCGGCGGCTCCATCTGCTTCGAGGGCACCATCGACGGGCTGCGGGCCAGCGGCACCGTCACGGGCCGTCATCTCGACGACAGGGCCGCCGTCAAGGGGTCGGTGCGGACGCCCGACGGCGTGCTGGAGGTGCGCGGGGCGACCGCGCACAACCTGCGCGACGTCGACGTCGACATCCCGCTCGGCGTCCTCGTCGTACTGACCGGCGTGGCCGGATCGGGCAAGAGCTCGCTCATCCACGGCTCCGTGTCCGGACGTGATGGGGTGGTGTCGGTCGACCAGGGGGCGATCAGGGGATCACGGCGCAGCAATCCGGCCACATACACGGGCATGCTCGAGCCGATCCGCAAGGCGTTCGCGAAGGCCAACGGGGTGAAGCCGGCCCTGTTCAGCGCAAACTCCGAGGGCGCGTGCCCCAACTGCAACGGTGCAGGAGTCATCTACACCGACCTCGGAGTCATGGCGAGCGTCGCGACCACCTGCGAGGTGTGCGAAGGGAAGCGGTTCGACGCCTCGGTGCTCGACTACCACCTGGGCGGCCGCGACATCAGCGAGGTCCTCGCGATGTCGGTGACCGAGGCCGAGGAGTTCTTCGGGGCGGGGGAGGCGCGCCTGCCCGCCGCGCACGCCATCCTGAAGCGCCTCGCCGACGTCGGCCTCGGGTACCTGCGCATCGGCCAGCCACTCACGACCCTCTCGGGCGGTGAGCGCCAGCGCCTGAAGCTCGCGACGCACATGGCGGAGAAGGGCGGGGTGTACGTGCTCGACGAGCCGACGACGGGCCTCCACCTCGCCGACGTGGAGCAGCTGCTCGGCCTCCTCGACCGGTTGGTCGACTCCGGCAAGTCGGTCATCGTGATCGAGCATCACCAAGCCGTGATGGCGCACGCCGACTGGATCATCGACCTCGGGCCCGGAGCAGGCCATGACGGCGGCCGGATCGTCTTCGAGGGCACACCGGCCGACCTCGTGGCCGGCCGCTCCACCCTCACGGGCGAACACCTCGCGGCGTACGTCGGCGGCTGAGGCGACGGGGAGCCGCATCGAGCAGATTCGGAGAAGCGAGGATGTCTCCGATTCGCTAGTGTAGTTCACAGGAAACACTCAGAAAAGGGGAGTCGTACATGAACGACGCAGCACAGCCGGCCACCAGGACGAAGTCGAGCGGCTTCACGGCGGAGGAACGCGCCGCCATGAAGGAGCGTGCGAAGGAACTGAAGGCGTCGGCGAACCGCGAGGAGGCCGCGCAGGCCGTCCTGGCGGCGATCGCCGAGATGCCGGACTCGGAGCGCGAGCTGGCCGAGCGTATCCACGCCGTCGTGACGGCGGCAGCCCCGGAGCTCGATCCGAAGCTCTGGTACGGACAGCCGGCCTACGCGAAGGACGGAGCCGTCGTGTGCTTCTTCCAGAACCCGTCGAAGTTCAAGACGCGCTACGCGACGTTCGGATTCAACGATTCGGCGAAGCTGGACGACGGCGAGATGTGGCCGACGTCGTTCGCGTTGACCTCGTTGACCGCCGACGGCGAGAAGAGGCTCGCAGCTCTCGTGAAGAAGGCCGTGAGCTGACGAGCGGCCGGATCCCGGGCGCGGAACCCCTCCTGTCAGACGACTGTCCTTTAGACCGATAATGCACATTATGACAAGTAATGATCCGACGGTCCTCGCCGAGCGGCTCATCGCCGAGAACGCCTACCTCACCATCGCAACCGTCGATCCGGCTGGCGACCCCTGGAGCACGCCGGTCTGGTTCGCCCCCGACGGACGCGCCGGCTTCGTGTGGGCGTCCAAGCCCGGGGCCAGGCACTCCCTGAACATCGCAGCCCATCCGGTGGTCGCGATCACCATCTTCGACTCGTCGCGACCACCGGGCGATGGTTCCGCCGTGTACGCCGCTGCTCGCGCCGAGGAGGTCGACGAGCGCGGCAGGGACGGCGCGCTGGCCCTGTACAACGCGCGTTCGGTCGATCGCGGTCTCCCCCGGTGGTCCGTCGAGCAGCTCTCGGGCGATGCGAGACATCGGCTCTACCGAGCGACCGTGATCGCCATGTACGTGCTCGACGATCACGACGAACGTGTGGTCGTGCCGAGCATTCGGTGAGGCCCCGCTCGCCTACCCGCCGCCGCCCTCGGTCCGCTGGTGCAGGCGCTGGCGTTGTCCCGTGTGCACATCGCTCACCCATTCCCACCCCGGCCGGGCCGACGGACCGATCCGTGGGTCACGGGGATCCTCGCCTGCCCGCAGCGCGTCGAGGTACGCCCGATCCCGTTCGATCCGTTTCCGCATCTCGACGGCTCCGCCGACGGCCCCGTGGCCGGGGATGACGACATCGACGTCGCCGGCCGCGTCCTCGAGCAGCCGCAGCGCACTGAGGTAGTCCCCGATCGGGTCTGCCGTGCCGTTCAGGTCGAGCATCGGGATGAGGACGTCGGACAGCATGTCGCCCGCGACGAGCACACCCCGGTCCTCGATCAGCAGCGCCGCGTGCCCCGGGGCATGCGCCTGATGCTCGATGATCCGGATCCCCGGGCCGTCCCACGGCAGCCGCGTCGTCTCGGCGGGCAGCCCGGCGATGAGACCGAGCAGGTCCAGCGGGACGTCGTCGGGGATGCCGAACCGGCGGGCGTCGATCCCGCCGGACAGCCGATCCCGGGCGGTCGCCGCCGCGCGCGCGGTGCCGTGGCGGGGTGCAGCGCCGAGCCCGGCATGCCAGAGCAGGTGGTCCCAGTGCGGATGCGTCGAGAAGCCGGCTGCGACGGGCTGCCCGAGCGCCGCCAGATCGCTCACGAGGCAGGTCAGCTCGCCCTCGTGCACTCCCGCATCGACGAGCAGGACTCCGGCCCCGCCCTGCACCACGACGGCATTGCTCTGGCAGAACTCGCTCTCGTGGATGAGCACCCCAGCGGAGACCTGCGTCAGCACCTGCCGGCCCCGATCGCCCGGGTGTCGACGAACTGGGCGCCGTCGGCGCGCTGCACGGCCTCGCCACGGGCCTTCGCCCACAACGTCCCGGCCATGATCGGCTCCCCTCGCCAGCGAGTGTTCCTCAATTCTGGCTGCCGGGTCCGGTCGACGCCACCCCTCCCCGGGTTCGGTAGACGCCACCCCTCCCCCGGATCCGGCGACGGCGGAGCCCGTCTCGGCTGCAGCTCGGCTAGGCCGTGATGAGGGCGGCGATCGCCGCGACGGCCGAGACGGCGGCGATGAGGAGGGCGGCGCCGATCAGCACGGCGTGCACGGTGAAGAACCGGGTGCGGCGCCCGTCCGCATCCCTGGCCCGCGGATCGGCGGCGATCCGGCGGAAGAAGCTGGGCCAGACGATCACCGAGAACGCGGCATTGACGAGGAGCAGGACGGCGAGGAGGGTGAGCATCCCGTCCAGCCTAAAGGCGTTCTAGGCTGGATCCATGACCTCCGAGAGTGCCCAGCGCCGTCCTGTCACGATCATCACCGGCGGAGGCCGGGGCATCGGCCGGGCGATCGCCGAGCGGCTCGCCGCCGACGGCCACGACCTGGCGATCACCTACCGCGAACGCGGTGCGGACGCTGAGGCGGTCGCCGAGGCGCTGCGTGCAGGCGGCAGCACCGTGCTGGTCATCCCGTGCGATCTCGGGGACGCCGCGGCGACGGCCGGCGTGATCCCTGCGGTCATCGAGCACTTCGGCTCCTTCACCGGGCTCGTGAACAACGCCGGGATCACGGGGCGCATCGGCGGATTCCTCGAACTCGACGTCGAGGAGGCCCGCGGTGTGTTCGCCGTCAACGACCTCGCGCCGCTCATCCTCTCCCAGCAGGCCATCGCGCACTTCGCGACGAACCGCGGCGGCTCGGGAGGTGCGATCGTGAACATCTCGTCCGGCGCCGCCACGACCGGCGCGCCAGAGACCTACATCCCGTATGCGATGAGCAAGGCCGCACTCGACATCCTCACGGTGGGCCTGGCGAAGGAGTTCGGCCCGTTCGGGGTGCGCGTGAACACCGTCTCGCCCGGGACGACCCACACCGAGATCCATGCCGCCGCCGGCCGGCCGAATGCTGCGGCGGAACGGGCGCCGCGGATCCCGATGCGCCGCGCGGGGCACCCCGACGAGATCGCCGGCGCCGTCGCCTTCCTGCTCGGGCCGGACGCCACCTACATCTCGGGTGCGAACATCCGGGTGGCAGGCGGCAACTGACCTGCTCGGTCGACGTGGAGGTCAGCGGCGACGGGCGAGCTTCAGGAGGCGTTCCTCCGAAGCGGGCATTCCGAACTCGTCGACCGGGCCATCGGTCGGGAGCGGCAGCCTCTCCCCCGTCGGGCACTCCAGCGTCGTGTTCAGCGTCGAGCGCTCGATGACATGCTCGCTCATGAGGTGACCGCAGAGCGGACACGGCCGCTCCTCGGGCGGCGTCCCGGCGTCGCCGATCGGTGTCGGCGCCGAATCCCCGAAGGCGGGCGCCAACTTGGTGTCCACCCACTCGAAGAAGTGCCGGAATCCGTTCTCGTGCGTTCCTGCGCCGTCGTCCTTGGACATGGCCACATGCTAGTCCCGGTCGGCCCGGCGGTGCTACGCCCGAATCCGCTCAGGCCTCGCCGAACCCGGATTCCACGAGGGCTGCGAGTTCGTCGACGGCCGTCCGGCCGGCCGGCGTGTCCGGCCCGGACAGTTCGACGGCGGCGCCGCGGGTGAGGCCGAGGGCCATGATCCCGAGCACGCTCTTCGCGTTGGTGCCGTTCACGGTCACGATCGGCTCGAAGGTCGCTGCGAGCTTGGCGAGATCGGCTGCCGGTCGCGCGTGCAGGCCGTCCTTGTTCACCAGTTCCAGGCTGCGCGTGTACTGCCCGCCCGCCGCAGCGGCGGTCGTCACCGCCGCGGCCTCTGCGGCCTCGATCGTGCGGTTCGCCGACTCGGCCGCGGCCAGGACCGCGGCGAGCGGTTCACCGGACTCCGCGGCGACGGCGGCGGCGACCGAGCCCTCGACGAGCGGGGCATCGGCGATCCGCACGCGCTCCCGCACGTCGTCGTCGAGGAACTCGACCGCGGTCTCGGCCGTCAGGATCGCCGAACCGAGGTCGCACAGGATGACGGCGCCCGCTCCCCCGTCGGCGCGCCCCACGGCCGACGAGATCAGGTCGAAGCTCGTGCCGATGCGTCCGTCGTCCGTCCCTCCGGCCGCGACGATCACGGTGGCGGGCGCCATCTGGGCGGCGAGTTCCACGACGCCGTCGGCGATCTTCGCGCTGTGCGAGACGATCACCAGCCCGACCCTGGCGGGCTCGGCGGACACCTCACACCGCCCGGGCGGCGTCGGCTGCGGCTCGGAGCAGGTACGCGCTGGACTGGGCACCCGGGTCGCGGTGCCCGATCGCCCGCTCGCCGAGATAGCTGGCACGGCCCTTGCGGGCGACCAGCGGCTCGGTCGCGACGGCGCCCTCCTCGGCGGCGGTGGCCGCAGAATCGAGGATGTCGGCCTCTGAGGCACCGGCCGCAGCCGCCGCCGATGCGGCATCGACCGCCGGAGTCCACGCGTCCACCATGGTCTTGTCGCCGGACTCCGCCTTGCCGCGGAGGACGATCCCGTCCCGCGCAGCCGTCAGCAGTGCGACGAGCGCTGCACCATCGAGTTCCGGCGCGCCGGCGA
>JBEVEO010000114.1:0-19533 GCA_040512695.1 Leifsonia sp. | reverse complement strand
GCGTGCTGGCCGATCAGGTGGGCCTCGACTTCTTCGGCGTCGGCGAGCACCACCGAGACGACTTCGCCGTCTCGGCACCCGAGGTCGTGCTGGCGGCGATCGCCGCGAAGACCGAGCGCATCCACCTCGGGTCGGCCGTGACAGTGCTGAGTTCCGACGACCCCGTGCGGGTGTTCCAGCGCTTCGCCACCCTCGACGGCATCTCGAACGGACGCGCCGAGGTGATCCTCGGGCGCGGGTCGTTCACCGAGTCGTTCCCGCTGTTCGGCTACCAGCTGAGCGAGTACGAGGACCTGTTCGAGGAGAAGCTCGCGCTCTTCGCAGAGCTCATCACCGAGCAGCCCGTGACCTGGGAGGGCCGCAAGCGCGCCGCCCTGGTCGCCCAGGAGGTCTACCCGAAGACCGCATCCGGATCCCTCCGCACCTGGGTCGGAGTCGGAGGATCGCCGGAGTCCGTCGTCCGGGCCGCCGGCTACGGCTTCCCGCTCGTGCTCGCCATCATCGGCGGCAGTCCAGCCCGATTCCGCCCGTTCGTCGACCTGTACCACCGCGCACTCGACCAGCTCGGCAAGCCGACCCTGCCCATCGCCGTCCACTCGCCCGGCCATATCGCCGACACCGACGACCTGGCCAGGGAGCAGCTCTGGCCGCACCACCAGGCGATGGTGACCCGCATCGGCCGCGAACGCGGCTGGGCGCCGATGACCCGCGACTCGTTCGACCACGAGGCGAGCCCGGACGGCGCCCTGAACGTCGGATCGCCCGAGACCGTCGCGCAGAAGATCGCCGCGACCGTGCGCGCCCTCGGCATCCAGCGGTTCGACCTCAAGTACTCCAACGGCACGCTGCCGCACGATCAGATGATGCGGAGCATCGAGCTCTACGGCACCGTCGTCGTCCCGCGGGTGCGGGAACTCCTCGCCGAGGACGTCGTCGAGGACGAGTGAGCCGGGACCGGCTCAGGCGGCGACCGTCAGGGTGTGGCGGAGCGGCCAGTCCTGGCCGTCGAGGATGACCTGCACGGCCGTCCCCGTCTGCGGATTGATGGCGATCGGTGCCGCCAGGTTCACCGTCGGACCGTCCGCCCCGACCGATGACACGAGCAGGAGGACGGGTTCGACCTCGTCGGCGGCCACCATGGCTCGGCTGTCGGCATCCAGCGTCGGGTGGTAGTCGGCGACGTAGAGCGGGGCCTCGACGACGAAGAGGCGCAGCCGCGGCACTGTCACCGATCGCATCGCGTACACGCCGGCCGCGCCGTCGAGCGCGTGCAGGGTGAAGCGCGTACCCGGCTCGAGGCCGGGGGGCGGGGACGTGAAAGTCAGCGTGTCGATCATCGGAGGTAGTCCATGAGGGTCGCGGGGAGCACCTTCGCCGAGACGGCGATCGCCGACTGGTAGGCGAGCTCCTGCATCTTGAGGTCGAGTGCCATCTGGCCGAGATCCACGTCCTCGATCGACGCCCGTCGGGTTTCGAGGGTTCCGGTCTGTGCCACGAGTGTCTCCTTCGCGCGTTCGACCTGCGCCTGTCTCTGCCCGACCTCGGCCTGGGCGCCCACGATCGCGGTCGCGCGATCATCGATCTGCCCGAGCCGGGCCTTCACGTTGACTCCCGAACGGAGGTCGGTCGCGATGTCGTCGAGGAGCTGGAAGACGGATGCCGCCCCCTCGCCGAATGCGGCGGCCCCGTCGGCGTCCACCCGCACGGTCTGGTCGGCCGCGACGCGGCGTTGAACCGTGCTGCCGACCGTGCCGGTGAACGAGTAGTCCGCCGCGAACGCGACACCGGCATCCGAGTTGCCTGCGAAGACGTTGCGGCCGAGATACGACGTATTGGCGATGCCGAGCAGGTCGTCGCGCAGGGATTCGAGCTCGAGGGCGAGCGACTCCTTCGCGGTGTCGGACAGAGCCCCGTCGTTGGCGCCCTGGACCGTGAGGTCGCGCGCGCGCCGCAGCACGTTCGTGGCGGTGGAGAGGGCGGAGTCGGCCGCCGTCAGCCATCCGATGCCGTTGTCGGTGTTGCGGGTGTACTGGTCGACCGCGCGCTGCTCCGCCCTGGTGCGCAGGGCGTCGGCCGTTCCCGTCGGGTCGTCGGACGGGCGCGTGATGGCACGCAGCGACGACGCCTTGTCCTGGGTGGCGGCGAGACGCGCTGCGCTCGCCTGCAGGTTCTGCTGCGCCGAGCGCATCATCATCGTCTGGGTCACACGGGTGATCACGCGCTACCTCCCCACGAGTCCGGTGCGATTGATCAGGGTGTCGAGCGCCTCATCGATCGCGGTCATGACGCGGGCGGCGCCCTGGTACGCGCGCTGGAAGGCCAGCATGTTCATGTTCTCCTCGTCGAGGTCGACGGCGGCATTCGACTGCTGCGCCGCCGTCGCACTGCTCGAGGCGAGGTCGGCCAGCGCCGAATTGCGGATCTCGGTCTTCGCCGACACGGCCACCCGGGTGACCAGGCCCGACCACAGGTCGTCGGGGGAGCCGTCCGAACGCGCGATCTCCGAGATCACGTCGGCGATCGATCCATCGGATCCTCCGGCACCGGGGGCTCCGGCGGCGATGCCGGATCCGTCGACGGGGACCACGCGCAGCCCCTGGGCTGCCGGGACGCCGGCCGTGATCGTGAAGAAGTCGTGGCCGGTGGTGCCGTCCGACGTCACGCCGGTGCGGTGGACCACGTTGACCTGCTCGGCGAGCTGCACGGCGAGGGCGTCGTAGCCTGCCGCGGTCTCCGCGAGGGCACCACCGGTGCCACCGGGCTCCGTCGGGGCGAGCACGGTGACGGCGGCGCCGATGGAGCCGCCGTCGAGATCCACGGAGATGCCCGGGTGATGAGCCCACTCGAGGTGCACGGGATCGGTCGAGGCGGTGAGCATGCTGGAGCCGCCGACGACGGTGACGGCTCGGAAGCTGTCGCCCGTCACCAGGGCGTTGCCGCCGAGGTAGACCGTGACGGTTCCGTCGTCCTGTTGCCGCACCGATCCTCCGGCGAGTCCGGCGATGGTGGTGAGGAGACGGCTGCGCTGATCCTGCAGTTCGTTGGCCGATCCGCCGGCGGCGAGCGTCGAACGGATGCTGGCGTTCAGCTCCGCGACCTGCGAACCCGCGGAATTGAGCTGTGCTGCCTGGTCATCGACGCCGGCTCTGAGATCCGACCAC
The DNA here is from genome assembly GCA_040512695.1 of Leifsonia sp. GTDB lineage: Bacteria > Actinomycetota > Actinomycetes > Actinomycetales > Microbacteriaceae > Orlajensenia. Next base: position 16,372 of record JBEVEO010000114.1, on the reverse strand, counting down.
TGCGACCGGGCCGCCTGCGCTCCCGAGCTGATCCTCGCCACGAGCGTGGTCGCCTGCTGCAGCAGCACCGTCTCGGCAGCCGGCTCCCCAGCGCGGTTGGACAGGTCTCCCCATGCGGCCCAGAACTCGCCGAGTTGCGCCGAGACTCCCGAGGAGCCCGGCTCGTTGAGCGACTTCTCGAGCGCACTGAGCGCCGTGGCCCTGGTCGACGAGAATCCGGCCACCGACACCGCGCCGCGGAGGCGGGCATCGAGGCGCGCGTCGGCCAGACGGGCGATGCCGTCGATGGAGACGCCCTGCCCCACGGTCGCACCCGTGCTGAACCGTCCGGCCGTCACGGCGCCGATCCCGGATGACGACACCCGCTGGCGGGTGTAGCCGTCGGTGTTGACGTTCGTCAGGTTCTGCCCGACCACGTCGAGGCCGAGGCGCGCGGCGACGAGGCCGGTGTACGCGGTGTTCAGGGCGCCGAAAGTACTCATGAGTCCGTCACAGCTCGCGATCGATGATGCGCGCGCCGCCCGCTGACGCGCTCGTGGTCCCGTGGGCGTCGTAGGTGCCGGAGTCGCCGTCGATTCCTGCTGCGACCTCCTGGGTCGAGCGGAGGGCGGAGCGCAGGAGGGCATCGTTGAGGTCGCGCATCGCGGTGATCTCTGTCGTCAGGTCGGTCATGGCGGCGAGGTGGTCGCGCAGGATGTCGCCCCACGGTCCGGGGGGTGCCGCTTCGGCGAGCTGGCGCAGCGTGACCTCGGGGGCGACGCCCCATTCGGCTGCGATGGTGTCGAGTTCCACGGAACGGCCGAGGCCGCTCTCCCGCAACCGCTCGGCGACCTGCTCGATCTCGCGGGTGGCGAAGGGAATCCAGCGGGATTTCCCGGCAGTGAGCAGGAGCTGCTGTTCCTCGAGCTTGAAGAGCAACAGCTCGAGGAGTTCGCGTTCATGCCACAGCACTGCTGACAATTCGGTGGCCCCCACTGTTTCTCCATTCGCATCGGGCTGCACGATGATCCTCCATCGTCGCTTCCCGGCGCTTTCGGCTCGTGAAAGCAACTGTCGGTCGCATCGCGCTCCATGTTAGTGAGCGCGGCCCACTTTTCCGGGAGGGGTACGCCATGTGGCGCGCGCGTCGGCGGATTCCGGGGTACAACGATGTGTCGGCCAACGTGCCGACACTCGGACTGGGGCGCATTCTCGGAGTGGAATACGACGCCGGTGCGGATAGTTTTGACGCGGGTCGAAAGCCCGTTTCCGGAGTCGCATCCGGAGGCGCGGATGCGATGAAGCAGACCCGCAGGATCACACCCATACCCGAAATGAGTGCGGACGGGGTACCGAACGGTGCTCCACGAAACGGGGGATGGACAGTGAATCGGATCGAGCGCAACGCCTTGGTCGTCGAGAACCTGCCGCTCGTGGGCTATCTGGTCTCCGAGGTATGCGCGAGGGCGACGCACCTCTCCCGCGACGACCTGGCCTCCGTCGGCGCGATCGCGCTCATCACGTCCGCCGAGTCCTTCGATCCGACCCTCGGCATCCCCTTCGGGGCATACGCCCGCCGCCGCATCGTCGGCGCCTTCGCCGACGACATGCGGTCGGCCGACTGGGCGCCCCGGTCCGCCCGGCGACGCATCAAGGAGACTCTCGCCGTCCAGGAGACCCTGACCGCGGCGCTCGGCCGGACGCCGGACGTCGAGGAACTCGCCCAGGCGATGGGGGTCGACCGCGAGACCGCCCGCCTCGCCCTCGCCGACGCGGGCCGTTCCGTCACGGCGCTCGACGAGACGGTGGCCGACTCACTGGCGACGGAGATCGCCTCCCCGGAGGAGAGCCTGCTGGTCGGTGAGGAGCTGCGCTACCTCCGGGCGTCCGTCGACGCCCTGCCCGAGCGGATGCGCGCCATCATCGTCGCCGTGTACTTCGAGGATCGCACCGTGACGGACATCGCGGCAGAACTCGGCATCACGCACTCCGCCGTCTCCCAGCAGCGCTCGGAGGCCATCCGGTTGCTCCGCGACGGCATGGGGACGCACTACTCGGACGGCGACGAGGCGCACGTGCCCGTCTCCCGTGTCGCGGCAGCCAGCCGGAGCGCCTATCTCGCCCGCGTCGCCGAGCAGGCCGTGCTCGAGGTGTCGCGCCGCGCCGCGCTGCGCGGACGCATCTCCACCGCCTCCTGACAGCCCCCGCGACCGCGGGTCGCGTGGCCCGGAGTCGATGTTCCTTCTAACGGGACTGCACACCCTGCCGATAGCTCTTGATGCGGGGCCACGGATGGGCCCGCGACAGAACCCACTCACGGAGGAATACATCATGGGTATGCAGATCAACACCAACACCGCGGCCAACAACGCCTACCGCAACCTCAACAACACGCAGAACGCGCTGTCGAAGTCGCTCGAGAAGCTCTCGAGCGGCCTGCGCATCAACCGTGCTGCTGACGACGCGGCCGGCCTGTCGATCTCGGAGGGCCTGCGTTCGCAGATCTCCGGCATCAAGGTGGCTGCGCGCAACGCCCAGGACGGCATCTCGGTCATCCAGACCGCTGAAGGTTCGCTCACCGAGGTGCACAACATCCTGCACCGCATGCGCGATCTCGCTGTCCAGGGCGGTAACGACTCGAACAACGTCGACTCGCGCGCTGCAATCACCAAGGAGGCGGACGAGCTGTCGAAGGAACTCGACCGCGTCGTCAAGGGCACGAACTTCAACGGCATCAAGCTCCTCGACGGCACCGCGGGTACCGCCGGGGTCGTGACGTTCCAGATCGGTGCGGGCGCCACGGCGAACGACTCGATCGACGTGACCCTCTCGAACGTCGGTGGCGCGAACATCTCGGGCCTCGACGCGACCGGTGCCTTCCTGGTGACGGACAACGCCGCCTCGAAGACCACGATCGGCAAGATCGACACCGCCATCAAGAACATCTCGACCCAGCGCGCAACCCTCGGTGCGCAGCAGAACCGCTTCGAGTCGGCGATCAACTCGCTGAACGTGGCGGGCGAGAACCTCTCGGCGGCCGAGTCGCGCATCCGCGACACCGACATGGCGTCCGAGATGGTCAACTACACGCGTGCGAGCATCCTGTCGCAGGCGGGCACGGCCATGCTGGCCCAGGCAAACCAGTCGAACCAGGGCGTCCTCAAGCTCCTCGGCTAGGCCGTCATGACGGACGGTCCCGGCGGGCCCGGGTGGGCGTAGGGCCCACCATGGGTCCGCCGGGACCGTCCTGCACCATCATCAGCCCCTGACGCAGAGGAAGGACCACAGTGGGCATCTCGCTCCCGGGTCTCGGCAGTGGACTCGACACCGCAGCGCTCATCACCCAGCTCATGGCCATCGAGGCAGCGCCCCAGGCCCTCCTCAGCGCCCGGGTCGCATCGTCGAACTCGACCATCGCCGATCTCCAGGCTCTCAACCTCAAAGTGTCGTCGCTCGCCACGCTCGCCGCGACGACCCGCACCACGGCCGGGCTCACCGCCTTCGCGACCTCGACGAGCTCGACCTCCGTCACGGCGAAAGCCGGCAGCACCGCCGTCGCCGGCAGCCTCGACATCGTCGTCAGGGCCGTCGCCCAGGGCCAGACCTCCGTCACGGCCCCCATGACCGCCTGGCCCGATTCCCCGGCCGTCCTCACCGTCGTCGCCGCCGACGGTTCGACCACGCAGGTCAGCGCGGCGAGCTCCTCCGTCGACGACGTCGTGGCCGCGGTGAATGCGTCAGGGGGATCCGTCAAGGCGGCCCGCGTGCAGGCGGGCGTCGACGGTGCGGGCGTTCCGCAGTACCGCATCCAGTTCAGTTCCGCATCGACGGGCGCCGCCGCCGCGTTCAGCGTGCATCGGGGCGATTCCGCGTCTGTCGCCGCGGGCACCTCCATCGACCTTCTCAGCGAGCCCGGGGCGGCGTCCGTTCGCGTGGCAGCAGACGCCGAGGTCGTGCTCTGGCAGGGGACCGCAGCGGAACAGGTCGTCCGATCAGCATCGAACACATTCACCGGCCTGCTCGGCGGCGTCGACATCACCGTCTCCAAGGCGTCGGCCGATCCCGTGACCGTGACGGTCGCACGCGACGCGACGGTCGTATCCGCTGCAGCCAAGGCGCTCACGGACGCCATCAAGTCGATCTTCGGAACGATCGACTCCAAGTCGGCGGCCTCCATGACCACCAACGCCGACGGCTCGACGGTCTCCAAGCTCGGCCCGTTCACCGGCGACTCCACCGTGCGCTCCGCGCGGCTCGCGCTCGCATCGGCGGTGTCGATGCCGGTCGACGGGGCTTCACCGTCGCAGATCGGCATCAGCTTCCTCAAGGACGGCACGCTCGTGCTCGATCCGGCCGCGCTCACGGCCGCGCTCGAGAAGGATCCGGCCGGAACGGAGACGATGCTGGCCGCCATCTCGGACCGGGTCGCCGTGGCCGCGACGTCGATCTCGGACAAGTACGAGGGATCCCTCACAGCTTCCATCACAGGACAGGAGACGGTCGTGAAGTCGATGAACGAGCAGATCGAGAACTGGACCCGCAGGCTCGACGACCGCCGTGCCACACTCGAGCGCACCTACTCAGCCCTCGAGGTGCGCATGAGCGCCCTCAACTCGCAGTCGGCCTGGCTGACGTCGCAGCTGGCGGCGCTGCCCACCACGAGCGGATCGGGTTCCAAGTGACCTCCATGATGCAGGCCCAGACCCAGTACGGACGCGATGCCGTGCTCTCCGCAACGCCTGCCCGCCTCGTCACGATGCTCTACGACCGTCTCATGATCGACCTGTACCGGGCGGAGCAGGCTCAACTCGTCGGCGAATGGACCGTGGCCTCGACGAACCTGATCCACGCACAGGAGATCGTCGCCGAACTCGCCGGATCGCTCCGTGTCGACCTCTGGGACGGTGCAGAGGGCCTGCTCGCGGTCTACAACTACATCACGAGCGCACTGCGCACGGCGAACATCCAGCGCGACCCCGCGGGGATCCGGGAGGCGCTCGACCTCCTGGAACCGCTCGCCGCGGCCTGGCACGAGGCGGCAGCACTGCCGTCCGGTCCGGTCGCCCGCCCCGAAGCGGTGGCCGCGGACCGCCCCGGAGGGCTGGACCTTGGGTTCGCCTGACGAGGCCCTGCGACTCTGGACGACGGTTCTCGACAGGCTCGAGACGGAGGCGCTCGAGGCCGTCTCCGACCCGGAGTCCGACGATCAGGTCTCCCTTCCCCCTGCGCCGGCACACGAACCAGAAGCCTGGACCCACGGGGCCGACCTCGGCGTGCTCCCGCACGAACTCGCCGCCCGGGCAGCGGCGGTCGTCGCGCTCCAGCGCGAGATGCTCGGCCTCCTCGCTCTGGAGCGGCAGTCGGTGCGCCGCCACCTGGACGCCGTGCGGGCGGTGCCGGATTCCGGCGCTCCGATCTCGGTCTACCTCGACGTCGAGGGCTGAACGACTCGGTCGGTCCTGCTGCCTGATCGGCGCATCCGTCGTCAATCTCGACGGAATCCCTAACGGAAGGCCTCACGGGACCGATAGCTGTAACTGAGCACGGATCGCTCATGAACGGGCCACGGATCGGCCCTCTTCTCCAGTACACATGAAGAGGTCACGTGTTCGAATCCGTGAGCGTCTCAGCGCTCTCCAGCGCTCTCGACGGGCTGGCGATGCGCCAGCGGGCCATCGCCGACAACATCGCCAACGTCAACACCCCGAACTACACGGCGCAGCGCGTCGCCTTCGAGGACGCCCTCGCCGCCTCCGTGAAGGACGGCGACGGTCACGTCGCTCCGACGGTCGCGCGCTCCCTCGAGCCCACCCAGTTGAACGGCAACAACGTCAACCTCGACACCGAGACGCTCTCGAACATCGACACCGTGCTGCGCTACCAGTTCGCGGCCAGGGCGATCGACGGCGCCTTCAGCGGTGTGCGCGCTGCGATGAGGACGAGCTGATGACCTTCGACGCGATCGGCATCGCCGGCACCGGCCTGACCCTGCACCGCAAGTGGCTCGACGCGGTCTCCGACAACCTCGCCAACATCAACACGGCGACCTCCGCCGACGACGAGGCCTTCCGGGCGCGCTACGTCATCGCGCAGGCGGGGGAGGGTACGACCGGCGTCTCGGTCGCCGGTGCGGCATTCGGCAGCGCGGAGGGGCGGCTCGCGTACGAACCCGACCACCCGCTCGCCGACGCCGACGGATACGTCCGCTACCCCGACATCGACCTGGCGTCGCAGATGGGGCAGTTGATCCTGGCCCAGCGCGGCTACCAGGCCAACGCCGCCGTCGTCGACCGTGCCAGGGAGACCTACACCGCCGCCATCCAGATCGGACGCTCGTAATGACCATTCCCGCTGTCGGCGCCATCGGACAGATCGCCCAGACCGCCATCGTGCAGCCCTCGAAGCCCGTCGAGGCGACGAGCGGAACCGGGGACGGCGCCTTCCCCGCGGCCATGACCGGTGCGGTGGATGAGCTGCAGAAGCTGCAGGCGACCTCCGACACGCTCTCCATCGCAGCGGTGACGGGCGACCTCAGCGACATCCACTCGGCCACGATCGCCGCCACCCGTGCCCAGGTCACCCTCGAGCTCGTCGCTGCGGTCCGCAACAAGGGCGTCGACGCGTTCAATGAGATCATGCGGATGCAGGCCTGATGCCTCCTGCCATCCGGTCCGGCTACAACTCCCTCCTCGGGACGATCCGGCAGTTCAGCATCGCCCAGCGCACCGTCGCGATCATCGGGCTGGCCGTCCTCGTGCTCGGCATCACGGCTCTGGTGTCATGGCTCTCGGCGCCGTCCTACTCGCCGCTGTTCACCGGCCTCCAGCCCGCCGACGCCAACTCGATCGTCGAGCAGCTGCGCAGCGACGGGGTCGCCTACGAGCTCGCCGATGGCGGGGCGACGGTCATGGTGCCCCGTGAGGCCGTCTACGACGAGCGACTCAAGGCCGCAGCGGCCGGCCTGCCGACCTCCAGCGCCGGCGGCTACTCGCTGCTCGACAAGATGGGCGTCACGGCCTCGGAGTTCCAGCAGTCCGTCACCTACAAGCGCGCCCTCGAGGGTGAGCTGGCCTCCACCATCTCGGCACTCGACGGCGTGCAGACGGCATCCGTCCGGCTCGCGATCCCCAAGGAATCCGTGTTCGTCGAGGAGAAGGCCGAACCGACGGCGTCGGTGTTCGTCGAGACGCGCAACGGCGTGACCCTCACGTCGAACCAGGTCGAGGCCATCGTGCACCTGACCTCGGCCTCCATCGAGGGGATGAAGCCCGAGGACGTCGCCGTCATCGACTCGGCCGGCACCGTGCTCTCCGCCGTCGGCGTCGGCGCGACCGGCAGCGGCGACGAGCAGGCGTCCGACTACGAGGGCCGGATCGAGGCGGCCGTCCAGACCATGCTCGACCGCGTCGTGGGTTCCGGGAACGCGACCGTCGTCGTGGCCGCCGACGTGAGCAGCGAATCCGCCCAGCGCGTCGAGGAGACCTACACGGCAGCGGGAGACCTCCCGGCCATCAACGAGTCGACCACCAAGGAGAGCTACACCGGTGGGGCGGCAGGCGGCACCGCTGCCGGAGTGCTCGGGCCCGACAACATCGCGGTTCCCAACGGGGCGACCGGCGACGGTGCATACGCCTCCGAGTCCGCCACGAAGAACAACGCCGTCAACAAGGTGACCGAGACCCGCACCATCCCCGCTGGATCCCTCGCCCGCCAGACGGTCTCGGTCGCGGTGAACTCCGAGGCCGGGAACGTGGATGTGGCCGACCTCCGCTCGCTCGTCGCCTCGGCGGCCGGCATCGACACCAAGCGCGGCGACGTCGTGACCGTGGAGGTGGTGCCGTTCAGCACGGCGGGCGCCGCCGACGCCGCTGCGGCACTCCGCGCCGAGAAGGACGCAGCGGCAGCCGAGCAGTTGTCGACTCTCATCCGCACGGCCGTCATCACCCTCGGGATCGCCATCCCCGTGATCGTCGCCATCATCCTGCTGGCACGCCGGGCGCGCCGCCGGGAGGAGTCGGCGCGCGAGTTCGAGCAGGAGCGGTTGCAGGAGCAGGAATCGCTGCAGCTCGACCCCGGATTCGGCATGCCGGCCGCCATCGATATGATCCCGACCGTCCCGATCGACACCGTCGAGCTCTCCGATCCGGCCCTCCTCGAACAGGTGGATGCCGGCCGCCGCCTCGCCGAGATCGAGGCGCTGGCCGCGAAGGACCCCCACAAGACCGCCGAGCTGCTGCGCGCGCTCATGGATGACAGGCAGCCGGTATGAGCGACAGCACGGCGACCTTGAACGGCGCCCAGAAGGCCGCCGTCGTGCTCATGAACATGGAGCCGACCAGGGCGGCCGAGGTCATGAGGCAGCTGAGCGACATCGAGGCCGAGGAGATCACGTCGGAGATCATGCGGCTGCGGCGCGTCGACAGCACGACGGCCGATGACGTGCTGGCCGAGTTCCACGAGCTCAGCGTGCGCGGCGGGGTGCAGACCCGCGGCGGCCGCGATGTCGCAGCCGGGCTGCTCGAGGCGTCATTCGGCGCCGAACGCGCGGCCGGGCTGATGAACCGGGTCGCCTCCTCGATGGCCGGTCGCGCCTTCGAATTCCTCGACGAGGTCGACCCCGTCCAGGTGCGCACGCTGCTCGAGGCCGAACTCCCGCAGACGATCGCCCTCGTGCTCGCCTCCCTGCGCGCCGAGCAGGCCGCCGCCGTGATGACGGGACTCGAATCGGAGGTGCGCACCGCCGTCGCCCACGCGATCGCCACGATGGGGACCGCGACACCGCAGGCCGTGAAGGTCGTCGCTGAAACCGTGAAGGCCCGTGCCGGCGCCGTCGTCGCCTCCCGTGGCACCGCCGATTCGCTCGGTGGTGTGCAGCCGCTCGTCGACATCATCAACCGCGCCGACGTCGGCACCGAGCGCGCCGTGCTCGACGGTCTCGACCTGCGCGACCCGGAGCTGGCCGAGGAGGTGCGGTCGCGGATGCTGACCTTCGTCGACATCGTTCGACTCGATCGCCGTGCCGTGCAGCAGGTGCTGCGCGGCATCGACGCCGCCGTCCTGGCCGTCGCTATGAAGGGGGCGCCGGAGGCCGTGATCGCGGTCATCAACGCCAACGTCTCCGAGCGCAACCGCGAGCTCATCGACGACGAGGCCCGACTGCTCGGGCCGGTGCGGTCGGCCCAGGTCGAGGAGGCCCGTTCCGAGGTCGTGCGCTCCATCCGCGCGCTCGAGGCGGAGGGCACGATCACCCTGCACCGAGCGGATGAGGACGACTATGTCGAGTGAGACCGGCTTCGTCCCGACCGCCTTCCCGCCCCTCGGATCGACGCGCGAGCGCCCGGCGGATGCCGGGACCCGCGCGCGCGGCCACCTCCTCGGCTACGCGGCTGGGCGGCGGCAGGCCGAGCAGGAGTGGGCGGAACGGCGTGCGGTGCTCGAGGCAGAGGCGCAGGTCATCGCCGCGCAGCGCGCCGACGAGCACGCCGCAGCCCTGCGCGCCGTCGCCTCCGCGGCCGCCGCCGTTCGCGCGGCCACCCTCCCGCTCCTGTCCGACATCGGCGACATGCTCGCCGAATCGGCCGTCGAGCTCGCCGAGGCGATCATCGGCCGCGAGCTCTCCGACCCGCTGACGGCTGTGACCGCAGCCATCGAGCGGGTGCTCGCGGATGAGAACGCCGCCATCGTGCTGGAGCTGCGCCTGAATCCCGAGGATGCGGCGCTCGTCGCCGGCCACGCCGAACTCACCGGAGGGCTCGCGATCGTCGCGGACGCCGCCGTCGGGCGTGGCGAGGCCACGGCGACTCTGCCCGACGGCATCCTCGATGCCGGCATCCGATCCGCCCTCGATCGGGCGCGGCAGATCCTGACGGACGGGGGCGCGGAATGACGACGCTCCTTCCTCCACGGCAGTCGCGCTTCGCCCGTGCCGTGGCCGCCGCCCGGCCGGAGGTCGTCGGACGGGTCGCCTCGGTCGTCGGGCTCGGCATCGACGTGCGCGGAGTCGACAGCGCGATCGGCGACATCGTTCACATCGGGGCGGATGCGGTACCGGCCGAGGTCGTGGCATCGACCCAGGGAGGACTGCGCTGCATGCCTCTCGGACGCCTGACCGGGGTGCGATCCGGAGACGCCGTGCGCGCGACCGGTGCCCCGCTGTCCGTGCCGCTCGGAACGGGCCTGCTCGGCCGTGTCATCGACGGTCTCGGCCGACCGATCGACGGTCGTGGGCCACTGGACGCGGCGGAGCGCGTCTCCATCGACAACGACACCCCGGCCGCGATGCGCCGGGCCAGGATCACAGAGCCGCTTCACCTCGGGGTGCGGGTGCTCGATTCCCTCACCACCGTCGGACGCGGTCAGCGCATGGGGCTGTTCGCGGGATCGGGGGTCGGCAAGTCATCGCTGCTGTCGATGATCGCTCGCGGATCGGCCGCCGACGTCACCGTCATCGCCCTCATCGGCGAGCGTGGACGCGAGGTGCGCGAGTTCCTCGAGGACGACCTCGGCGCCGAGGGCCTCGCCCGATCCGTCGTCGTCGTTTCGACCTCGGACGAGCCGGCGCTCGTCCGGTTGCGGGCGGCGTTCGTGGCCACGCGCATCGCCGAGGGATTCCGTGACGAGGGCCGCGACGTCGTGCTCATGATGGACTCGCTCACCCGGGTGGCGATGGCCCAGCGCGAGATCGGACTGTCCGTCGGCGAACCGCCCGCGACGCGCGGCTATCCGCCGTCGACGTTCGCGGTCTTCTCGCAGCTGCTCGAACGTGCGGGAACCGCCGAGATCGGATCGGTCACCGGCCTGTACACGGTGCTGGTCGACGGCGACGACCACAACGAGCCGATCGCGGACTCCGCCCGGTCGATCCTCGACGGCCACGTCGTGCTGGAGCGCTCGCTGGCGGTCGCCGGTCACTTCCCTGCGGTCGACGCCCTCGCCTCGGTCTCCCGTGTCGCCGGTCGGGTGAGCACTGCTGAGGACCTCGCGGCGGCCGCCGCGGTGCGCCAGGTGCTCGCCGCCCGAGCCAGGGCGCAGGACCTCCTCGACGTCGGGGCGTATCGGCGCGGCGCGAATCCGCTCGTCGATGCGGCCGTGGACAACGAGGAGGCCATCAACTCGTTCCTCCGGCAGTCCATGACGGAGCGGACGACACCCGATGACACGCGGGCGCGGCTGCACGCGCTCGCCCGACAGCTCGGAGGTGGCGCATGAGCCGTACATTCCCGCTGGGCAGTCTGCTGCGTCTGCGCAGACTGCAGGAGGAGACGGCGGCCGTCGACCTCTCCCTCGCCCGGTCGCGGGCCGCTGAGGCGACGGAGCGCGAGCACCTGATGCGTTCCGTCCTGGACTCCGAGCATGCGCTGACCTCGGCGCCCACCTCCGCCCTGCACGCGATCGCCGCGGCGCGGGCGTCGTCGCGGACCATGCTGGGGGAGCTCGCGGTGCTCTCCCAGGAGCGCGAACAGGCGGTCGAGGCCGCCCGCGAACTGCACGACCTCGCCCGCGCCGAGGCTGGAGCGCTCGAGAAGCTCGCCGACCGGCACGCCCGGGCCGTCGAGACCGACGAGCGCAGGCGGGAGCAGGCCGTGCTCGACGAGATCGCGATGCGCCGCCGAGCCGCGGGGGAGGAGTCGCGATGACGATGGTCGACATCGCCGCTCGCGTCGATACCATCCGCACGATGATCGACGACCTGCGTGCGCCGACGGTGACGACGGATGCGACGAGCGCGGCAGGGTTCGACAGCGAGCTCACGCGCGTGACCGGTGCGACCTCCGCGGTGCCCACCGGCGGTGCCACCGGCAGCGACGTGGTCGCGGCGGCCGAGAAGTACCTCGGCGTCCCCTACGTCTTCGGCGGTGAGGACTCCTCCGGCATGGACTGCTCGGGACTCGTGCAGCGCGTCTACGCGGATCTCGGCATCGACCTGCCGCGTCGCGTCACCCAGCAGATGACACAGGGGACCGAGGTCGGATCCCTGGCTGAAGCGCAGCCGGGCGACCTCATCGTGACCGGCGGCGGCGACCACATCCTCATCTATGCCGGAGACGGCATGGTCATCCACGCGCCGTACGAGGGACGGACGGTCAGCAAGGTCGCCGCCTACATGGGCGACGACGAGATCACCACGATCCGGCGCATCATCCCGACGGCCGCGGCGCCGACCGCACCGGCGGCAGCCGCCTCGTCGGACCTCATGACGGCGGCACTCCGCTCCCTCCTGACGGGGAGCCGATCGTGATCGGGCCGGCCGTCGCGGCGCAGCCGACGCGGGCTGCCGCGGTTGCAGGATCGGCGCCGGCGTCCGCATCCGGGACCGCGGCCGAATTCGACCAGGCACTGCAAGCCGAGCTCGGCGACACCTCCATCACGACACCCGACCAGGAGGCCGCGAGCTCCGCGGCCGGCACGGCCACGGGTGCCGCTCCGGACGGGACGTCGGCCGGTGCCGTTCCGCCGAGCCCGGTTCGTCCGGATTCCGAGGAGCTTCCCGGCACCCCGGGCGACTGGAGCGCTGCGCTCGGGTCCCTCCTCGCGGTGGCTCCGGCGCCGTCGACCGAGCTCGCTGACACCGGCGCCACGGCCGACGGAGGATCGGCGTCCGACGGCCCGGCGTCGGACGGGGCAGTATCCGATGGTGGTGTCGCGGTGTCAGGTTCGTCCATCCGGATCGACGTTGACGCCGATGCCGCTCTCGCGGCTGCGGTGCCTGCGGGTTCCACGCCCACCGGCGCCTTCGTGTCGGGCACGCCGATCGGACCGGACGGTGCAGCCGCGACTACCGCCGCGTCGACACCCGTGCCACCGACCCGGGAAGCCCTGGCCATGTCGACGTCGATCCCGCTCGCACAGCCGTCCGTCGGTGCTCCGCCCGCGTCCGCGCCGCTGTCGGCGGCGGTCCGCGCGGGTTCGGCAGCGGACGCCGCCGCGGCTGCGGTCGGGTTGCCGCAGGCGGCGTCGGCGTCGGAGCGCGGGACGACCATCCCCGCGTCGGTCGGCGTCACTGCTCAGCCGATGAGTGCTCAGTCGACCAGTGCTGCGGCGGTCGCCGCCGGATCCCTGCCGTCACTCGGCGAGATCGGCCAGCCCGCCGGCACAGCGCAGGCAGCGCCCGTCGTCGCGCCCGTCGTTGCACCGGTGCCTCCCACAGCCGTCCTACGCGATGCGGCGCCGGCGCAGGTCGCACCGCGACCCGTCGACCCTCCGCTCACGCCGCAGCTGCTCCGGCCGCTCGCCGCGCTCGCGCAGGCGGGTCCCGGCCAGCACACCCTGAGCATCGACGTGGCGCCCGAGGCGATCGGGCCGGTCACCGTGCGCGCGCATGTCGGATCCGACGGCCTCCGCATCGAGCTGTTCGCCCCATCGGATGCCGGCCGTGAGGCCATCCGCGCGATCATCGGCGACCTGAGGCGCGACCTCGCGACGACCGGCCTCGGCGCGAGTCTCGACCTCTCGAACCGCGACCAGCCGGACGCCTCGCAGCAGCAGGAGCGGGGTCGCGACGAGCCGGGCACCGCGGCCGAACGACCCGCCCCCGTCGCCGAGCGCCCTGCCCCATCCGCCGCCCGCGTCACGGCTGCCACCCCCGCCCTGCACACGACCATCGACGTGATGGCCTGAGAGAACCTGAGAGAAGGAGAACCATGACGATCGAAGCGGTCACCGCGGCATCCGGGATGTACGCCACCACGCCGACCCGCACGCCCAAGCAGTCCCTGGACGGTGAGGCCTTCATGGCGCTGCTCGTCGCCCAACTGCGCAGCCAGGATCCGAGCTCGCCGATGGACAGCAACCAGATGATCGCCCAGACCACCCAGCTGGCGATGATGGAGAAGATGACCGAGCTCTCCACGACGAGCACGGAGGACTTCGGCCTGCAGATGCGCATCGCCGCTGCCGCCCTCGTCGGCCGGGAGGTCAGCTTCCAGCGACCCGACGGCACGACCGCGACCGGCACGGTCAGCTCGGTCTCCTACAAGGGTTCCGTGCCGACGGTCACCGTCGGCGACGAGACCGTCGCCCTCGACCTGGTCTCCTCCGTCACAGCCCGCCCGGGCACCGCCCCCACCGCTTGATCGTCCGGTCCGGACATCCACTCCAACTGAAAGGTCTCCACCATGCTCCGCTCGCTCTACTCCGGAATCTCCGGCCTCCGCTCGCACCAGACCATGCTCGACGTGACCGGCAACAACATCGCCAACGTCAACACCACGGCGTTCAAGTCGTCGGCCACGCAGTTCCAGGACACGCTGTCCCAGATGACGCAGGGAGCCGGCGTCCCCCAGGCGCAGGTCGGTGGCACGAATCCGGCCCAGATCGGCCTCGGCGTGCAGGTGGCCGGCATCTCGACCAACTTCGCGCAGGGCTCGGCGCAGGCCACCGGTCGCGCAACGGACATGATGATCTCCGGTGACGGGTTCTTCATCACCCGCTCGGGCGGCGAGGTGCTCTACACGCGGGCCGGCTCCTTCGACCCGGATGCCGCCGGCCGCCTCGTCACTCCCGACGGTTCGCTCCTGCAGGGTTGGAACGCCGTCAACGGCCAGATCGCCGCGGGCAGCGCCATCGGCACCATCACCCTGCCCCTCGACGCCGTCATCCCGGCGGTCGCCACGACCTCGGCCACAGTCGGCGGCAACCTCCCCTCCGACGCCGCCGTCGGCACCTCATTGGTGCGCGATGTCGACGTCTTCGACGCATCCGGCACCAAGCGCACCCTCACCCTGACGCTCTCCAAGACCGCAACCGGATGGGACGTCGCCGGCGCCGACGGCACCGGCGCCACCGCCACGGGTTCGCTCAGCTTCACCAACGGCGTGCTCACGGGCCCGACCGGCATCACCGTCGGCGGCGTCGCCGTCGACCTCAGCGGCGTGAGCGGATTCGCCGAGCTCAACACCGTGGCGATCTCCTCGCAGAACGGCCGCGAGGCCGGCACCCTGGAGTCGTTCACCCTCTCGAAAGACGGCACCCTCGTCGGGCTGTTCAGCAACGGCGAGAAGCAGGCCATCGCGCGGATCGCGCTGGCGACTTTCGCGAACCCCGGCGGCCTCGAGAAGGCCGGATCGTCCTCCTACCGCGTGACCGTGAACTCGGGAGCACCGGAACTGGGTACGCCCGGCTCCGACGGGCTGGGCTCGGTGACGGCCGGAACGCTCGAGATGTCGAACGTCGACCTGTCGCAGGAGTTCACCAACCTCATCGTCGCCCAGCGCGGCTTCCAGGCGAACGCCCGCATCATCACGACCTCCGACGAGGTGCTGCAGGAGCTCACCAACCTCAAGCGCTGAGGCCGCGGGAAAGATGACTGTCTCCTAACCAGGAGACAGTCCAGGGCGTGGTCTCGGCGATCTGCCGGGACCACGTCCAGTCCTTCACTCCGTCACGACGAGAGACGTTGGATGCGACGGGCGCAGATCAAGCAAGTGCTCCGGCCGTCGTGGACCCGTTCATTGCTGGATCGTGTTCGCCGCGAACATCAATGAAATGCCGCGTTCAGTTCGCCGTTCTGGGTAGTCTCCACCTACTTCGGGCGGTTCCGTTCGTACCAGTGCACCGTGATGCCGAAGAAGAGGGCCGAGGAGGTTGGGAAGCGTCGTGCTGAGGGTCTCGGAGTGCCATTCGGTGAGTCCGCATGGCAGTGAAACGACGTCGCAGGCGAGGCGAGGACCGAGCCAATGGTGAACGCCGTGCTCGAGGCTTTCGGTGCGCTCATCGACTGGGCGGCGTTCTGGCGGCGCTACCCTCGCAAACGCGGCCGCGGGCAATGAGCGATCGACGTGGAGCCATCATGCGCGGGCCTGACCCTGGCCCCAGGGCCGCCCCCATCGTTTGGATGGTTCGCCTACCAGCCGGCAGCGGATTCGATCTACTTCGGGGGCGGGCCTTCCGTTTCGGCGGTCAACGCGTGGGGCTGGGGGCTCATCGTGGGGGCGGCGCTCATTGCCGCGTTCACGGGCGGGTGGATACTCGGTGCCAGATCGAGGCGGCCGCGGATCGACCGCCGGATCGGCGAAGAGGGCCAGAATGGCGGACCCGACTGAGTAGCGCTGGTCTTCACGATCATCTCGGCGAGTCCCCTTCGAGGCGGCGGGCACCCGCCCAAGGTCTGAGTGGTACGCGCCCGTTCCCGGCGGGGATGACCGATCGGCGGGGCGTGTCGGCGTCAGGTGAAGTTCACCAGATATGTGGCATACCCGTTCGCCGCCGCATGGACGACGATCCCGGGCCCGATCCGACCGGTGGATGCCGCGAAAACCCCGAGGACGAACCCCCCGACGAAGGTGCCGGTGGCGAGGCTGAACCCGTCGACGCCGTCCCAGATCTGTGGCAGGTGCAAGCTCATGAAGAGGAAGGAGGTGATGAAGAGTCCCCAAAGGGTGGCCTTCCGCTGCCG
>JBEVEO010000093.1:0-26880 GCA_040512695.1 Leifsonia sp. | reverse complement strand
CTCGCCGAGCGGGTGGCGCCCCTCGTGCGCGCCCACGGTCTTCAGCGGGCCCGCACGTCTCCGAACACCGGAGGAGTGCTGTCGCGGTCGGATCCTGCGCCGACGCTGTTCTGAGCCGCGGTCGTCGAGCAGGTCGCGTCGACATCGCTCCGCACGGTGCCCGGCCCGGCCGTCGCATGCTGCACCGGACCGCGATTGTCCCCACTCGTGTCCTCTTTTTGCCTCTTCAGCGTCGCCTTCTGACCCCAACCGGGGTACATTTCGTGGAAAAGCGGGGTACGGACCTCGACCATGAGGTGGAATGAGGATCGAGGAGGAATTCACCCGTGACGCTTGGCCTGCCGACGCATCTCATCGCCCAGACGATGGATGGCGTCATCGCGCGCGCTGCGCACTGGTACGGCCTCGTCTGCCTCGGCGGCGCTCTCGGCGCGGTCCTCGCATTGAACGCGGCACATCCCTACGACGGCCTGTGGCCGACGATCCTCGCGCTCCTCCCGATGGCGATCCTGCTGGTCACGCTCACCAACCACCGCACCGTGCTCGCCACCATCGGCTACCTGGTCGTCGGATCGATCAGCACGTACATCTACGCGCTCACGGTCCTCTCCGACCCGGTCGTCTTCCCCTCGTCCGACATGTTCGTCGTCGCGCTCCCGGTGATGGCGCTCGTCATGGTCGGCGGTGCAGGCTCCGGTCCGCGGATCGGCATCCTCTGGAGCGCCACCGGGCTCGTGCTGGGTGAGGCGGCCGTGTTCGCGGCGACGGCGACCATCGGCGTCCCGTACCGGCTCGACCTCTTCGCGCCAGCCACGTTCGTGCTCATGTCCTCCGTTCTCCTGGCCTCCGCCCTCGACCGTGGTCAGTCGAGGGCCGCGCAGGGGCCCATCCACCAGGCGTCGCGTCGCGACAGCGCCCTCGCGGTGCGACGGGCGCTGCGGTCGCGGGCGATCGCCCTCATGCACGACACCGCCCTGAGCGACCTGGTGGCGGTCGCCTCATCCGATCCGGGGCCCATCGATCCGCGGCTGCGGGCGATGATCACGCGCGATCTGGAGCGACTCGTCGGGCAGGACTGGCTGCTGTCGCGGGCCGCGCTCTCCAGCGCCGCTGCCGACTGGCTCGCGACCCCGCTCGCCGACGCGATCGCGTCCGCCCGCTCCCAGGGGCTCGACGTCGACGTGTCCGGTGATCGCGCTGCCGTGCTCCGTCTCGATCCGGATCGTGCAGAGGCCCTGGGCCTCGCAGCGCAGCAGTGTCTCGTGAACGTGCTCCGCCACGCCGGCGTCGTGGAGGCCGACCTCTCGATCACCGCGAGCGATCGCGAGGTCGTCGTCGCGGTGACGGATGCCGGCTCCGGCTTCGAGCCGGGGGACCGCGGTTCGCACATCGGGCTCCGGCACTCCGTCGTCGCCCGCGTCGAGGGCGTCGGCGGTTCCGTTCGGCTCTGGTCGACACCGGGCGAGGGGACGAGCGTGCTCCTCGCTGTCCCGCTCGCCGTGTCCGACGCGGTGACGGACCCGTCCGAGGCCGGCGCAGGCGGGGATGCGCCGATGGATGCCGCATCGGGCGTGGCCGGAACGCCTGCGGCCGAGCGGGTCGTGCCGAACGCGCCGAACGTCCCGAACGCGCCGAACGTCCCGAATGGGCCGAATGTGCCGAACGTCCCGAACGTGGAGGAGGCGTCGTGACGAGCATCCGCCAGTTCCTCAGTGACACCCGCGAGTCGTCGTGGCGGCTCAGCCCGCAGGTCGTCGATCCGCTCGGAACCCTCGGTACCCGTCCGGTAGGCGTCGTCGGCTGTCTGGTCGCCTTCGCCTACGCCGTCGTCGTGACGATCATCCAGTGGGCGGATGTCCGGAATGTGCCTGCGGCCGTCGGCGCCCTCGTGGTGCTCGCCCTCGCCTGCGCGGTCTTCCAGGCGGCGGCGCGACCGGTCGGCGCACCGTTCGGCGCTCGCGCCGCTTCCGCCGTGGTCGCATTGGCGCTGCTCGCGGCCTGGCTCGAGGTCCTCAGCCGTCTCGGCCACAACGCGCTGCTGCAGGACGACTTCGGACAGGTCTCCCTCGCCATCCTGCTCGCCATGTTGGCGCCGTACCGACCGGCGATGTGGCTGGTCTGGGCCTCCGTGATCTCGGCGATCGTCCTCGCCTTCTTCCCCCTGGCCCAGGTCGGCTTCCTCACCGTCGTGGCGCCGTACTTCGAGTACGTCGTCGTCATCGCGGTTCCACCCCTCGCCCTCGGCCTCGCCGGTGCGGCATTCGCCAACGGCATCGTGAAGGCCGTGCGCGACTGGCAGCGCACCGTGTCGCGGGCCGTCCTGGAGATCGAGGACGAGGCCCACGTCGGGCTGGCCCGATCGGTGCAGCAGGAACAGGTGACCCTGCTCTCGCGCGACGTGCTCCCGTTCCTGAGCCGCGGCATCAACGCCCAGACCGTCGACGTCGAGGACGTCGAGGTCGCCCGCTCCCTCGCCGAGGCGTTGCGCGGAAGCCTCGTGGCGGAGATCGGCCGCACGTGGCTCGACGACGTCGCCGCGGGGACCCTGCTCACGACCGGCGTCCCGCCATCCGTCGACGACCCGCGGATGCTCGCCCTCACGATGTCGAGCGAGCAGCGCGTCGCCTGTGCCGCCGTCGTCGCTGCGGTGTGCGCCGACCCGCGGATCGCCGCATCGTCCGTGATCGTCCGGGTCGCGGAGGTGCAGGAGGGGGAACCGGGCACCGCCGCCGTGACCGTGATCGCGCGAGTCCTGCGACCCGTGAGCCGTCGCCGGGTCGAGGGTTCGCTGGTGCAGTACCTGGCCGTCGTCCGGGTGCTCTTCGGAGAGGTCACGGTGGACGTCGGCCCCGGGACCGTGACAGTAGGATTCCACTATGCCCAGTCCTGACGCGCCCGTCGCCGCGCGCCCCGTGCGGGTGGGCCTCCTCGACGATCACGAGGTGATCCTCGACTCGGTCGCCGCCTGGATCAGCACCAACGCCCCCGACTTCGAGCTCGCCGTCGCCGCCAGTCGCTGGCTCGACTTCGTGCGCAGCGAGGACTTCCCGGTGGACGTCGTTCTCATGGACTTCCAGCTCATCGAGCCGGTCTCCATCGAGGCCCGCATCCGCACCTGCCGGGCTGCCGGTGCCCGTGTCATCGTCATCAGTGCCCTCGACACCGACGAGGCTCGCGCCAGGGCCGCTGCCGCCGGTGCTGTGGCCTTCCTGTCGAAGTCGATGGCGATGGCCGACGTGATGGCCGCCGTGCGTGCCGCCCTGCGGATGCCCGAAATCGTCTCCCCGGTACCCGATCGTGTCGTCAGCACCTCGGACACGGTGCTGGTCAAGCCGCAGTTGAGCCCCGGCGAGAGCCAGGCGCTCACGCTCTACGTGACCGGTCTGAGCACCAACGAGGTGGCCGATTCGATGGACGTGAAGTACGAGACGGCGAAGACGTACCTCCGTCGGGTGCGCGAGAAGTACCAGCGCGCGGGCCGTCCGGCCAGCAGGAAGAGCGACCTCATCCGTCGCGCCGCGGAAGACGGTTACCTCGAATAATGGCCAAGCTCTACTTCCGCTACGGAGCGATGAATTCCGGCAAGAGCACCGCGCTCCTGCAGGCCGCGCACAACTACGAGGAGCGCGGGCATGCCGTGCTCCTCACGAAGCCGTCCGTCGACACCAAGGGCGACCTGGGCATCCTGTCCCGGCTCGGCGTCACCCGCGAAGTCGACTTCGTGCTCGCGCCGACGACGGATGCGTATGCCGAGTTCCAGCGCCATCGCGCGGCGGTCGTGGCCGACACCGCTCGGGACATCAGCTGCCTGCTCGTCGACGAGGCCCAGTTCCTGACGGCGGCCCAGGTCGACGACCTGCTGCGGATCGCGATCCTGGAGAACGTGCCGGTCCTGGCCTACGGCATCCGCACGGACTTCCTCACCGTCGCCTTCCCGGGCAGCAGGCGCCTGCTCGAGATCGCACACAGCCTCGAGGAACTGAAGACCATCTGCCGCTGCGGACGCAAGGCCGTCTTCAACGCCCGCACCGTCGACGGCCGGTTCGTCTTCGACGGCGCCCAGGTGGCCATCGACGGGGTCGACGTGAGCTACGAGTCGCTCTGCGGGGCCTGCTATCTGCAGGAATCGGGCGGGCGGCTCGCGCACCGCTGAGCACCGGCATGCGCGACGGCGGTGCGCCCCGCGAACTGTGGCAGCATGGTGATGTCGGGGCACCATCCACCCCGCAGTGCGTCAGGAGGCGGGTCGAGTGCAGGTTCCGCTTCGCGCGTCGAGCGCTTCGATGAATCGTGCCGGCAGTGCCCTGGGCTGACACCGACGTCCCTCCCCTTCGCGTGCTGGTCGTGTGCACCGGGAACATCTGCCGCTCCCCGGTCGCCGAAAGACTCCTGCAGGCGCGGCTCGACGACGCCGGTGTGCCCGCCGTCGTCACGAGCGCGGGCACGGGAGCCATGAGGGGCGATCCGATGACGCCGCAGGCTGCGGCTCTCGCGGTGCGCTTCGGCGCCGACCCGTCCGGGCATGCAGCGCGCGACATCACCGAGCGGCTGGTGGCGGATGCCGACCTCGTCCTCACGGCGACGCGCGAGCACCGTGCGACGGCGGTGACGCTCCATCCGCGCGCTGGACGGTACACGTTCACGCTTCGCGAGTTCGCCCGGCTGGCAGGCGGTGCCCGTGACGAGGGAGACCTCACCGCCGACGACACCGCGTCCCTCACCAACCTCGTCGCCGGCGTCGCGGCCCACCGGGGGTACCTCCGACCGCCGGCCGACCCCGCCGGCGACGACATCATCGACCCCTATCGACAGTCGCAGGCGGTCTACGACGAGGTCGGTTCCGTCATCGACGACGCGACCGCCGTGATCGCGTCGGTCCTGGCCGGATACGCCGACGGCCGCTCGTCTGCGTGACCCGAGATCGAGGAAACCTCAGATCGTCCGGCGGTTTCTGCTCTAATTGATCCATGACCTCCCAACCCGACACTTCGGGGAGGCGCCCGCCGAGACGATCTGATCGACCTCGGACCGTCCCCGCTCGCCGAATCTGGCTGTTCGCGGCGCTCGGAGTCGTTCTCGTCATCGTCGGGGTTGCTGCATGGGTCGGCACCCGGGGCTACCTCGCGAAGGGGGAACTCGAGGCGGCCATCCCGCAGATGGAGCAGATGAAGAGGCATGTGGTCGGTGGCGACGGCGCCGCCGCGGTCGTAGCGGGACGGCAGTTGCAGCAGCACGCCGCCGAGGCGGCGTCGCTGACGAGCGATCCCGTCTGGCGGGCCGTCGAGGTCGTGCCGTGGGTCGGGCCCAACTTCACCGTCGTGCGGGAGCTCGCCGCATCCGTCGACACGGTGGCGCAGGGAGCGGTCGAACCTCTCGCTGCGCTGGCAGGGTCGATCGCGCTCAGCGACTTCCAGCCCGTCGGCGGCGCGATCAACCTGCAACCCCTGGTCGACTCCCGGTCCGATCTCGCGCTGGCCGACCACACCCTGCAGACGGCGTACGACGACCTCCGCGGAGTCGCCGATCTCGACGTCGTCGGGTCGCTCGCCGCCGCCCGGAGCTCCTATTCGACGCAGCTGGCCGACGCGACGGCCGCGGTGTCCGCGCTCGACCGGGCCGTCCAGATCGTTCCGGTCATGCTCGGGGCCGACGGTCCCCGCAACTACCTGCTCCTGTTCCAGAACAACGCGGAGCTGCGTTCCTCCGGCGGCATCCCCGGGGCCCTGGCTCTCATCCACACCGATGCCGGAGCCTTCGCCATGACCGAGCAGGCCAGCTCGTCGCACTTCCCCCACTTCGACTCTCCCGTGATCGACCTCCCCGGCGACGTCCGGGAGATCTGGGGCGACGACACGGCCGAGTACATCCAGGACATCGGATACACGCCCCAGTTCCCCCTGACCGGCCAGATCGCCCGCGAGATGTGGAAGCGCCAGTTCGGCACCGAGGTCGACGGGGTGATCGCCACCGACCCGGTGATGCTGAGCTACCTCCTCGAAGCGACGGGCCCCATCACGTTGCCCGGCGGCGACCTGCTCACCAGCGAGAACGCCGTGCAGCTGCTTCTGAGCGACGTCTACGCGCGGTTCGCCGATCCGAAGGACCAGGACGACTTCTTCGCCTCCGCCGCCGAGGCGGTGTTCACCTCCGTGGCATCCGGTGCAGCCGACCCGCAGAAGCTCATCGAGGCGTTCGCGCGGGCCGGAGACGAGCGGAGGGTGCTGGTGTGGAGTGCGCACGAGAAGGAGCAGGCCGTACTGTCCGACACCACGCTCGCCGGCGAACTGCCCACGACGGCCGATCCAGCAGCCGCATTCGGTCTCTATCTCGACGATCGGACCGGCGCGAAGATGGACACCTATCTCGACGTGCAGGTGGCGGCGGGCTCCAACGTGTGCCGGAGCGACGGCAGGCCGAACTACGAGGTCGAGGTCACCCTCACGAACACGGCGCCGGCGGATGCGGCCACGAGCCTGCCGACGTATGTGACCGGAGCCGGAGCCGGCGGCGTCGCAGCGGGCAACATCTCGACGTCCGTCGCCGTCTATGCACCGCCCGGCTCGTCCAATCGGGGCGCGTTGCGAGACGGTCAGGACTCGGGGTACGACCGGGCCGTCGAGAACGGCTATCCGCTGAGCAGGTTCACCACCGACCTGGCACCGGGCCAGAGCACGACGCTCCGGTTCGGATTCCTCGGCGACGACCCCGGCAAGCGGGGGATCGCGCTCGAGATGACGCCGCTGCTGCGCAGCAGTGCAGTCTCACCACTGACCCTCTCCTGTGAGAATGCTCTCCGGTGACGGGCTCGGAACAACGCCATCCGGCCCGCATCCGCCGCAGCCATCAGGCTCTCCCGGCCCTCCGGCACCTCGAAGTTAGGATCTGAGAGTGAAGATCTCGGTAATCGGATGCGGCTACCTCGGCGCCGTGCACGCATCGGCCATGGCGGAACTCGGTCACGACGTCGTCGGCATCGACGTCGACCCGGCGAAGGTTGCGCAGCTCGAGGCGGCACGGCCGCCCTTCTTCGAACCCGGCCTGCCCGAGATCCTCGCGTCGGCTCACGCCACCGGGCGGCTGCGCTTCAGCACAGACATCGCGGAGGCGGCCGGTGCCCGGGTGCACTTCATCGCCGTCGGCACGCCGCAGTCGGCTGACGGCAACGCCGCCGACCTCCGGTACGTCGATGCGGCCGTCGGCGCCCTGCTGCCGCATCTCGCGGCCGGCGACGTCGTGGTCGGCAAGAGCACGGTGCCGGTGGGAACGGCAGCCAGGCTCGCGCGGGTGGTCGCGGACTCCGGGTCCGGCGCGACGCTGGCCTGGAACCCGGAGTTCCTCCGCGAGGGCTTCGCCGTGAAGGACACCCTCACGCCCGACCGTCTCGTCTACGGGGTCGCCGACGAGTCGGCCACGGCCGTGCTCGACGAAGTGTACGCGCGGGCCATCGCCTCCGGAACGCCGCGCATCGTCACCGACTATGCGACGTCCGAGCTCGTGAAGGTCGCCGCGAACGCGTTCCTCGCCACCAAGATCTCGTTCATCAACGCCATGGCCGAGATCGCCGAGGTCACCGGCGCCGACGTCACGCAGCTCGCGGACGCCATCGGCCACGACGCGCGCATCGGCCGTCGCTTCCTCAACGCCGGCATCGGATTCGGGGGCGGGTGCCTGCCGAAGGACATCCGGGCGTTCACGGCCCGCGCCGAGGAGCTGGGGCGCGGCGAGTCCGTCGCCTTCCTCAAGGAGGTCGACTCCATCAACCTGCGCCGCAGGCAGCGTGTCGTCGACCTCGCCGTGGAGCTGCTCGGCGGATCCGTGTTCGGCAAGCGCATCGCCGTCCTGGGCGTCACGTTCAAGCCGGAGTCCGACGACGTGCGCGACTCGCCGTCGCTCGACGTGGCCGTTCAGCTCAAGGGCCTCGGCGCCGACGTGGTCTCCACCGACCCGCAGGGGATCGAGAACGCCCGTGCCCGGCATCCGCAGCTCTCCTACGTCGAGGACCTCGATGAGGCACTGGCGGGCTCCGAGCTGGTGATCCTGGCCACCGAGTGGCGCGACTACCGGGTGCTCGACGCCGAGCACACGGGGTCGCTCGTCGCCGGGCGACGTCTCATCGACGGCCGCAACGTCCTCGACGCCCGAGCCTGGCGTGACGCCGGCTGGGACTACCGCGGCATGGGCCGCTAGGCGGCTTCCGCCGCGCGCTCCGCCTTCGGCATCCTGACCGGCGCACGTCCAGCCCACACGGCGATGAGTGCCCCGCAGAGTGCTCCGAGGGAGTTGGCCAGCACGTCCAGCCCACTGGCCGTCCGCTCCGCCAGGAAGGCCGCCTGGCCGAGCTCGATGACGACGGATGCGCCGGCGGCGATCAGGACGGCCAGCCACCAGCGGCGGAGCCCGACGAGCACGCAGGCGAGCACCCCGAACGGCACGAAGTAGATGACGTTGGCCGACCACTCGATGATGCCGTAGCTCATCCACGGCAGCCCGTGACGGCCGCACCACGCGACGAAGCGATCGATCGGACCGGTTGGGCCGGAGAGGCCGCGGTCGACGGGCGACGGCCAGAAGGCGATGAGCAGGAGGGCCACGAGGTAGAGCGCCAGCACGGCGGAGGCGACCCTGCGCTGCACCCTGTCCGCCTTCACCGTTCCGAGGGTATCCGACCGGCAAAGGAAAAAGCCCCCGCCTCGTGAGAGGCGGGGGCCGGTGTCGGGGTAGCGGGATTTGAACCCACGACCTCCTCGTCCCGAACGAGGCGCGCTACCAAGCTGCGCCACACCCCGATGGCCCGAAGGCCTCGTCCATTGTATCGGATTTTCCCGACCGTGTTCGCCACCGGAGACGGTGCGCGAACGCCTAGCGGTCGTTCTCGGGCACGAGGGTGAGCAGCGTGGCCTCGGGCGGACAGGCGAAGCGCACGGGTGCATAGATCGAGGTCCCGAGCCCGGCCGAGACGTTGAGGTAGGCGTTGCGCATTCCGTGCCACCAGAGGCTCAGCCCCTTCACCTGCTTCCGCGGGATGTCGCAGTTGGTCACGAGGGCGCCGAAGCCGGGAACGCAGACCTGGCCGCCGTGCGTGTGCCCGGCGAGGATGAGCTGGGCACCGTGGTTCACGAACGAGTTGAGCACACGCTGGTACGGCGCGTGCGTCACGCCGATCGACACCGTCGGCCGGGTGACGTCGGCATCCGTGGCAGCGGAGTCCGGCCAGGTCTCGTCGCCGAGCGGATCCTCGGAGCGCAGCTCGTCGATCGCACGCGTGATGAGCTCGAGCCGGTCGAGCTGCTTGTGCGGGTCGTCGACTCCGAAGAACTCGAAGTGCGTTCCCGCGATGTCGGCGGCGCCTGCGGCGTTGTTGAGGTCGATCCAGCCGAGTTGGTCGAAGAACGCCAGCAGGGCGGCGGTGTCGAGCGGTTCCGACTTGATGTGATGCCGCGACGGTCCGCTGAAGTAGCGCAACGGGTTCTTCGGAATGGGGCCGAAGTAGTCGTTGGAGCCGTTGACGAAGACGCCGGGGATGCCCTGGAATCGTTCGAAGGCGTAACGGATGCCGTCGATGCCGTCCCGGTGCCCGAGGTTGTCGCCGGTGTCGACGATGAGGTCGGGCCGCAGGTCGGCGAGCGAGCGCACCCACTCCTGCTTGTCGCGCTGCCATGGGGCCATGTGCAGGTCGGAGAGATGGAGCACGCGGATCGGCTTCGCCCCGACCGGGAGCACCGGGACGCGAACCTCGCGGAGCGTCCACATGGTGCGTTCGACGAGGGTGCCCCATGCCAGAGCGGCAAGAGCCGCCGCAGCCGTCAGAGTGACGGCCGCGGCGGCTCCGCTCGAGGTGCGCTCACGCGGCACTGGTCAGCCTCCCGGCTTCGCCGAGAGCTTGCCGACGGAGATGGTCACCGTGGAACCGGGCTTCGTACCGGCCCCCGGCGCCGGGTCGCTCGACACGACCTTGCCGTCCTGGCTGGGATCCGTGACATCGACGGAGGTGCTCTTGACCTGGAACGTCCCCTGCAGGGCGTTCTTCGCGTCGCCCTCCGACTGGCCGACGACGTTCGGCATCAGGACCAGCGCGCCGTTCGAGGTGTAGACCGTCACGACGGAGCCCTTCGGGGCGTTGCCGCTCGGGTTCGTCGCGGAGACCTGGCCGTTCGGCAGCTCGGAATCCTGCGGCCCGCCGTCGGCGAACCCGAATCCGGCCGCCTCGATGAGCTGCTGGGCTTCGGCGAGCGACTTGCCGCGCACGTCCGGGATCGTCGCCGAGACCGACTTGAGGGTCGTCGGATCGGCCGTCGGGAAGGCGTCTCCGCCGTACTTGGCGTTGGCGACCGACATGATGCGCGGCCAGATGTAGTGACGGATGACCGCGGCCTGGATGCCGTTGAACGACGTGCGGCGGAGGTCCTGGTGACCGCTGGCGTTGTACACGCCGACGGTGGTCGCGACCTTGGTGCTCGCGCCGCTCATCCAGGTGGCCTCGTTGTTGTCCGTGGTGCCGGTCTTTCCGATCATGGGCACCTTCGGGCTCGTGCGCCCGTTGGACGCCGTCGCCGTACCGGCCGTGATCACGCGCTGCATGGCGTACGCCATCCCGGCGGTGACCTTGGGATCGACCGACTGGGCGCATCCGGCAGACGGGGGCGTGAGCTCGGTCCCGTCCTGCTTCACGATGCGGTCGATGACGATCGGCTTGCAGACCACGCCGTTCGCCGCGACGCCCGCGAAGGCCTCGGCCATGGTGACGGGAGCGACCTCGTTCGTACCGAGGATCGACGCCGGTCCCTGCGCGAGCGGGTCGCCGTCGGCGCGGTGAACGCCGAAGGCCTCAGCCGTCTGACGGATGCCGCACAGGTCGAGCTGCTTGGCCATGGCGATGAATCCGGTGTTCTCGGAGTTCTGCGTGTTGTAGAGCGCGGTCCACACGCCGCCGTTTCCGCCCTCGTCGTTCTTGGGGCTCCACGTCGGGTCGGACTGCGGTCCGTTGCAGCTGTCGCGGAACGTGCCCCAGTTCGCCTTGCGCCGGGCGTCCACGGTCTCGTTGAGGGAGTGCCCCTCCTTCAACCACTCACCGAGGGTGAAGATCTTGTACGTCGATCCGGGCTGGAAGCCGCTCGATCCGCCGTACTGGAAGTCGGTGTTGTAGTTGACGGCCGAATACTGTGCGCCCTGCGCCAGGACGTCGGGGTCGTTCGAGTAGATCTTGTTCTGCGCCATGGCCAGCACGCGCCCCGTGCCGGGCTGGACCGACACGGCGCTGGAGCCGACGTCGAATCCGGCGGTCTGCGGCACCAGCTCGTTGATCGCACTCTCCGCTGCGAGCTGCAGGTCGAGGTCGAGCGTGGTGTAGATGTCCATGCCGCCGCGCTTGAGCTTCGTCAGGCGCTCGTCCTCGGTCGCACCGAAGGCGGGGTCGTTCACGATCGTCCAGTAGACGTAGTCGCAGAAGTAGGCCGAGCCGCCTGCCGTGGTGCATCCCGTGCTCGGCTGCTTGATGGCCGGGGTGACGGGGAGCGCGATCGCGGCGTCGTGCTGCTCCTGGGTGATCTTCTTGTACTTGAGCATGGAGTCGAGGATGTAGTCCCGACGTTCCTTCGTCTTCGCATAGGGGACGACGACGTCCTTGACGACGGTGTTCGCGCCGTTGGTCTCGCTGTCGGGCCGGTCGAGGCGGAACTTCTCGGGGTTGTTCACGATCGCGAGAAGGGATGCGGCCTGCTCGAGGGTGAGGTCCTTGGCTGCGACGCTGAAGTAGTACTGGGAGGCGGCCTCGATGCCGTAGACACGCCCGCCGAAGCCGGCGATGTTGAGGTACCCCCGCAGGATCTGGTCCTTGGAGTACTTCTTCTCGAGGCCGATGGCGAGGCGCATCTCCTTGAGCTTGCGGTCGGGGGTCGCCTCGGTGGCCTTGTCGTAGGCGGCGTCGAGCTCCTCCTGCGTCTTGGCCGCTGCTTCGGCCTTCTGCACGAGGACGTTCTTCACGTACTGCTGCGTGATGCTGGATCCACCCTGGGTGTCGCGCTTCAGGATGTAGGTCGAGAGCATGGCGCGCGCCGTGCCCTGCACGTCGATGCCACCGTGCTCGTAGAAGCGCGGGTCCTCACCGGCGACCGCGGCATCCTTCGCGAACTGCGAGATGTTCTCCCACGCGACCTCTTCACGGTCCTGGTCGAAGAACGATGCGAGCAGGACCGACGATCCGTCGCTGTTCGTCGCGTAGATGTTCGTCTTCTGCGCGAGGTCGCCGATCTCGAGGTAGCTCGGCAGGTTCTCGAACATGTTGATGCCATTGGTGGCGGCCATGCCGCCGACGGCGATGGCGGGAGTCACGGCAGCTGTCACGAGCACGCCGGCGGCAGCGCTCATGCCGACGAAGGCCAGGAAGCCTCCGAGCACGCCGCTGGTCGTTCGTTTTTGGGCAGACATATAGTGGAGCTTAACGGAGCAAGCTGACAAAAGGCTCAGCCGGTCCGGCGCGCGCCCCAGCTGTTCGCGTCGCGGCCGTTCCCCCCGCATCCGGTACCGCCGAAGGAGCCCCATGCCCGCCTGGGAGTACGTGACAACCCCCCTCATGATCCACAGCACCGCTGCGATCCTCAACAACTGGGGGGCGGACGGCTGGGAGCTCGTGCAGGTCGTGAGCGGGCCGGAGGGCGGCCTCGTCGCGTACCTCAAGCGGCCGGCCGGCGCCGGCGACTCCGGAGCGGCCAGCGCCGGCGCGTCGGCCGCCGCATCAGCAGCCACGGCGTTCGAGGGTGGCAACTGATGTCGCAGATCGACGCCCGCCTCGCCGAGCTCGGTGTCGTGCTGCCCACCGTCGCACCGCCCGTCGCCGCCTACGTCCCGGCCGTCGTGAGCGGCAACCTGGTCTTCACGTCCGGGCAGCTCCCGTTCACGGATGGCGCACTGCCGGCGACCGGCAAGGTGGGGGAGGGCGACGGCCTCGTCTCCGCGGCGGATGCCAAGGGCTACGCGCGCACCTGCATCCTCAATGCCCTCGCCGCCGCACAGGGCGTGATCGGCTCGCTCGACCGCGTGACGCAGATCGTGAAGGTCACCGGCTTCGTCGCCTCCGACCCGTCCTTCACCGGGCAGCCCGGTGTCATCAACGGCGCATCGGAGCTCCTCGGCGAGATCTTCGGCGAGGCCGGCGTGCACTCGCGCTCCGCCGTCGGTGTCGCGGTCCTGCCGCTGGACTCGCCCGTCGAGGTCGAGCTGGTGCTCGCCTTCGCCTAGGGCGTCGATCGTTTCGGCCCGCCGTCCGCGCAACGGCCCGGTGTCCGCACCGGGTCCGCGCACGGAGGGCGGGCCGAACTCGTCCGACCGGTCGGGCTACCGCACCTGGTCGGTGATCGACTGCATCACGGCCGTGTCGGCGAGCGTCGTCGTGTCGCCGATCTCGCGCCCCTCGGCGAGATCCCGCAGCAGGCGCCGCATGATCTTGCCCGACCGCGTCTTGGGCAGTTCGCTCACGATGAACACCTGGCGCGGACGCGCGATGGCGCCGATCTGCTGGGCGACGTGGGCGCGCAGCAGCTCGCTCGCCTCCTCGTGGGTCATGTCGCCGATGTGGCGCTCCTTGAGGATCACGAAGGCCACGACCGCCTGACCGGTGGTCTCGTCGGCCGCTCCGACGACCGCGGCCTCCGCGGTGAGGTCGTGCGCGACCAGCGAGGACTCGATCTCGGCCGTGGAGAGCCGGTGGCCCGAGACGTTCATGACGTCGTCGACTCGTCCGAGCAGCCAGATGTCGCCGTCCTCGTCTCGGCGCGCGCCGTCGCCGGCGAAGTACTTGGCGGTGGCCGGGTCGGTGCCGAACTTCTCCCAGTACGTCTCGATGAACCGCTCGGGGTCGCCCCAGATGCCGCGGAGCATCGACGGCCACGGCTCGGTGATGACGAGCAGGCCGCCATCCGTCCCCGAGACGGGTTCTCCGGCATCCGTCACGATGTCGATCGAGATGCCGGGGATCGGGGTCTGCGCCGAACCGGGCTTGAGGTCGGTGATGCCGGGCAGCGCCGAGACCATGATCGCGCCCGTCTCCGTCTGCCACCAGGTGTCGACGACCGGGATCGAGCCGCCTCCGATGACATGGCGGTACCAGATCCAGGCCTCGGGGTTGATGGGTTCACCCACCGATCCGAGCACGCGCAACGACCGCAGGTTGTACTTCTGCGGGATCTGCCGACCCATCTTCATGAACGAGCGGATGGCGGTGGGCGCGGTGTAGAGGATGGACACCTTGTACTTCTCGATGATCTCCCACCAGCGGCCGGGGTGCGGCGTGTCCGGCGTGCCCTCGTACAGCACCTGGGTCGCACCGTTGGCGAGCGGGCCGTAGACGACGTAGCTGTGACCGGTGATCCAGCCGACGTCGGCGGTGCACCAGTACACGTCGGTCTCGGCGTGCAGGTCGAAGACGTTCCGGTGGGTGAACGCCACCTGCGTCAGGTAGCCGCCCGAGGTGTGCAGGATGCCCTTCGGCTTCCCGGTGGTGCCCGACGTGTAGAGGATGAACAGCGGTTGCTCGGCCGGGAACGGCTTCGCCTCGTGATCGGCGTCGACCTGGGCGATCTCGTCCCCCCACCAGAGATCGCGGCCCTCCTCCCAGGCCACGGGGCCGCCGGTGCGCTTCACGACGAGCACGGTCTCGACGGGCGTCTCGCCCTTGCCGAGTGCCGCATCGACGGTGTCCTTGAGTGCGAAGGCCCTGCCCTTGCGGTAGCCGCCGTCGGCCGTGATGACGAGCTTCGCCTCGGCGTCGACGATGCGCGAGTACAGGCTGTCGGGGCTGAAGCCGCCGAAGACGACGGAGTGCACCGCGCCGATGCGCGCGATCGCGAGCATCGCGACGACCGCCTCCGGGATCATCGGCAGGTAGACCGCGACCCGGTCCCCTGCATGGATGCCGAGGCTGGTCAGCAGGTTTGCTGCCCTCTTCACCTCCGCGGTCAGCTCGGCGTAGCTGATGTCGCGGCTGTCGCCCGGCTCGCCCTCCCAGTGGATGGCGATGCGATCGCCGTTGCCGGCGAGCACGTGCCGGTCGAGGCAGTTGTACGCGACGTTGAGCTCTCCATCGTCGAACCACTTCGCGAACGGGGGGTTCGTCCAGTCGAGCGTCTCCGTGAACGGCTTGTGCCAGTGCAGCTCCCGTGCCCGGTCGGCCCAGAATGCGAGCCGGTCGGCGGCTGCGGCTTCGTAGAGCTCGGAGGTGGCGACCGCCTGTGCCGCGAACTCGGGGCTCGGGCGGAACCGACGGATCTCCTCGAGGTTGTGATCGATCTGCGCGTTCATTGCTTCTCTGTCGCTCCCTTGCGAGTGGTGGAGGCGATGCGCTGCCTCGACAGCGACGATAGCGCGTCTGACGGGTGCGGATCGTCGCCCTCGTCGAGCGCCCGTCAGCGGAGCGTGTGGGGCATCCGACTCACTCATTCGGTGTGAGATTTCCGGGTGTCCACAGAAATGAGGACATTCGGTATTGCGCTGGCCCCCGTGTCGCGTACACTTTGTATGCGCCTGAAAGCTTTTTCGGGTTCGTGATGCGGAGTGATTCCCCCCAATCCCTGCATCACTGAGGCGGCACCTGTTCCCCCCAATAGGTGCCGCCCCTTTTTTTGCCCGGATGTCGCCCCCTCCGTCGCCCGTCGTTCCGGGTGAGAGTCGCTCACGTTCCGGTCTGGTGCCGGCGACTGCGCCCGTCGCGGATCGGCGTCCGTCGCTCGGCATCCCGCGGCTCGCTGCACGCGCTCCAGCCGGTGGCTCCTCCCCGTGATGCGTCCGACCGCCCGACAGCACAGGTCCACCGTGTACCCCGAATCACCGACGACCGGACCGTATTCTCGCCGACGTGACCGAGCCGTTCGTCGCCGTCCCCCTGCTTCGTCAGCCGTCGTCTGCGCCGCAGACGGGCGGAGGACGGCCCGATCCGGATGCCACGCCGGGCGGTCGGCACCGGAGGCCGCTGCAGTCCGTCGTCGCTCCCCGTGTACCCGTCACGCACGACGTCCTCGGCGCTCTGGCCCCGTTCGCCGGTCCCGCCACGACCGATCTCCTCGTGAACGGCGCCAGCGGTCTCTGGGCCGACGCGGGAGACGGCCTGCTGCACGAGGAGGGGTGGAGCCTCGACGAGTCCGCCGTCAGGGATCTCGCCGTGCGGCTCATCGCGACCGGCGGCCGTCACGTCGACGAGGCCCATCCGTGCGTCGACGTGCGGCTCGGATCGGGAATCCGCGTGCACGTCGTGCTGCCACCGGTCTCGACGTCCGGCACTCTCATCTCGGTGCGGCTGCCGCGCGAGGACGCCGCCGACCTGGGCTCCCTCGCCGCAGCGGCCATGCTCACCGCCGCACACGAGCGCGAACTCCGCGATGCCGTGCTGCGTCGGGAGAACCTGCTCATCACGGGTGCGGCCGGATCGGGGAAGACCACGCTCCTCGCCGCCCTTCTGGCCACAGCGCCGCACGACGAGCGCATCGTGCTCGTCGAGGACGTGGCCGAGCTCCGCGTCCGGCATCCCCACGTCGTCGGCCTCGAGGCCCGGCAGGCGAACATCGAGGGGGCCGGCCGGGTGGGACTCGACACCCTCGTGCGCGAGGCCCTGCGGATGCGCCCCGACCGGCTCGTGCTCGGCGAGTGCCGCGGCGCAGAGCTGCGCGAGCTGCTCACCGCACTCAACACCGGTCACGACGGAGGTGCAGGCACGCTGCATGCCAACTCGCTCGCCGACGTCCCCGCCAGGCTCGAGGCGCTCGGCGCGCTCGCCGGAATGACGGAGGCAGCCGTCGCGCGCCAGACGGTCAGCGCCATCGACCGGGTCGTCCACCTCGAGCGTGTGCACGGCGTCCGCCGTGTAGCGACCGTGGGACGGTTCCACCTCGACGAACGCGGCCGGCTCGCGATCACGGCATCGGCGGGGACGACGTGACGAGGCCGGCCGATGCTGCGACCCGGGCGGGCGTCGCCTCGGGGGCTCGGCGGGCGCGCATCCGTCGGCCCGCCAGGCGCGGGAGCAGGCGTGGCCGGCCGCCGATCGAGGACGTCGCCGTCGTCTCCCAACGGCTCGCCGTGCTGCTCTCGGCCGGTGTGCCCCCTTCCGCGGCCTGGCGCCACCTCGAGCGAGCGGGGCAGTCGCCGTCGACCGTGGCGATCGTGGCCGCAGCGGCGGACGCGGCGGCGGACGGCGGCGACATCGCCGGAGCCATCGCCCGCCGCGCCCGCAGCGACGGCCGGGACGCGGTCGCCACGCGACGGGCGTGGGAGGCCCTCGCTGCGGTCTGGTGCGTCGCCGTCGACGTCGGCGCCCCGCTCGCGGGCTGTCTGCGGACCATGGCGGCGTCGTTCCGGGCGGACGGACGCCTCCAGCGGGAGGCGGCGGTCGCCCTCGCCGGACCGCGCGCGACCGCTCGTCTCGTCGCCTTCCTCCCGATCGTCGCCGTCGTGTTCGGCGCGGCCCTCGGGTTCGACACCGTGGGCATCCTGCTCACAACGCCGGCCGGCTGGGTCTGCACGGCATCCGGCTCCGTCCTCCTGCTCGCCGGCGCGCGCTGGAGCGCGGCGCTCGTGCGCCGGGCGAGCCGGGCCAGGACCGTCCCGGGACTGGCGCTCGAACTCGTCGCCATCGCCCTGACCGGCGGGGTCTCGCTGGAGCGGGCGCGCGCGACCGCCGATCGTGCCATCGGCCGGTACGGAGGCCCGATCGATGGCGTCGAGCGCGTCGCGGAGGCCGCCGACCGGGGTGCACGCACGGATGCCGTGCTCGCGCTGGCCCGATCCGCCGGGATCCCGGCCGCCGAACTCCTCCTGGCGGAGGCCGACGACCTCCGGCTGGAAGCGCAGACGGCCGGCCAGGAGCGGGCCGCCCGGCTCGGCGTGCACCTCATGATCCCGCTGGCGGTCTGCATCCTCCCCGCCTTCATGCTGCTGGGGGTCGCCCCGATGCTGCTGGCCGTCCTCTCCTCCACGGTCGCCACCCTCTGATGCCGGGCCACCGATCCCCGGTCCAATCCGCCGCCGCCACCCGCCGACGAGCACGCTGGGATGACCTCGTGCCGCGACCTGCGTCATCGACGCGGAAGGAGAATCACATGAATCCCCTGGAACGGATGCTGCGCCGCCGGCGGGCCCTCGGCGGCGAACGGGGCTCCGCAACGGCGGAGTACGCCGTCGCCACCATGGCGGCGGTCGGATTCGCCGGACTGCTCGTCGTCATCCTCCGGGGCGACGAGGTGCGCGGAATCCTCACCGATCTCGTGCGCCGTGCGCTGTCGCTGGGGTGAGCGCGGCAGCGTCACGGCGGAGTTCGCGGTCGCGTTCCCGGCCGTGGCGCTCACGTTGGCGGCCTGCCTCGGCGGCGTTCAGGTGGTCGGACTCCAGGTGCGGCTGACGGACGCGGCCGCCGATGCGGCCCGCAGCGCCGCCCGCGGCGACGAGGCGGCGGCCGGGGCGCGGGCGGCGGCAGCCGTCCCGGGAGCCGGCGTGGTCCTCCAGCGCGACGGCGACCTCGTCTGCGCGCTCGCGCGTGCGCCCGCTGCGCAGGTCGGCGTGCTCTCGGCGATCATGGTCTCGGCTCGGGCCTGTGCCATCGACGGCGGGCTCTGATGATCCGGCTTTCGGATGAGCGCGGGTCCGGTTCGGTCCTCGCGGTCGGGGTGGGCGGCGCGGTGATCGTGACGACCCTGTCCACGATCGTGGCGCTGGGAGCGCTCGTCGCCCATCAGCGGGTCATGAATGCCGCGGATGCGGCAGCACTCGCCGGCGCCGATGCGGCATCCGGTGCGATCGCCGGGGAGCCGTGCGCTCTGGCCGGTCGGGCGGCCGAAGCCAACGGCGCGGTCGTGCTGGCGTGCAGTTCCGACGGCGCCGTCGTATCGGTGACGGCGGGAACGTCGTGGGCCGGCATCCCGCTCAGCGCTCGCTCCCGGGCCGGACCACCACCGGAGCGGTGACCGGTCGTGCAGCTCGCGTCAGACGAAGACGGCTTCGAGGTAGCGGTACTCGACGGCCGACGGGCGCTGCGTGCCCTCGGCGTCGAACTCCAGGCCAGCGCCCCGCACATAGAGGTAGCGCTTCGCGCCGCCCGGGATCTCCAGCCGGGGCTTGGGGTCTCCGGTGTCGAGGAACTCCGTCGTGATGGTGCGGCCCTCGAGTGGCCCGTCGGTGAGCTTTGCGGTGTACGTGCCGGTATCCATGTCTGTCATTGTCCTCCGCCTGCACCGAGAAACAAGGGAGGAGCGGACTGTTCCCGACGATCCATCAGCTCGCGGTGTCGAGCAATCACCCGTCGCATGTGTGTATGGTGTGCCGTTGAGGGTGCCGCTCTCGTCGTCGACGATCGAGCAGTGCCGTATTCGCGAACATATAGAGGAGTCTGGTGCCAGGCAAGAAGCTGGTCATCGTCGAGTCGCCGACCAAGATGAAGTCGATCGCCGCCTATCTCGGCGACGGCTACGAAGTGCTGTCGAGCGTCGGTCACATCCGTGACCTCATCGAGCCGAAGTACCTTCCGGCCGAGCTCAAGAAGGGCTCGCTCGGCAAGTTCTCCGTCGACGTCGACAACGGATTCGAGCCCTACTACGTCGTCTCTGCCGCGAAGAAGAAGACCGTCGCCGAACTCAAGCGCGCATTGAAGGACGCCGACGAGCTCCTTCTGGCCACTGATGAGGACCGCGAGGGCGAGGCCATCGCGTGGCACCTGCTGCAGGAGCTCAAGCCCAAGGTCCCCGTGAAGCGCATGGTCTTCCACGAGATCACGAAGGACGCCATCCTCGAGGCGACGAAGAAGACGCGCGACCTCGACACGGCTCTCGTCGACGCTCAGGAGACCCGTCGCATCCTCGACCGGCTCTACGGCTACGAGGTGTCGCCCGTGCTGTGGCGCAAGGTCGGACCCGGCCTCTCCGCCGGTCGCGTGCAGTCGGCGGCCACCCGCCTCGTCGTCGACCGCGAGCGCGAGCGCCTGGCCTTCACCTCGGCCTCCTACTGGGACCTGGCCGCACGGCTCAGCCCCGCCCTCGGGGCGGATGCGTCCGGCCCCGATGCCTTCAGCGCCCGTCTCGTGCGCGTCGGCGGCGAGCGCATCGCCTCCGGTCGCGACTTCGACGACAGCGGCTCGCTCACCTCCAAGGCCACCGTCCTCTCCGAGGAGGCTGCCCGCTCCCTCGCTTCGGCACTCGAGGCCGGCGTCGACATCACGGTGACCAAGGTCGAGTCGCGCCCGTACTCGCGGAAGCCGGCAGCCCCCTTCACCACGTCGACGCTCCAGCAGGAGGCGGCACGCAAGCTCCGCTTCTCCGCCCGCCAGACGATGAGCGTCGCCCAGTCGCTGTACGAGAACGGCTACATCACCTATATGCGCACCGACTCCGTGTCGCTGTCGCAGCAGGCGATCACGGCCGCCCGCAAGCAGGCGACCGATCTCTACGGAGCCGACAGCATCCCCGACAAGCCCCGCGTCTACACGGGCAAGTCGAAGAACGCGCAGGAGGCGCACGAGGCGATCCGCCCGTCCGGCGAGAACTTCCGCACCCCGTCGTCGCTCGCGTCGAGCCTGCACGGCAACGACTTCAAGCTCTACGACCTCATCTGGAAGCGCACCGTCGCCTCGCAGATGGCCGACGCGAAGGGCGTCACGGCGTCGGTGACGATCTCGGCCGGCCCCACCGACGAGGCCGCGCATCCGATCGCCTCCGCCACGATCGCCGAGTTCACGGCCAGCGGCACCGTCATCACCTTCCGCGGCTTCCTCAACGCCTACGAGGAGAGCCGTGACGAGGAGCGCAACGCCACCCAGGAGCCGTCCGAGTCGAAGCTCCCGCCGCTCACCGAAGGGCAGAAGCTCGCCCTGGTCGAGATCGAGGCCAGCGGCCACGAGACCACGCCGCCGCCGCGCTACACGGAGGCGAGCCTGGTCAAGGAGCTCGAGGCCAAGGGCATCGGACGCCCGTCGACCTTCGCGTCGATCATCGACACCATCTCCAACCGCGGCTACGTCGAGCACCGCGGGCAGTCGCTCGTGCCGAGCTGGATCGCATTCTCGGTCGTCCGGCTGCTCGAGGAGCACTTCGCCGACCTGGTCGAGTACGACTTCACCGCCGAGATGGAGGACGACCTCGACGAGATCGCCAACGGCGACGCCGACCGCGTCAGCTGGCTCACCCAGTTCTACTTCGGCGACGACCGGCACCGCGGACTCCGCCAGGTCATCGACAACCTGGGCGACATCGACGCCAGGGAGATCAACTCCATCCGCATCGACGACGGCATCACGCTGCGCATCGGCAAGTTCGGACCGTACCTCGAGGTGCCGGATCCCGATGCCGGGCCGGATGCGACCCCGCGACGGGTGAACATCCCGCCGTCGCTCGCCCCCGATGAGCTCACGCCGGAGAAGGCGCGCGAGCTCATCGACGCTCCGATCGTCACCGACCGCGTGATCGGCATCAACCCGGACAACGGGAAGCAGATCGTCGCGAAGGACGGCCGCTTCGGACCGTACGTCACCGAGCTCGATGTCCCGAAGGAGCCCGAGCCGACGCCGGAGCCCGCCGTGGACGCGAAGACCGGCGAGGTCGTCGAGGCGCCCAAGAAGCGGGCGGCGAAGAAGGCCGTCGTCGAGAAACCGCGCACGGCCTCCATCTTCAAGACCATGGACCTGGCCACGATCGACCTCGAGACCGCACTCAAGCTGCTCGAGCTGCCGCGCGTCGTCGGGGCCGACCCGGCGGACGGCCTCGACATCACCGCCCAGAACGGCAAGTTCGGCCCCTACCTCAAGAAGGGCACGGACTCCCGCTCGCTCACGAGCGAGGACGAGATCTTCTCCGTCGACCTGCCTGCCGCCCTCGAGCTGTTCGCGCAGCCGAAGTACGGCGCGCGTCGTGCGCCGAGCGCGCTCAAGGAGTTCGAGGCCGACCCCGTCAGCGGCAAGGCCATCAAGCTCAAGGACGGCCGCTTCGGTCCCTATGTGACCGACGGCGAGACGAACGCCACCATCCCGAAGAACGAGTCGATCGACGACATCGAATTCGACAGGGCCGTGCAGCTCCTCGCCGAGAAGCGCGCGAAGGGCCCGGCGAAGCCGCGGACCGCCACGCGATCCACCGCCAAGAAGCCGGCCGCCCGCAAGGCGGCCCCGAAGCCGAAGAAGTGAGCGCGCAGGCTCCGGCCGCAGACCCGTCCTCGACGGGTCGCGGCCTCTTCATCACGCTCGAAGGCGGAGACGGATCGGGCAAGTCGACCCAGGCGCAGCTCCTCACCGACTGGCTCACCGGGCTCGGCCGCACCGTGCTCGGCACGCGGGAACCCGGCGGCACCGAGGTCGGCGTCGAGATCCGCGAGATCGTGCTGCACCACCGCGGCGACATCTCGCCGCGGGCGGAGGCCCTGTTGTACGCCGCCGATCGCGCGCATCACGTGGAGACGACGGTTCGTCCCGCGCTCGCGAGGGGCGAGATCGTCGTGCAGGACCGCTACCTCGACTCATCGGTCGCGTACCAGGGCGCCGGGCGCGTGCTCGGAGGAGACGAGGTGCGCTCGCTCTCGTTGTGGGCGGCCGAAGGCCTGCTGCCCGACCTGACGATCCTCCTCGACGTCGATGAGACCGTCGCGCGCGGGCGCCTCGACGCGGCGCAGAAGCGCTTCGATCGGCTGGAGGCCGAGGCGGGGGAGTTCCACGCCCGCGTCCGCGCGGCGTTCCTCGAACTCGCCGCCGCCGAGCCCACCCGTTTCCTCGTGGTGGATGCCACGGCCCCGATCGACGAGATCGCCGCGGCCATCCGCGAGCGCGTGACGCCGCTCGTCGCCTGAGCACGCCTCCGTTCGTCGCCTGACTGCGCACCCCTGCTCGCCGCCGGTGTGATGGCGCGCATCGACGCTGACGTGCGCGTAGTGGCACCCACCGATCTCGAGGTGCGCGTCATGGCACCCGTCGGGGCCGAGGTGCGCATAGTGGCACCCGTCGGGGTACGACCGGAGCCGGGCGGTGGGCAGCAGCCGAGCACGTCGGCGGGATCGCCTACTGTTGGACCATGACGGTGTGGGACGACCTGACAGGCCAGGCCGAGGCCATTCGCATCTTCCGTGCCGCGGCGGCCGCTGCCGCCGCCCCCACGGTGGAGGGCGGAGGGGACGCGGCCATGTCGCACGCCTGGCTCATCACGGGGCCGCCCGGATCCGGCCGCTCCAACCTCGCCTACGCCTTCGCGACGGCGTTGATCTCCGGCGACCCGGACGGCGACCCAGCGACGGCCAAGCAGGTCGAGGCTCGCAGCCACCCCGACCTCACGGTGCTCAGCACGGAGGGCGTCTCCATCAAGGTCGATGACGTACGCGCCATCGTGCGCTCCTCGGCATACTCGCCGTCCGTCGGGCGCCACCGGGTGCTCGTCATCGAGGATGCCGACCGCATGCCGGAACGCACGTCGAACGTGCTGCTGAAGGCGCTGGAGGAACCGCCGGAGCGCACCGTCTGGATCCTCTGCGCCCCGAGCGAGGCCGACCTCATCCCCACGATCCGCTCCCGCGTGCGCAGCATCCGCCTCCGGGTGCCGAGCGTCGACGACGTGGCCCACCTGCTCGTCGCACGCGACGGCGTCGAGCCGGAGGTGGCCGAGCGCGCCGCACGTGAGGCCCAGAGCCACATCGGGATGGCGAGGCGTCTGGCCACGAGCCCCGAAGCCCGCGAGCGCCGCGAGGCGACGCTGATCTCGGCTCTCGGCATCAGTACGGTGTCGGATGCCGTCGCCGCAGCGGCCAGGATGATCGAGATCGCGGGCGACGACGCCAAGGCGATCACCATCGAGCGCGACGCGGAGGAGCGCGAGAAGGCCCTCCACTCCCTCGGCGTCGCTCCGGGACAGGCGGTCCCTCCGGCTCTCCGGGGCCAGCTGAGGTCCCTCGAGGACGACCAGAAGCGTCGCGCCACCCGCAGCCTGCGCGACGGCATCGACCGCATCCTCGTCGACCTCGCGTCGCTGTACCGCGACATCCTGCTCATCCAGCTCGACGCCGACGTCGAGCTCGTCAACCGCGAGCTCGCCGAGTCCATGCGCCGCGCCGCGGCATCCGCCACGCCCGCTCGCACCCTGACGACGCTCGACGCCATCCAGGAGGCGCGTGAGCGCATCGAGGGCAACGTCCAGCCGGCGCTCGCGCTCGAGGCGATGCTCGTGACCGCCATCCGCACCAGCACGACCGAACGGGGAGCCGCATGACCGGCGCACGCAGCACGTTCGAGGGGCGGATGCCGCGCGGCCGACGCGTGGGCGCGGCAATCTCGCTGCTCGTCGTCCTCGTCGTCGTGCTCACCGGCTGCGCGCCCTCCTTCCTCGCCCCGGCCAAGCCGGTCTCCACGCCGACCGGTGAAGACGTCGCGGAGGACCTGCGTCCGTTCTACTCGCAGGTGCTGGAGTGGGAGCCCTGCGGCGACGGGCTCGGCTGCGCCACCGCCACGGCGCCGCTCGACTGGGAGGACCCGGGCGAGGGCGACGTCGAGCTCGCGCTCGTGCGCCATATCGCCTCGGGCGACCGCATCGGCTCGCTGCTCGTGAACCCCGGCGGACCGGGCGGCTCCGGCTACGACTTCATCGCGGAGTCCCTCG
Organism: Leifsonia sp.; assembly: GCA_040512695.1. Taxonomy (GTDB): domain Bacteria; phylum Actinomycetota; class Actinomycetes; order Actinomycetales; family Microbacteriaceae; genus Orlajensenia. The sequence goes on along the minus strand of JBEVEO010000093.1, from coordinate 2,287 downwards.
ACTACGCGGTCGGAGCGCCGCTGCTGGAGCGGTTCGACATCGTCGGGTTCGATCCGCGCGGAGTCGGTCGCTCCTCGGCGGTCGCCTGCTACGACGCGGCGCAGATGGACGACTACCTCTACGGCATCGTCCCCGCCGAGCGCGGCAGCGACGAGTGGATCGGGCTGGTCGGCGACGCCGCCCGCGACTTCGGCGAGGCGTGCAGCGAGAACACCGGCGCGCTGCTCGGCCAGGTCGACACGGTCAGCGCCGCACGCGACCTCGATCTGCTCCGAGCGGTCCTCGGCGACGATCAGCTCAACTACCTCGGCTACTCCTACGGCACGTTCCTCGGTGCCACCTACGCCGACCTCTACCCCGAGAAGGTCGGCCGGATCGTGCTCGACGGCGCGATCGACCCCTCGGCGAGCGAAACCGAGGTGACGCTGGCGCAGGCCGTCGGCTTCGAGAACGCGCTCCGCGCCTACCTCGAGGACTGCCTCACCGGCAGCGACTGCCCGTTCGACGGTTCCGTCGACGCCTCGATGGACGAGGTGGGGCAGCTGCTCGCCTCCGTCGACCAGAGCCCGCTCCGCGGCACCGACGGGCGCATGGTGGGAGCGGACACGCTGCTCACCGCGATCATCTACCCGCTCTACAGCGCCTCGTCGTGGCCGTACCTCAGCCAGATGTTCGAGTCGGTGATGTTCGGCGACGCCGACCTCGCGCTCTCGTTCGCCGACGGCTACAACGGCCGGAACGAGGACGGCACCTATCGCGACAACTCCACCGAGTCGTTCCGGGCGATCAACTGCCTCGACTACACGTACCAGTCCGACGTCGCCGTCATGCGCGAGAAGACCGCCGCGATCGCCGAGGTTGCGCCGGTGATCGGGCCCTACTTCGGCTACGGCGACCTCGGCTGCGTCAACTGGCCGTACCAGAGCGACCGCGAGCGTGCCGAGATCCACGCCGAGGGTGCGGCGCCGATCATGGTCGTCGGCACCACCGGCGACCCGGCCACGCCCTACGAGTGGGCCGTCGCGCTGGCCGACCAGCTCGACAGCGGGGTGCTCGTGAGCTACGAGGGCGAGGGGCACACCGCCTACAACAAGTCCAATTCGTGCGTCTCCGAGGCGGTCGAGTCGTTCCTGATCGACGGAACGGTGCCCGCCAGCGACCCGCGGTGCTGACGTGGTCAACGACGGTCGCGAAACCCGCTAACATAGATTCTCGTGCCAGCCGGATCGCCGAGGCGAGAACGGATGCCACGCCGCCTTAGCTCAGTCGGCAGAGCGATTCACTCGTAATGAATAGGTCGAGGGTTCGATTCCCTCAGGCGGCTCGTACGACACGAAGGGCCCGGAGCGATCCGGGCCCTTCGTCGTCCCTCCTTGCACGGGTGTCGCCGTCTGGAACGGGGGCCGGCGCGATCAGCCGATTACCGTGCGGATCGCCGTCGCGTACGCCGTGTAGCCGGCGGCGTTCGGGTGGAACGCGGTGAGCGCCGGCGGCGCGATCAGCCAGGGGTCGGCGGAGCCGATGCCATGCCCGACGAACGCCGGCACCACGTCGACGTAGACGAACCCGTCGCCGGCGGCCGCCACCGCTGAGGCGATGACCTGGTTGAGGGCCGCGACCCCGCCGTTCACGATCGGCGCCTGCGGGATCGCAGGGTCGAGCAGCAGGGGATAGCCCGTGACGACCACGGTCGCCTTCGGGGCGGTCGCGCGGATCGCCGCGAGCGCCGCGCCGAGGTCGCCGCCGAGCGGACCGAGGTTCGCCTGCGCCGCCTGGACGGCGGCGAGGCACTGCTCGATGGTCCCGGCGAGGCACGCGGCCGTGACGGCCTCGAGCCCCAGGTCGTTAGCGCCGACCGTGAGCGTCACGAGCTTCGTGCGCAGGTCGAGCCCGCCGAGCTGGGTGGCGGTGACCACGTCGACCGTTGCGCCCACGCAGCCGCGGAGCGACGCGTGCGACGAGCGGCTGGGATCGTCGGCGAGGTCGGCGGCGTACCCGTTCGGGCTGGTCAGGCAGGCGTCGAGGGGGTCGCCGCCGCCGACGCCGGCGGCATAGGAGTCGCCGAGCGCGGCGTAGGAGGCCTTCTCGGATGCGGGGCCCGCAGCGCCGCCGGGGCGGGGCACGGCGGGGGTCTCCCCGCCCTGGCCGCCCCGGGGGCCACGTCCGGACCCCCCGCGGCCGACAAGGTCGCGTACGCGTCGCTCGGCGATTCGTACGCAGCCGGTGTCGGCGGCGGTGAGAACGTCCCCCCGTGCCTCCTCAGCCCGAACAGCTATGCGGCGCAGCT
>JBEVEO010000047.1:0-2654 GCA_040512695.1 Leifsonia sp. | reverse complement strand
CCGGCGTTCACGCCGATGCGGATCGAGACGCCGGCCGCCTTGGCCGCTGCGGCGATCTTGCCGACCTGATCGTCGAACTTGCGGATGTTGCCCGGGTTCACACGGACCGCCGCGCATCCGGCGTCGATGGCCTGGAAGACGTAGTTCGGCTGGAAGTGGATGTCGGCGATCACCGGGATCTGGCTCTTCTTGGCGATGATCGGCAGTGCCTCGGCGTCGTCACGACTCGGCACGGCGACGCGCACGATGTCGCAGCCCGATGCGGTGAGCTCGGCGATCTGCTGCAGGGTGGCGTTGATGTTGGGCGTCGGAGTCGTGGTCATCGACTGCACGCTCACCTGGGCGTCACCGCCGACGAGCACCTTGCCGACCTTGATCTGGCGGGACTTGCGTCGCGGGGCCAGGACTTCGGGGACTTTGGGCATTCCGAGATTCACAGCGGGCACGATGCAATCCTACGCGGCGCTCGCTGGACACCCGCTGCGCGACGGTGCAGGTCTCAGACGCAGCCGTCGGTGTAGAACGGGACCGGGGCTGAGATGAACAGCACGGACTCTCCGCCCTCCTCGTGGGCGAGCTCCACCGCGAGCTGCGTCTCACTGCCGGGATCGTCGGCGAGCTCGGCGGCCGGGCCCGTGCACAGGGAGGGGTTCGCCGTGACGTCAGCAGCGGCCGAGACCGTGGCCCAGTCGTCGCCGGCCGAGTAGCCCTGCACCGTCGTCAGGGCGATCTCGCCGTTGTCCGCGGCGTCGAAGTAGACGGCGACATACGGCAGGAACTCTCCGTCGGTGGCCTCGTTCTCGGCGCGCTTGGCCTCGTCGTAGTGCCGTTCATCGAGGGTGAAGGCACCCCAGGTGTGCAGGATGCCGCCGGGCGAGTGATTCGTCGCCGCATAGGTCTCGTCGACGGGGTCGGAGCCGAACAGGGCCGTCAACGTGGCGATTGCCTCGGTCGGCTCCTCCAGGTAGTCGATCTCGGCGACGACCGCGGCATCGGCCGAGCGCAGTTCGAGCACGGTCGGGCGCGCCACGAGAGCGACGACGGTCTCGAGCGGGTCGACGGCGGTGGGCTCCGGGGTCGGGGTGATCGTCGTCGGGGGCGGCGTCGTGGCAGCCGTCGATGTGCTCGCACCCGTCGGTACTCCAGGTTCACCCGCGCACCCGGCGAGGGCGAGCGTCGCCGCCAGGATCGAGCCGATCAGCAGCGTCCGCCGTGCGGGCATGGGCCGTCCCCCTGAGTCAGCGGATGCTGCAGGTGTGGCATCCGTCGATGAATGATGACAGACCGCAGACTTCCGCTGCGCCACAGCCCTGATCTTAATGCGCCGCACGGGCCGATCGGTGCTCACGGGCATCCTCGGTCGCCGCCGAAGAGCTCCGGTGAGACGAGCCACAGGATGCCCGCGCCATCCTCGCTGAGCCGGGCTCCCACACCGGCCGTGATCGTGCGCTCGTAGCCCTCGTGAACGACGTCGTACCTGACGACCTCGACGGAGACGGCGTTGCAGCCCTCGATCCCGACGTCGGTCTGGTCCGAGATGGTCGACCAGTCGTCGCCCGCATGACTTCCCTGCGCCGTCGTCAGATCGATGTCTCCACTGGCCGGGGAATCGAAGTACACCGCGAAGCGGGGCCAGACGATGTCGTTGAAGTTCTTCACCTCGCGGGCCGCCTCGTCGTAGTGGCGCTCCTGCACCTCGAGGGCGCCCCAGACGTGAGTCGTGAACGGCGGGAAGTGGCTGTTGCCGTCGTGGTTCTCCACGACCGGCGGCGCGCCGAACACCGCGGTCAGGGCGGCGACGGCGTCGGCGGGCGAGTCCATGTAGCCGAGGGAGGCCACCACCGTTCCGTCGGGCGACCGCAGCTCCAACGCCTCGGGGCGCATCACGATGGCGGTGACAGTGGTGAGAGGGTCGACCGGTGCGGGATCCGGAGTCGCCGTCGGAGTCGGAATCGCAGCCGGAGTCGGCGTCGGCGTCGAGGACGCGACCGGGGTCTGCCCGGCCGCCTCCGATGTCGTCGGCTGCCCTCCCGACGGCAGTCCGGCGCATCCGGCCAGGGCGAGCGCCAGCACGACCAGCACCCCCGCGTGCAGCGAACCCCTCGTGCGCATCCTGATCTCCCCCGTCGGCATGACTTCAGGGAGAATATTCGCAGGTCGGCGGTGAATTCTCGAGCAGTCACGAGTAACGATTCGGCGACGGCACCGGCCTTCGTCCGATCGACCGACGCTCCTGATCGCCGGAGTCGATGACACCCGGGATCCGGGCTATCGTCGAAGGAGGCCGCACACCGGCCTCACAACGAAGGAGTTGCGATTCATGACCACGACCCAGGTCGTCATCCTGTCCGGTTCGCGTACCCCGCAGGGCCGGGTGAACGGCCAGTTCGCCGCCCTGTCCGCGGTGCAGCTGGGCACCATCGCCATCCGCGATGCCATCGAGAAGTCGGGCGTCGACGTGGACGACATCGACCAGGTGCTGATGGGCCAGGTGCTGCAGGCCGGCGCCGGCCAGAATCCGGCCAAGCAGAGCGCCGTCGCCGCCGGGATCCCGTGGCGGGTGCCGGCCATGACGCTGAACAAGGTCTGCCTCTCGGGGCTCGCCGCCGTCATCGACGCCGCCAGGCTGATCCGCCTGGGCGAGGCATCCGTCG
>JBEVEO010000046.1:0-8770 GCA_040512695.1 Leifsonia sp. | reverse complement strand
CACCGGGAGGCCGTCGATCGTCTGGCTCCGCGACGACCTGCGGGTGGCCGACAACCCGGCTCTGGTCGCCGCACTCGAACGCGGTTCACCGGTCGTCGCGCTCTACATCCTCGATGAGGAGTCGCCCGGCATCCGGCCGCTCGGCGGAGCGACGCGATGGTGGCTGCACCAGAGCCTGCGTTCGCTGTCCCGCTCCCTCGCGGACCTCGGCGTGCCTCTCGTGCTGCGGCGGGGGCCCGCCTCGGCCGTCATCGACGATGTTCTGGGAGCGACGGATGCCGGCGCGGTGTTCTGGAACCGGCGCTACGGCGGTGCCGAGCGCGAACTCGATGCCGCGGTGAAGAGCTCCCTGCGCGAGCGAGGACTCGATGCGTCCAGCTTCGCCGCCTCCCTCCTGTTCGAGCCGTGGACCATCAGCACCGGAGCCGGCACGCCGTACGCCGTGTTCACCCCGTTCTGGAACGCCTGCCGCAACGCACCGCCGCCGCGCGGGCCGCTCGGGGTCCCCAGCGGCATCGACGGCTGGGCGGGGAGCATCGCGTCCGACGACCTCGACGACTGGGGACTCGAGCCGCGGCACCCCGACTGGGCCGACGGGCTGCGGGAGGCGTGGACGCCCGGCGAGGAGTCAGCGCGCGCCGCCCTCGAGGAGTTCCTGGCCGACAAGCTCGCCGATTACGCCGACGGACGCGATGTGCCGGCACGCGCGGTGACGTCGCGGCTGTCGCCGCACCTGCGGTTCGGGGAGATCAGCCCCCACACCGTCTGGCAGCGCGCGACCGAGCAGCGCAGGAGCTCGACCGCAGCCCGTGCGAACGCCACGACCCGCTTCCTCACGGAACTCGGCTGGCGCGAGTTCACGCACCACGTCCTCTTCCACGCGCCGGACCTCGCCACGGTCAACTGGCGCAGCGAGTTCGACGCCTTCCCCTGGCCGCGCCTGCAGCCCGAGGCGCTCGAGGCCTGGCAGGACGGCCGCACGGGGATTCCGCTCGTCGACGCCGGCATGCGCGAACTGTGGGTCACAGGCACGATGCACAACCGCATCCGGATGGTCACGGCCTCGTTCCTCACCAAGAACCTCCTCATCGACTGGCGCCGCGGCGAGGAGTGGTTCTGGGACACGCTCGTCGATGCGGATGCGGCGAGCAATCCGTTCAACTGGCAATGGGTGGCCGGTTCCGGAGCGGATGCGGCGCCGTACTTCCGCGTGTTCAATCCGGAGCTGCAGGCCAGGAAGTTCGACGGCGACGGGGAGTACGTGCGGCGCTGGGTCCCCGAGATCGGAACGCCAGCCTACCCCGACCCGATCGTCGACCTCGGCGAGACGCGACAGGCGGCCCTGGCCGCCTACGACGTCGTGAAGCGCGCCCGCTGACCGTCGAGCATGGCGGTGCCGAGCTCGCTGCGGAAGTAGAGCATGCTGTGCCCGTATCGCGTCGACGTGACGAGGCCGGCGTCCCGCATGGCCCGCAGGTGCTGGTTGATCGCCGACGCCGTCACGTCGAAGCGCACGCCCAGTTCGGTCGATGACGCCGGCTCGGCCAGTGCCGTGAGCAGGCTCGCCCGCGTCTGGCCGAGCAGTCCGGCGAGGGCACCGGCGTTCGCCGCCCGCTCGGTCTCCCAGAGCGCGCCCTGCCCCCGGGCGGGATACATGACCATGGCCGGTCCGTCGCCGATGGGAGCGGAAGCGCGCCGGGTGAACATCGTCGGGACGAGGGTGAGGCCCTGTCCGCCGGCGCGCACCTCCCGGTCGACGGGATCGCGCAGCCGCACCGAGAGCACCTCGCCCTCGTACGAGACCGTCGACGACAGCCCGTTCAGCATCGTGGCGAGTCCGCCCTGCGCGATCCGACGGCCGCGGTAGACGACGTCGGCCTCGAGCACGGCGCGCATCCGGGGCCAGTGCGGCGCGAAGCAGGCGTCCCACAACTGCTCGAGGGCGTTCATCATCCGCCGCACCGCGTCGCGGGGCGGGCCGCCGAGGGCGTCGGGGATGCGGCCGTGCACCGCTTCGAGGTCGCGCAGGAACACCGAGGAGCGGATGCGGGAGAGAGCGGCGAACTCGTCCGCGATGCGGGTCAGCGGCGACGTCGGGCGCGGGTTCAGGAAGTCGGGCGTCCACAGCCGGTCGTCGATGAGCGCCATGAGGGTGTCGAGGTCGATGCGGCTCCGCGCCTCCTCGGTGCGCCGAAGCCACGGCAGCTGCAGCGGGAACGCGGCCGGATCCTTGATGGCCCGCAACGACAGCCCGAGCTCGCACAGCGGCGACAGGCCGAAGCGCACGCCGCCCATGTCGGCATCACTGAGTCGGTAGCGCAACATGTAGTCATACGCTACATCAGTGTCGAAGCGCCTCGCCGCGCAGCAGGATCGGTCGGGTGACCCCTGCCGCAGACACCACCGGATCCATCCCCGTCATCGATGCCTCCAGCCCTGCGAGCCGGCCGTCGTTGCGTGCACGCCTCGCGGCGTCGGTCGCGGATCCCGTGCTGCGCATCCTCGTCGTCTCGACCCTCATCGGCCGGATCGGCCGCGGTGTCTTCCTGACGGTCACCGTGCTCTACTTCACACTCATCGTCGGGCTCTCGCCCGTCGAGGTGGCCATCGTGCTCGGTGCGTCGAGCGCCGCCGGGGTCGGTGGCTCCCTGCTCGGCGGGATGCTCGCCGACCGCTTCAGCGCCCGTCGCCTGCTGCTGCTGTTCTCGGCCCTCACCGGCCTCGGCCTCATCGCCTACGTCGTCGCGGACTCGTTCGCCTCCGCCATCGCGGTGGCCGTGTTCGTCGGCGCCGTCGACTCCGCCGCGAACTCCACGCGGATGGCGATCCTCGCCAGGGCCTTCACGGGTGCCGCCCGCGTCAACGCCCGCGCCATCCTGCGCACGGTCACCAACATCGCGATCGCGGTCGGGTCCGCCCTCGGCGGCCTCGCCCTGCTCGCCGGAACCGGTTCCGCGTACCGCTGGGTGCTGGTCGGCGCCGGGATCGTCTACCTCGTCGGATGCAGCGTGCTGGTCCGCCTGCCGGCAGCCGTGGACGCGCCGCCGCGCGAGACGGGCCTCGACACCCGGGCCAGGGCCGCGCTGTCCGCGTCCCGCCGATCGCACTCGCCGTGGCGTGACCCGCGGTACCTCGTCCTCGCCCTGCTGAGCGCCGTCTTCGGCATCCAGTTCGGGCTCGCCGAGATCGGCGTGCCGCTCTGGATCGCCCACGACACCACCGCGCCGACCGTGCTCGTGTCGGTCGTGCTCATCCTCAACACGATCGTCGTGATCATCTTCCAGGTGCCGCTGTCACGCGGCACCCACGACATCCGGCATGCCGGCACCGTCACGGCCTGGGCGGGCGTCCTCATGGCGGCGGCGTGCCTGCTGTACTTCGCGGCCTCCGGACAGCTGGTCATCGTCGCCGTCGCCCTGCTCGTCGTGGCCGCGCTCGCGCACGCCTTCGCCGAGGTGCTCTCCCAGGCCGGCGGCTGGGGGTTGAGCTTCGAGCTCGCCGACCCCGCGGCCCCCGGCGCCTACCAGGGCGTGTTCTCGATGGGATTCTCGATCGGCTCGATGCTCGCACCGATCGTCGTGACGACGGCGCTCGGCCTCGGCTTCGCCGGCTGGGCGTTCCTCGCGGCGATGTTCCTCGTCGCGGCCGCCGGCACCACGGCCATCGCCTACCGGGCCGCGGCGGGCGATCGGGCGGACGCCGTCGCCTGACGGTCTCCGGGGAGCGCGCGGCTGGAAGCCTCCCTGCTGCGCTGGCGTAGCGTTCATGTCATGCGCGTGCGTGAGAAGACCACTCACCCGGCGCAGGGGCGCGTCCTCATCGGCCTGGGCTGGCTGCGCATCGGCCTCGCCGCCGGCGAGGTCATCGCCCTCATCGGCAACCTGCAGTACGTGCTGGGCTTCAGCGCCTTCGGAGTCGGCAACTTCTTCGGCTACTTCACCATCCAGTCGGCGATCATCGCGGTGCCCGTGCTGATCATCGGCGGCATCCTGCTGCTGGGCCGCCGCCCGGAGACGCGTGCCTTCATCACGATCCGCACGATCGTCCTCGTGTACGTGCTGCTGTCCGGCATCGTCTTCGGCCTGCTCGCCGCGTTCTCGACCACCCGCACGTACCAGATCGCCATTCCCTGGTCGGATCAGCTGCTGCACTTCGTGCTGCCCGTCGGCATCCTGATCGACTGGCTGGTGCACCGCTTCCTCGCCCCGCTCAGTCCCGCCGTGCCGTGGATCGCCCTCGGGTGGTCCGTCCCGTTCCCGATCCTCTGGCTGGTGCTCACCGTCATCCGCGGGGAGGCCGTCGGCTGGTATCCGTACTTCTTCCTCGATCCGTCTCAGGTCTCAGGCACGCCGGCGATCGTCGGCTACTGCGCCGTCGTGCTGCTCACCCTCCTCGGGTTCACGGCCGCCTTCATCGGACTGAGCCGCCTGCGTCGCCTGGACTGAGACCTGCGGACCGGATGGTCACGGCTCCGACGTGCCTGGCACCGGTGTCGCCGGCTCCTGCGTCGACGCCTCAGCGCCATCCGCCACCGCCGGATCGACGAACGGCTCGAGCGTCGCGAGGATCTCGGCGATGAACGCGGAATCCCCGAGGGCTGCGAGCCGGGTGGCGCTGTCGGCGGCGAGCGTGCCGACGAGCACCGGATGCCCGGTGTCCGGCAGGAGGTTCAGCCACCCGGACACCGGGGAACCGGCGGCGACGGTCGTCCAGACCGTGGCGTCCGTGCTCCAGAACGGGGCGTCGTAGCGCAGCCAGACCCGGTCGAGGGCCCCCATGCCGATGATGGAGATCGCTCGCGCCGTCGGCAGTGGCAGCTCCGGCTCGAACGCGATCGCGCCGGCCTTCAGCACGCCGAGGGGGACCGTCACGACGGCGCGGGCGACCGTCAGGGACTCGCCGGTCCCGAGGCGGAGACTCACCCGCGAGTCGGTGACGACCACGCGGGTCACGACGCTGCCGAGGAGCACGTCGAGGCCGTCCGCCAGGGCGTCGATGTATCCGGAGTAACCGGCGAGAGGAAGTGCATCGCCGACGCCGTCGCCGGGCGACGCCGCCCCGCCGTTCCAGGAGGACAGCCGGGCAGCGGGCGCTGCCGTGCGCTGCTCCACCTGCGTCGCCAGCTGGTAGGCGAGCCAGTCGGCATCCGAGATCCCGGCGGCGTCGGGCACCGTCGACAGGGCCGCAGCGGCACCGGAGTCGGCGAGCGCTGCGTCGAGAGTGATGTCGTGCGGGGCGCGCGCCGACCACGCGACGGCGTCCGCGACGGCCGCGGCACCGACGGCGGATGCGCCGACCACGGCGCCGTCGGCGGTGCGCACCTCGTCGACGCGCCCGAACGAGACCAGGTCGGCGCCGGCCGCCGAGAGTGCGGCATGCAGTGCTCCGGCCGGATCGAGGGTGACCGGCCCGAAGTCGACCGCCATGGGCCACGACCCGCCCGTGCGCGAATCGACGCGACCGCCCACGCGATCGCGCGCTTCGATGACCAGCACGTCGTGTCCGGCATCCGCGAGCACGCGCGCCGTCGTGAGCCCGGCGACGCCCGCTCCGATGACGGCGATGCGCTCCTTCCGCTCCGCCCGGCCGAGAACCTCGTTCGCGGCCCTGACCCCGGACTCCCTGGCCCCCTCGATCGTCGCCGGGGCCTCGACGGACGTCGCCTCGCCGGCGAAGAACAGGCGGTCGCCGACCGGGGCGGCCAGTGCCCGACGGTCGGCGTCGGTGGCCGCCACCGCGGTGAAGCTCGTCGAGCCGCGGGCGAACGGATCCTCCGACCAGCGGGACCGCAGCCAGCCGGCCGGCTGGGGGACGGATGACGGCGTCGGCTGGGTGGTGGGCGACGGGCTCGGACTGGTCGTCGGCCGCGGCTTGCCCGGCGTGCAGCCGGCGAGCGCGACGGCGCCGAGACCTCCGAGCGAAGCCAGCAGGAAGGTGCGCCGATTCATGGGTTCGTGGGCCACGTGATCTCCGCACCACCCCTTCGATCGCCCCGTCAGGCTGCGGTTTCAACCTACTCCACGCGGTCCTCACTACCCTGAACGGGGGCCCCGCAACAGGCGCGAAACGGCTTTCCGAGAGAATCCCCAGTATGAGGGGGCGTCATATTCGATAGCGTTCACTCATGCGAGAGCGAGTGCCCCGCCCTCACATTTCTGGGGGGACGACGATTCAGGCGCTCGGTGGCGCCCGTTTGACCTTGGCGATCCTCGAGGCAGCTGCCCTCGCGGTGAACTTCCGGGTGCTCGGCGTGAGCGCCGTGGACGAGGGCAATTTCTTCTGCTACTTCACCATCCAGTCGGCGATCTGCGCGGTCCTCGTCCTCACGATCAGCGGCATCATCGCCATCACCGGCCGCGCCGAACCGGTCGTCCTGAGCACCATGCGGCCGATCGTCCTGGGCTACGTGATCCTCGCCGGCTTCGTCTACGCGGGGCTCGCGATCGGCTCCCAGGGCAGTGTCAAGCCGGTCGAGGTGACATGGTCGGACGCCGCGTTGCACTTCGTGACGCCGGTTCTCATGATCATCGACCTCATCGTCGAGCGGGTGCTGGCGAAGCCGACCGGAACCGTCCCGTGGGGTGCCGTCGGCTGGTCGCTGCCCTATCCCTCCGTGTGGCTCGTGTTCACCCTCGTGCGTGGCAGCATGGTGGGCTGGTTCCCCTACTTCTTCCTCGACCCCGCGAAGACGCGCTCCCCGATCGAGATGGCCGGCTACCTGTCGTTCATGCTGTCGCTCATCCTGCTGTTCTCCGTCGGCTCCATCGCGATCACGCGGATCCGCCCGCCCGTCCGCCGCGTCGTCGCCGTGTGGGAGCCGGAGGCCATGCCCCAGGGCGTCCACATCGTTCCGCCCCGTCCCGCGAGCCGCGGCCCGCGGATCGCCAGCCGCCCTGCCACGATGACGGGTTCCCACGGCCCGGCAGCGCCGCACACGGTCACCCACCGGGTTCCGCTGCGGCCGCAGGGTTCCGTCCTCGCCGAGACCTGGACCCGCGACCTGCCGCTGCGGGTCGACCCGCGTTCCGGCATCGGTTGATCCCGAACGACCCCCGCATGCGAGAAGACCCGCCGAGAGCCTCGATGGCCATCGGCGGGTCTTCGCATTCCGGGCCCGGCATCCTCGGCCGGGGAACTCCTCAGAGGAAGCGCGTGTACGCGGGGATCGTGAGGAAGGTCGGGAACTCGGGTTCGAGCGCGACCTGGCGGAACACCTCCACGGCGTCGTCGAAACGATCGCCGGGACTGCGGGGCAGGTCGGCCTGCACGGCGGCGACGACGCTGTCCAGCCATTCGACGTCGATCCGGCGGCCCTCCCGGGTGACTGTGTTGTCGTTCACCCACTGCCACACCTGGGAAGGGTAGATCGCGGGGGTCGCCGCGTCCTCCTTGAGGTCGTCGACCGCGACGGCTCCGGTCCCCCGGAGCCATGACTCGATGTACCGGACCGCGATGCGCACGTTGTCGCGCACGCCCTCCTCGCTCACCGTCCCGCCGATGGACGGGATGTCGAGCAGCTGCGCCGCCGTCACGTGCACGTCGTCGCGGAGCCGGTGCAGTTGGTCGGTGCGGTCCTCGAAGACCGCGTCGAACTCGGCACGGGCGGTCGGGATGAGGTCGGGATGCGCGACCCAGGTGCCGTCGAAGCCGTCGCCGGCCTCGCGCCGTTTGTCGGTGGCGACCCGCTCGAGGGCGCGCCCCGTGACCTCCGGGTCACGGCGGTTCGGGATGAACGCGCTCATGCCGCCGATGGCATACGCTCCGCGCTGGTGGCAGGTCGACACCAGCAGCTCGGTGTATGCGCGCATGAACGGAACGGTCATCGTGATCTCGGCGCGGTCGGGGAAGACCCAGCGGCGCCCCCGCGAGCGGAACGTCTTGATGATCGAGAAGATGTAGTCCCAGCGCCCTGCGTTCAGTCCGGCGCAGTGCTCGCGCAGTTCGTAGAGGATCTCCTCCATCTCGAACGCGGCCTGGATGGTCTCGATCAGCACGGTCGCCCGGACGGTGCCGTGCGGGATGCCGATGTGCTCCTGCGCGAACGTGAACACGTCGTTCCAGAGCCGCGCCTCGCGGTGGCTCTCCAGCTTGGGCAGGTAGAAGTACGGTCCGAGGCCCAGCTCGATCAGCCGCCGTGCGTTGTGGAAGAAGTACAGGCCGAAGTCGACCAGGCTGCCGGAGGCCTTCATCGCGCGGCCGGAGCGGTCGTGGAAGCGCAGGTGCTTCTCGACCAGGTGCCAGCCGCGCGGACGCATCACGATCGTGGGGGTCTCATCCGTTCCGATCCGGCCGTTCACGTGGTACTCGCGCCCGTCGGCCGCGGTGAAGGAGAGCTGACCGCGCACGGCGTCGAAGAGCGACAGCTGGCCCTCGACGACATTCGCCCACGTGGGGCTCGTGGCGTCCTCCTGGTCGGCGAGCCAGACCTTCGCGCTGGAGTTCAGGGCGTTGATGGCCATCTTGCGGTCGGTCGGTCCGGTGATCTCGACGCGTCGGTCCGTGAGGCCGGGCCCGGCGCCGGCGACGCGCCAGGTCCGGTCGGCGCGGATGGCCGCCGTCTCGGGCAGGAAGCGCGGGTCGCGCCCGTTCGCCGACGCCACCCGGGTCTGCAGCCGAGCCGCCAGCAGGTCGTGGCGGGTGCCGGCGAACCGGTCGTGCAGTTCGGCGAGGAACTCCAGCGCCTCGGGCGTGATGATCTCGGCGTACCGGTCGCCGAGCGGCGCCGTGACCTCGATCCATGGCTGCGTGGTGGCGAAGCTTCCGGTCGGCG
>JBEVEO010000043.1:0-11950 GCA_040512695.1 Leifsonia sp. | reverse complement strand
TGCTCATGTACATCCGCGTCCTCGTCGCCCGGTCGCCCCGGCGACCGCCGAAGACCCGGTGCGGATGCGATCGGCATCCGCACCGGGTCGATGGGGTGTTACTTGATGGCGGCCTGCACGTCGCTGGCCAGCTTCTGCCACGTCGTCACCGGGTCGGCCCCGTTGATGATCGCGGCTTCTGCGATGCCCCAGTACTGCCAGACCGAGCCCATGGCCGGGATGGCCGGCATCGGGACGGCGTCCTGGCCGACGGTCTCGAAGCCCTTGATGATCGGGTCCTTCGAGGCGGTCTCAGCGGCGGCCGTGAGGGCGGGGAGCACGTTGCCGGCCTTGAACAGCTCGAGCTGCACGGCCTCGGTGCCGATGTAGTTGACGAGGAAGTCGGTCGCTGCGACCTTGTTCTTCGACTCGGCGCTCATGAAGAAGCCCTTGACGCCCGCGAACGGCTGCGCGGCCTGGTCGGTGGGGCTCGGGATCGGGTCGATGGCGACGTTGATGCCGGCATCCGTTGCAGCGCCCACGTTCCACGGGCCGGTCAGCCAGAAGGCGGCCGTTCCGTCGAGGAAGGCCTGCTTGGCGATGTCACCGTCGATGTCGGTGTTGAAGGCGCCGGTGCCGTTCTTGCCCTGGCTGCCGAGCCAGGTCGCGAACTGCTCGCCGCCGGAGTTGCCGAGCTGGAGGTCGGTGGGGTCGTAGCCCTCTGCACCGGAGCCGAAGACGGGGGCGCCGAATGCGGTCTGGAACGGGTAGAGGTGGTACGGGTCGCCCTCTGCACCCTGCTGGACGACGAACGGCTGGGTGAGGCCTGCGGCCTGGCCCTTGGCGATCATGTCGTCGAAGCTCGTGGCGGGCTCGGGGACGATGTCGGCGTTGCGCAGCATCGCGATGTTCTCGACGGCGTACGGAAGCATGTAGGTGGTGCCCTCGTACGTCGCGGCGTCGATGGCGACGGGGAGGTAGTCGGCTGCGGCGTCGCCGAGCTCGAGCGGAGCGACGACACCGTTGGTCGAGAGCTCACCGAGCCAGTCGTGCGCGCCCATGACGACGTCAGGGCCCTTGCCGGTCGGAACCTGCTGGATGAAGTCGTCCTTGATGGTGGACGTGTCCTTGCCGACGAGCTTCACGTCGATGCCGGTCTTCTCGGTGTACGCGGAAGCGGCACCCTTCAGCGCGTCGACGCGCTCCGAGTCCACCCACACGGTGAGCGAGCTGCTGCCCTTCGTGGACGTGCTGTCGGATCCGCTGTTCGCGGCACAACCCGACAGGATCACGGCGGCCGTGAGCGTGACCGCTCCGAGTCCGATCAGACCCTTCTTCTTCACCATCATTGGTGTCGCCTCTCATTTGTACGCTGATGTGTGGAGAGAGAGCTCCTTCACCGCGTGAGGCGCGAAAGGCCGTTCTCTCGACTGCCTGCAGAATGCAAGCGATTACATGTATACCCGCTCACCTCTTCATTGCAAAACCGGATGGTCGCAACCGATACGAGGTTGTGATCATTGGAAGCCCTCCGTAACGCCCACAACTATGCAATCGCTTACATTTCTCGAATTTCGCGTATGGTGTCGCTCATGAGTACTGAGAACACCGTCGCCGATCAGGGCGGGAGCGAGCAGGCGCACGCCGTCGTTCCGGCCGCGACGAAGCCGGCTTCAGAGTGGTGGCGCAGCGCCGTCATCTACCAGATCTACCCCCGATCCTTCGCGGATGCGAACGGCGACGGCATGGGCGATCTCGCGGGCATCACCCACCGGCTCCCGGCACTGCGCGACCTCGGAGTCGACGCCATCTGGCTCTCCCCGTTCTACACATCGCCCCAGCGCGACGCCGGCTACGACGTATCGGACTACTGCGACATCGATCCGCTCTTCGGGACCCTCGCCGATTTCGACCGGATGCAGGACGCGGCGCACGAGCTGGGCATCCGCGTGATCGTCGACCTCGTACCGAACCACTCGTCGAGCGACCATCGCTGGTTCCAGGAAGCGCTCGCGTCCGCGCCTGGCAGTGAAGCCCGCGAGCACTACATGTTCCGCGACGGCCGCGGCGAGAACGGCGAACTGCCGCCGAACAACTGGGAGTCCGTCTTCGGCGGCCTCGCCTGGACCCGCGTGACCGAGCCGGACGGCACGCCGGGCCAGTGGTACCTGCACCTCTTCGACACGACGCAGCCCGACCTCAACTGGGACGACCCGTGGGTGCACGAGCAGTTCCGCGAGATCCTGCGGTTCTGGCTCGACCGGGGCGTCGACGGATTCCGCGTCGACGTCGCTCACGGCCTGGTCAAGCAGCCCGGACTGCCCGACTACAGCCCGCCGGAGGGAACCGGCAGCATGGGCGGTGGCACGGCCACCCTCGAGCCGGCCATCAGCACCGAACTGCCCGACCTCCCACCGTACTGGGGCCAGGAGGGGCTGCACGACATCTACCGCGACTGGCGCGAGCTGGTGAACTCCTACCCCGGGGAACGCATCCTCGCGGCCGAGGCGTGGGTCGATCCGCTCGTCCGGATGGCCAACTGGGTCCGCCCGGACGAGATGCATCAGGCCTTCAACTTCGCCTACCTCGAGACGCCGTGGGAGGCGGATGCCCTGCGGGCCGTCATCGACGAGTCGCTCGAGGCCTTCGGCTCCGTCGGTGCGCCGTCGACCTGGGTGCTCTCCAACCACGACGTCGTGCGCCACGCCTCGCGCCTCGCGCTGACCGCGGAGAACCTGCAGGGCCACGGCATCGGACCGAAGACCGTCGGCCTGCCCGACCCCGCCGTCGGCCTCCGCCGCGCCCGTGCCGCCACCGCCCTCATGCTGTCGCTGCCGGGCTCGGCGTACATCTACCAGGGCGAGGAGCTCGGCCTCCCCGAGGTCATCGACCTTCCGGACGACGCCCGCGAGGACCCGACCTGGTTCCGGACGAACGGCGAACGGTACGGTCGCGACGGCTGCCGCGTGCCCATCCCGTGGGAGGCCGGCGGCCCGTCCTACGGTTTCGGCCCGTCGACGGCGTCATGGCTTCCGCAGCCGGCCGAGTGGACGACGCTCGCCCGCGACGTCCAGGACGGCGTCGCCGGATCGACCCTGGAGCTCTACAAGAGCGCCCTGCGCCTCCGCCGCGAGCATGCACTGGCGACGAACAGCCTCTCCTGGATCGACGGCCTCGGCGACGGGGTGCTCGCCCTCCGCACCGGATCCGTCATCGTCGTCGCCAACACCGGCGCGACGTCCGTCGACCTGCCCGCCGGCGACATCCTGCTGGCCAGTGGACCCGTCGATGGTCGCGTCCTCCCGGCGGACACGACCGTCTGGCTCGCCGCCTAGCGTCACCGCTCGTCCGTCACAGCCGGCTCCGCACCACGTTTGCAGGATGAGCGGCGACAGGTCGGCCCGACAGCCATCAACGTCGGGCTGATCCTGTGAACGTGTAGGTCAGTGGGGCGCCAGGGCGACTCCCGCCCCACAGGTGCTCCCGACGACGGACCAGTTCGAGGATCGCCTCGGAGACATCGTCCCAACGACTCATCACCATCGAGTAGCTGAGGCGCACGACGATGTAGCCCTGCATGACGAGTTCCAGGTCCCGGCGGCGGTCCTCCTCGAATGCGTCGCCGGTGTGGAACGCGCGACCGTCGAGCTCCAACACGAGCCGATCGCCGACGAGGATGTCGACCCTGCCCGCGCGCGCAATCTGCACCTGGCTCCGGTACCGGATGCGCCGAGAGTGCAGGAGGAGGCGAATCAAGGTCTCCAGCCCGGATTGGGCACCGGGATCCACCCGGTCGACGAGGCGCCGCTTCTCCGCTGGGAGCATCTCCCGGAGGGCGACCAGGTCGCCCGGGCGGATCACGTGGAGATTGAGAGCCGAATCGACGGCGACGATCGCAGCGGTCGCCGTTCCGCACACGAACATCTCCACGAGTGCGTCGAGCGGTGCGTCCACGGATCGATGCGTCCCCGGTCTCCGGCTGTAGTGGACGCAGACGGCGTCGATGTCGCTGTCGAGCGGCCGCCGTCGATCAGCCGGCGACGCCAGCCGGCTGGCAGTCGCCGGGACCCGCACGTGCAATCGATGGTCCTCGAGCATCCACAGGCCTCGTAGTCGCCCGACGGATGCCCCGGTGAGCGTTCCGCCGACGGTGACCGCTCGGACGACGTCGGCGACTGCGTGGGGCGAGGCGAACCACCGCCCTCGGACGCGCCTGATCTCGCCGACGGAGAGTGCCACGCGCACGGCGCGTCGTTCGACGCCGCATGCGTCGAGCGTGCGGTAGCTGGCAACGCCATCGAAGCGGTCGAGTATCTCGGCAACAGTCATGCCCGCCAGTGTGAAAATGACCGACCGCTCCATGGTGAGCGGTCCGACGTCGGTGGATCACTGCCGGAGAGGGCGAGCTGTGGAGGACCGCGGACGCGGCGCCCCCACGAAAGCTGCGCGGTTCACAGGATGAGCGCGACGTTGACTGCTCCCAGGTGCACATCAACGCCGTCATCCTGCGAACTGGGCCGCGAGGGACGGGCGGGCTGGAGCCGGCCTAGTTGGTGTTGGCGTAGAGCCAGACGAGCGGGTCGGTCCATGGGCCGTCCTTGCCACCGAGACGGATCTCGAAGTGGAGGTGCGGGCCGGTGGACATGCCGGTGTCGCCGGTCTTGCCGACGATGTCGCCGACCTTGACGTGGTCGCCCACCTTGAAGTTCATCGATCCGTGGATCATGTGCGCGTAGACGCTCGTCACGACCTCGCCGTTGATGACGTGGTCGATCATCATGTGCACGCCGAGGTCGCCGTCGCCGTCCTCGGCGTAGCTCACAACGCCGTCGGCGATGGCCTGGATGGAAGCGCCGAGGCCCGGGTTGAAGTCCTGGCCGTGGTGGTCGCTCGAGCAGCCGGCGCAGTCGCGCGATCCGTAGCGATCGCCGATGTGCACGCCGACCAGGAAGGGCCACTGCACGGTCCCGTTGGGGTTGTTGGTGAAGGTCGCCTCGAGACGGATGCCGCTGTTCGCGGCGACCTGCGCCACGGTGGCGGTGTCGTAGCCGTCGCGCTGAACGGCGATGGCCCCGACGTCATCGCTGACGCTCATCGTCTGCGCGGGACCGGTCGCTGCCGACTGCGCGGTGACCGCCGCCGCCTGCACGTCCGCTGCGGACAGGAGGGCGTTGGCGGGGGTCGAGGTGGCGACAGCCAGCAGGGCGACCACGCCCATGACCAGACCGGCCATGCCCTTCGCCGCGATGTGCCGCGATCCGCGGCGGGTACCGGCAGCCTGAGCGGCCGGGGACGTCTTCGGGGGCGCGACGATCGGGATGGTCACGGTGGGGACGAACTCCCGGCCGGTCGTGGCGTCCGAGTGCGATGAGCGCCGCCCGGGGGTCGGCTCCGCCGCAGCGTCGCTGCGAGACGCACGGGCCTCGCGCCGGGATGCGGGGGCAGCCCGCGGGAGGTCGTCGGCCTCGGGCTCGACGCGCAGCGCCGCCCGGTCGCGTGAGCCGCGCGTCGCGATGACGTTCACGTCGGCGGGGGAATCGGTGGCGACGGAGGTCTCGGCCATGACGTCGACGTCGGAGATGACGGCGAGGAACGGCTCGTCCCGCGCGGGGACGATGGTGGCGACGTCCGGGATCGACGCAGACGGGTCCAGCACCGTGCTGTCCAGCACCGTGGTGTCGAGCAGCGATGTGCCGAGCTCGGAGGATTCGATGACCGAGATGTCGGGCACGGACGCATCGGCCTGCGCATCGCTCACGGGTGCGGGAGCCACTGCAGCGGTTCCGCCCAAGAGGGCCTCGAACGCGTCGAGGGAGCCGTCGTTCGCGGGCGTCGTGGCCCGCTCGCGCTCCCGGATCTGACGCCTGGTCAGGTATGCATCCGGGGACCGCCGATCCCCAGGGGTGCCTGGAGACTGGGGGTCAGAACGCAAGACGGATTACCTTTGCACAGGGAATAGGGGACGAAACCGATCAGGGGAAATCGGTAACGGATTGGTAAAGGCTAACGAAAGCCACCTGAAAACTCTATGTATGCGTACGGATTCACCCCCGTACGGGGACCTCCATCATAACCGGATTCCGAGCGACGCTCGGAATCCGGAGGGCATGCACAGCCAACTCCGACGCGAGGCAGGAATCACGTCAGCGGTCGGCTCCGGCCTCGAGCAGCAGGGCCTCGACGGCAGCGAACAGCTCCGGCTCGGCGGCGATCGTCATCGCCGCGCTCTCGGCGGCGCCATGGAACCCGCCGACCTTCGCCCCGGCCTCGCGCGCGATGAGCGCGCCGGCTGCGTGATCCCAGGGGTTGAGCCCGCGTTCGAAGTGCACGTCGAGGCGACCGGCGGCGAGGTAGCTCAGGTCGATGGCCGCGGAGCCGATCCGTCGGATGTCGCGCACCCGCGGCAGGAGCGTGTCGAGGACGCCGGCCTGCCAGGCCCGCGTGTCGGCAGAGTACGAGAAGCCGGTCCCCACCAGCGCGAGGGGGAGGTCGACACCCCGGTTGACCTCGAGGCGGCGGTCGCCGAGCCAGGCGCCGGCTCCGGCGCTCGCGTGGAAGGTCTCGCCGCCGGCCGGGCTCGTCACCACCCCGGCCAGCGCACGCCAGCTCGCCGGATCGGGCTCACCCTCGACGACGCACACGCTCACAGACCACGCCGGGATGCCGTAGAGGTAGTTCACCGTGCCGTCGATGGGATCGACCACCCAGGTGAGCCCGCTCGACCCGGCCGACGCATCCGACTCCTCGCCGAAGAAGCCGTCGGCGGGGCGGGCGTCGGCGATGAGCGAGCGGATGAGCGCCTCGGTCTCGCGGTCGGCGTGCGTCACGATGTCCTCGGGTGCCGACTTGGATGCCGCCACCTCGACCCCCTCCCGCTTGCGTCGGAGCGCCAGCGCGCCCGCCTGCGTCGCGATGTCGATGGCCAGGGAGAGGAGGTCGGAGGTGGCGGCGTCGGTCATGGGCCCAACGCTACTCCGCGGTGTGGAACGGCCGGCCCGAGACCTGGGGTCAGGCTGCTGCCGGCTCGGCCCCGATGCCGGCGGCGCGGAGGCCGTCGATGAGCGGCGTCGTCGGTCGACCGATGATGCGGGCCAGGTCTCCGGACGTCTCGGCGAGCAGGCCGTCGCGGATGTTCCCGTCGAGCGCGACCACGAAGCCGGCGGTTCCGGCGTCGAGTCCGGCGGCGAGCAGTGCGGCCTCGTGCTCCTCGGGGGTGAGCGCCTCGTACGCCACCGGGCGCCCGAGCACCTCGGATGCCGCTGCGGCCAGCTCGGCGAAGTCCCATGCGGTGTCGCCGCCGAGCTCGTAGACGGCGCCCTCGTGGCCGGCTTCCGCGAGCACGACCGCTGCGGCCTCGGCGTAGTCGGCACGGCTCGCACTGGCCACGCGCCCGCCACCCACGCTCGCGCTGATGACACCGGAGGATGCGGCACGCGCGACGGCGTCGGCGTAGTTCTCGGTGTACCAGCCGTTGCGGACGATCGTGTACTCCAGCCCGGATGCCCGCAGGGCCTCCTCCGTCGCCTTGTGCTCCGGCGCGAGCACGAGCTCGGAGCTGTCGGCGTGGGGGGCGCTCGTGTAGACGATGCGCGCGACGCCGGCTGCGGCCGCTGCCTCGATGGCATTGGTGTGCTGCTGCACGCGGCGGCCGACCTCACTGCCGGAGACCAGCAGCACCGCGTCGGCTCCGGCGAAGGCTGCGGCCAGGCTCTCGGGGTCGGCGTAGTCGATCACGGCCGTTCGAAGGCCGCGAGCGGAGAGCTCCTCGAGCCTGGCGGAGTTGCGGCCCGCGGCCACGATGGACTCCGCGGGAACGCCGCGCTGGAGGAGGGCGTCGATGGCGAGGCGGCCGAGGTGGCCGGTGGCTCCTGTGATGACGAGGGTCATGGGATTCCTTTCCCGAAGGATCAGGGATGAGTGGTTACACCGGGGCCAACCGTGCCCGTCGTCCAATACTTCCCGATCGAAGGTACCCACCTTTTGGTAAGGTACCTACATGACGGTAAGTGACACGGATCTCTCCAGCCTGCCCGGCTTCTCGAGCGGCCGCTTCCCCGCCGCGTGCGCCACGCGCACGGTGCTCGACCACATCACGAGCAAATGGGGAGTCCTCGTGCTTCTGGCGCTCTCGCGACGGACCCTGCGCTGGGGTGAGCTGCGCCGCAGCATCGAGGGGATCAGCGAGAAGATGCTCGCGCAGACCCTGCGCACGCTCGAGAGCGATGGTTTCGTGCTGAGGGAGGCCCGGCCGGTCATCCCGCCGCGTGTGGACTACAGCCTCACCGACCGCGGCCGCGCGTTGAGCGAACGCCTGCTGCCGCTCATGGGCTGGATCGCCGACAATGCCGATGAGATCGTCGCCGGCGACGGCGCGCGCCGGGCCTAGTCTCCGACCT
Organism: Leifsonia sp.; assembly: GCA_040512695.1. Classification (GTDB taxonomy): domain Bacteria; phylum Actinomycetota; class Actinomycetes; order Actinomycetales; family Microbacteriaceae; genus Orlajensenia. The sequence continues at coordinate 3,575 of JBEVEO010000043.1, read as the reverse complement.
CGACCCGGAACTTCACGTCCTGGATGCCTCCATCCTCATTGGAGAGCAGCACAGCCGTGGTTCCGACGGCGAGAGCCTTGACCCCGGGATTGAAGGTAGCGCTGCCGTCGTCCCTGCCCTTGACGAACTCGGCGACCTTCCCGTCGGCCACCTCGCCGGAGTAGCTGGTGACGTCGAGGTCGCCGGTGGTGATGTTGAGCACCTGGCCCACCACGAGTTCGACGGTCTCACCCTGGAGGTCGTCCGCTGCCATGGTGACCGGAGCGATCACCGGTCCCGGTTCGGATTGCGCGCAGCCTGCCGAGGCCAGGACGACGAAGGACACGGCGAGCACTGCGCCGACGGAGACCACCCGCGAGATCAGCATGCGGTCAGTATGACAGCGCGCGCCGGCGGCGTGGGCCCACCCGGGGTTCTCATCCGTCGTCCATCACCAACAAAAAAAGGACCCTGCGGGCCCTTTTGTTGTTGGTGGCGAGTGAGGGATTCGAACCCCCGAATGCTGAGCAGTCTGATTTACAGTCAGATCCCTTTGGCCGCTTGGGTAACTCGCCGAAGCGCACCCGACCACATGCAACCACATGACCGAAGACGCCCCATCAGGATACTCGGCGAATGGCCAGTCGAGAAATCAGCGCCGGACGGCCCGGCGGAGGCCGCTGCGGACGGTCGTTGCGCCATCCGTCGGCCGGTGCATCGGCGCGCCGGTAGGATTCACGCACGGATCGATTCGAAGGGCGACATGGCCGGCATTGAAGAGGTCGCTCGTCTCGCGGGCGTGTCCACGGCGACGGTCTCGCGCGCGCTCAGCGGCAACACCCACGTCTCCCCCGCCACCAGGCTCAGGGTCGAGGCGGCCGCGCTCGAACTCGATTACGTGGTGTCGTCCAACGCCTCCAGCCTGGCCTCCGGGCGCACCCGCAACATCGGCGTCGTCGTGCCGTTCCTCAACCGGTGGTTCTTCTCCTCCGTCCTGGAGGGTGCGCAGCAGTCGCTGCTCCGGCACGGCTACGACCTCACCCTCTACAACCTGTCTGGCGACGGCGACGAGCGCCACAGCGTGTTCGAGCACTTCCTGCTGCGCCAGCGCGTGGATGCGGTGATCGCCATCTCGCTCGAGCTGACCGAGAGCGAGGTCACCCGCCTGCACGCGCTCAAGAAGCCGCTCGTCGGCGTCGGCGGACCCATCCCCGGAGTGCGCACCCTCACCATCGACGACACGGCCGTCGCCAAGCTCGCCACCGAGCACCTCATCGCACTGGGTCACACGCGGATCGCACACATCGGCGGCACCCACGAGTTCGACCTCGACTTCCACCTGCCCACCAACCGCAGGCTCGGTTACGAGCATGCGCTGGACGACGCCGGAATCGAGACGGATCCCGCCCTGTTCGCCCCGGCCGACTTCACGATCCGCGGGGGCTACCACGCCGCCAAGCAGTTGCTCGGCGTTCCGCACCACCGCCCGACGGCGATCTTCGCCGGCTCCGACGAGATGGCGATGGGCTCCATCCTCGCCGCACGCGATCTCGGCCTCGTCGTTCCGCGCGACGTGTCGATCGTCGGCATCGACGACCACGACCTCTCCGACTTCTTCGGGCTCACGACGGTGGCGCAGTTCCCCCGTGGCCAGGGCGAGAAGGCCGTGGAGATGCTCATGGAGGAACTTCGGCCGGACGGCACGGAAGCCACGCCGGCCAGCACGCCCCTGCCGTTCGAGCTCAAGGTGCGCTCGAGCACGGCCCGCCCCGCCCTCTGATCGGGACGGCTACCCCACCCGGGCCCGGCGGCTATCGCGCCACCACGCAGATGCGGAGGTAGTAGACGTTGGCGACCACCAGCTGCCAGGTGGGAGCGGTGATGATCCCCTCGAAGGCCTCGACGACCTCCTCGGCCTCCGCGAGGGTCTCGGACATGAGCGTGCCGACCTGGATGTAGTTCTCGATGGATGCCTCGTCGACCCCGAAGTAGGCGGCGAGCTGTTCCGTGTAACTCGTGTAGCGCGCCGACGCATACGGATCGTAGGTGAGGTTCCGGCCCTCCGCCGCCTCCTCGCCTGCCGCGTCCAGCCCGTCGCGCATCAGGTCGCAGATCGTGGCGTGGAGAGTCGCGGCGGCGGCGTCCTCGAGTGCGCGCTCATAGGCGCTCAGGCGAGGGGAGCTCTCCACGGCGGCCGACGCGCGCGCGGGAATCGCCCGGTACTGCGCGTCGGCAGCGGCGAGCGCAGCGTTGTACTGCTTCAACGCCAGGGTCGCGGCCTTGATCCTCGCCAGCTGGGCCGCCTGCTTCTTCGTCAGCTCCCCTGCTGCCTTCGCCTCAGCGATGAGCTTCTTCGACCGCTCCGACAGCTTCGCCACGGCGACCGCGTCGCCCTGGGCGGCCACGCGCAATCCGTCGTCGACCGTGCCGAGTGCAGTCTTGAGACGGGCCAGCACCTGAGCGACGTCGGGTGGGAGCTGGATGGTCGGCACGCGAACCGCGGCGACCGGCGAGGCCGGTGCGGCAGCGGTGACCGATAGGACGAGTGCCACGGCAGCGACCGCGGCGGCGATGATGTGTCGGGTACGCATCGGGTCCACCCTTCTTCGTCGAAATGGTGATGTTCCCGGAGTACGCCATGCCACCGCGGCGCACGTGGGGGCCAGCCCCCATCTTCCAGCGATGCGCTGCCTTCCAGCGATGTGCTGCGCTGGCTGCGCCATCCTCCATGCGATGCGCTGCCACCATCCAAGGCCGGCAACCGCGGATGGGGCACCCGGCGATAGTCTGGTGGCATGGCTGATTCCACTTTTGACATCGTCTCCAAGGTCGACAAGATGGAGGCGGAGAACGCCGTGAACCAGGCGCGCAAGGAGGTCGAGCAGCGCTACGACTTCAAGAACGTCGGCGCCTCGGTCGAATGGAGCGGCGAGAAGATCCTGCTGAAGGCCGCCACCGACGAGCGCGTCAAGGCCGTGCTCGAGGTCGTCGAGTCGAAGTTCATCAAGCGAGGCATCACGCTGCGCTCGCTCGACACCGGTGAGCCGTATCCCTCGGGCAAGGAGTTCCGCATCGAGATCGAGCTGAAGAACGGCATCGACAGCGAGAACGCCAAGAAGGTCTCCAAGATCATCCGCGACGAGGCGCCCAAGAGCGTCAAGAGCCAGATCCAGGGCGACGAGCTGCGCGTCTCCTCGAAGAGCCGCGACGACCTGCAGGCCACCATGGCCCTGCTCAAGGGCAAGGACCTCGACGTCGCCCTGCAGTTCGTCAACTTCCGCTGAGTCCGATGACGGATGCCGCAGCCGGCGCCAGCGCGCCCGGCGGCCGCCAGCCGAACGCAGGCCAGCCCGGCGCCGGCCAGCCGGGCGTCGACGTTCCCGACCGGCGCGGACGCACCGGGCTCGACAGGGCCGGCCTCGACCTCACCGGCAACCCGCGCGTGCGGGTGCGCGACGTGCGCCTGCTCACCTCGAACTGGTACGTGACCCGGGTCACCACCTTCGACTTCCAGCGCGGCGACGGCACCTGGTCGACCCAGGAGCGCGAGACCTACGACCGCGGCGACGGCGCCTGCATCCTGCTCTACGACCTGG
>JBEVEO010000030.1:0-6691 GCA_040512695.1 Leifsonia sp. | reverse complement strand
CGAAGGCCAGTGAGATCAAGCACGACTGGTTCGTCATCGACGCCACCGACGTCGTGCTCGGCCGCCTGGCCACGCACACCGCAGCCCTGCTGCGCGGCAAGCACAAGCCGACCTTCGCCAACCACATGGACTCCGGCGACTTCGTCATCATCATCAACGCCGACAAGGTCGCCCTGACCGGCTCGAAGGCCGAGCAGAAGAAGGCCTACCGCCACTCGGGTTACCCGGGCGGCCTCACGGCAGTCACCTACGCCGAGCTCCTCGAGAAGAACCCCACCCGCGCCGTCGAGAAGGCGATCCGCGGAATGCTGCCGAAGAACTCGCTCGGCCGCGCCCAGCTCAAGAAGCTCAAGGTCTACACCGGCCCGGAGCACCCCCACGCTGCGCAGCAGCCGAAGCAGTTCGTCTTCAACCAGGTCGCCCAGTAGCGCCCGGCCCCCGACTCTCTACTTACAGACAAAGGATTTCCATCACCGTGGCGAAGATCGCAGACCAGATTGACGTGGCTCCCGAGAGCTACTCCACCGAGACTCCCGCCGAGTCCGCTCCCCGCGCACCGCGCGCCGTCCTCAACGTTTCGGGTTCGGCCGTCGGCCGTCGCAAGCAGGCCATCGCCCGCGCGCGCCTCGTCCCCGGATCGGGCAGCCTGACCGTGAACGGCCGCGACCTCGCGGACTACTTCCCGAACAAGCTCCACCAGCAGCTCATCACCGACCCGTTCAAGGTGCTCGACCTCATCGGCAGCTACGACGTCGTCGCGAAGATCACCGGCGGCGGCCCCTCGGGCCAGGCGGGCGCTCTGCGTCTTGCCATCGCCCGTTCGCTCAACGAGATCGACCGCGAGAACAACCGCGCCATCCTCAAGAAGGCCGGCTTCCTCACGCGCGACGCACGCGTCATCGAGCGCAAGAAGGCCGGTCTCAAGAAGGCCCGCAAGGCGTCGCAGTTCTCGAAGCGCTAGTCGCGCTTCGCAACGGCAGACATGCCTCGTCTCTTCGGAACCGACGGGGTCCGGGGTCTGGCCAACCGTGAACTCACGGCTGACCTGGCCCTGGGCCTCGCTCAGGCGAGCGCCGTCGTCCTCACCAGTGGACGGCGTGCGGAAGAGCGCCGCGCGCAGGGTAGACGCCCTGTCGCGGTCCTCGCACGTGACGGCCGGGTCTCCGGCGAGTTCCTGGGTGCCGCCGTCGCGGCCGGACTCGCCAGCTCCGGCGTCGACGTGCTCGATGCGGGCGTCGTGCCGACCCCTGCAACGGCCTTCCTGATCGCCGACAGCGGCGCCGACTTCGGCGTCATGATCTCGGCGTCGCACAATCCGGCCCCCGACAACGGCATCAAGCTGTTCGCCGTCGGCGGCACGAAGCTCCCCGACGAGGTCGAGGACCGCATCGAGGCCCACCTCGGCATCGAGAAGCTCCTCCCGACGGGCGGCGACGTCGGTCGCATCCGCCGGTTCGCGGATGGCGAGGACCGCTACATCCTGCACCTCATGGGCACGCTCCCGCATCGCCTCGACGGCGTGCACGTCGTGCTGGACTGCGCCAACGGCGCTGCCGCCGGCATCTCACCCGAGGTCTTCGCCCTCGCCGGCGCCACCATCACGGTCATCGGCTCAGAACCTGACGGCACCAACATCAACGACGGCGTCGGCTCGACGCACCTCGACCACCTGGCCGAGAAGGTCCTCGAGGTCGGAGCCGACATCGGCATCGCCCACGACGGGGACGCCGACCGCTGCCTCGCCGTGGACGCCGACGGCAAGGTCATCGACGGCGACCAGATCATGGCGATCCTGGCCGTCGCCATGAAGGAGCGCGGTCACCTGACGAACGACACGCTCGTCGTCACCGTGATGAGCAATCTCGGACTGCACCGGGCCATGGAGGCCCATGGCATCCACGTCATCCAGACCGCCGTCGGCGACCGCTATGTGCTCGAGGAGCTCAACGCCGACGCCCTCGCACTCGGAGGCGAGCAGTCCGGTCACGTCATCATGACCGAGTACGCCACGACGGGCGACGGCATCCTCACCGGACTGCACCTCGTCGCCGAGATGGCCCGCACCGGCAAGTCGGCCGCGGAGCTCGCGAGCGTCATGACCGTCTTCCCCCAGATCCTCGTGAACGTGCGCGGCGTCGACCACCACGCGCTCGACTCCGACGAGGTCATCGCGGCGGCCGTGCGTGACGCCGAAGCCGAGCTCGGCGACACCGGACGCGTGCTCATGCGACGCTCCGGCACGGAGCCGATGGTGCGCGTGATGGTGGAGGCGGCCGATCAGGCCACGGCCGACCGGCTGGCGCACGGACTCGCCGACGTCGTGCTGGAGCGCCTCGCCCTGTAACGGCGCCGGCCCGGCCGGAGCGGCACTCGCTGCGGCGGACGGGTCAGAGCTTCCGCAGCAGGACGGAGTCGACCATGTGATCGGCGTCCTTCCGCAGCACCAGGGTCGCGCGCGACCGCGTCGGACGGATGTTCTGCAGCAGGTTGGGCTCGTTGATCTCATGCCAGATCTGGCGGGCCCTGGTGCGCGCCTCGTCCTCCGACAGCGACGCGTAGCGGTGGAAGTAGGACAGCGGATTGCTGAACGCCCCACGCTGGAGCTTGAGGAAGCGCTCCTCGTACCACCGGGCGATGTCGCGCGTGCGGGCGTCGACGTAGATGGTGAAGTCGAACAGGTCGCTCACGGCCAGACGGTGCCCCGGCCCCGGCGGCTGCAGCACGTTCAGCCCCTCGACGATGAGGACGTCGGGCCTGCGCACCGTGATCTGCGCATCGGGGACGATGTCGTAGCTGAGGTGCGAGTAGAACGGCGCCCGGACCTCCTCGACCCCGGCCTTGACCTCGCTGACGAAGCGCAGGAGAGCCCGCCGGTCGTAGGACTCCGGGAAGCCCTTGCGCGCCATGAGGCCGCGACGCTCGAGCTCGGCGTTGGGGAGCAGGAAGCCGTCGGTGGTCACGAGTTCGACCCGCGGCGTGTCCTCCCAGCGGGCGAGGAGCTCGCGGAGCAGCCGGGCGATCGTGGACTTGCCGACGGCGACGGATCCGGCGACGCCGATCACGAACGGCGTGCTGTCCGCGCGATCGCCCAGGAAGTCGCTCGTCGCACGGTGCAGACGCCGTGCGCCGGCCACGTAGAGGTTGAGCAGGCGGCTGAGCGGGAGGTAGACCTCGGAGACCTCGGAGAGGTCGAGCGGCTCGCCGAGGCCGCGCAGCTGAACGAGTTCCGTCTCCGTCAACGGGAGCGGGGTCGACGCAGCGAGAGCAGCCCAGTCGGCCCGATCCAGCTCCACGAAGGGGGAGCTCTGGGCGTGGACGCCGTTCGTTCTCACCGGGTCGGACATCGCCTCACAGCCTAGTGGCAGCGTGGAGACCGCTAAAATCGGATCTCATGTGTGGAATTGTCGGTTACGTAGGCGAGAACAAGTCGCTCGAAGTGCTCATCGGCGGCTTGCGCCGCCTCGAATACCGGGGCTACGACTCCGCAGGCGTGGCGGTGATCGACGGGGACGGGTCCCTCGGGGTGGCCAAGAAGGCCGGCAAGCTCGTCAAGCTGACCGACGAGCTCGAGGCCCACCCGATCAACGACGGCCGCACCGGCATCGGCCACACCCGGTGGGCGACCCATGGCGGACCCACGGATCGGAACGCCCACCCGCACCTGGGCGATGACGGCCGTCTCGCCCTCATCCACAACGGCATCATCGAGAACTTCTCCGACCTGCGCGGCGAGCTCCTCGCCGAGGGCTACACCTTCGAGAGCGAGACGGACACCGAGGTCGCCGCCGTGCTCCTCGGCCGCGAATACCGTGCCGTCGGCGACCTGCAGGCCGCGTTCCAGCGCGTCGTCTCCCGCCTCGAGGGTGCGTTCACCCTTCTGGCGCTGCACCGCGACCAGCCCGGCCTCGTCGTCGGCGCGCGTCGCAACTCCCCCCTCGTCATCGGCCTGGGAGACGGGGAGAACTTCCTCGGATCCGATGTCGCAGCCTTCGTCGCCCACACGCGGCGCGCCATGGCCATCGGCCAGGACCAGATCGTCTCCATCACCGCCGACGCCGTCGTCGTGACCGACTTCGACGGCAACCCCGTCGAGACCGAGGAGTTCGAGGTGGCATGGGACGCCTCGGCCAGCGACAAGGGCGGCTGGTCCTCGTTCATGGCCAAGGAGGTCTCGGAGCAGCCCGACGCCGTGGCCAACACCCTGCGCGGCCGGGTCCGCGCCGGCGCCGTGGTCATCCCCGAGCTCGAGACCTTGGGCGACGACGTGCTCTCCGGCATCAACCGCGTGATCGTGGTCGCCTGCGGAACGGCCGCATACGCCGGCCTGGTCGCCAAGTACGCGATCGAGAAGTGGGCCGGCATCCCGGTGGAGGTGGAGCTCAGCCACGAGTTCCGCTACCGCGACCCGGTGATCACCCCCGAGACGCTCGTCATCTCGATCTCGCAGTCCGGCGAGACCATGGACACCCTCATGGCGGTCAAGTACGCCGGTGAGCGTGGAGCCAGGACGGTCTCCATCTGCAACACGCAGGGCGCGACGATCCCGCGGGAGTCGGATGCCGCGATCTACACCCACGCGGGCCCCGAGGTCGCCGTGGCGTCGACGAAGGCCTTCGTCGCCCAGATCACCGCCCTCTACCTGTTCGGCCTGCACCTCGCCCGCGTGCGCGGCAGCCTCACGGCCGATCAGATCGCCTCGGAGCTCGCGCAGCTCGAGGACGTCCCCGAGAAGCTCCGCACCGTCCTCGGCACCGGGGAGAGCATCCGTCAGCTCGCGCACTGGATGGCCGACACCCGGGCCGTGCTGTTCCTCGGCCGTCACGTCGGGTATCCGGTCGCGCTCGAGGGCGCACTGAAGCTCAAGGAGCTCGCCTACATCCACGCAGAGGGCTTCGCGGCCGGCGAGCTCAAGCACGGGCCGATCGCCCTCATCGAGCCCGGCCAGCCGGTGTTCGTGATCGTGCCGAGCCCGCGCCACTCGTCGCTGCTGCACGCGAAGGTCGTCTCCAACATCCAGGAGATCCGCGCGCGCGGTGCCCGCATCATCGCGATCGCCGAGCAGGGGGATGCCGCCGTGCTGCCGTTCGCCGACGAGGTCATCCCGATCCCGCTCGCCGAGCCGCTGTTCGAGCCGATCCTCGCGGTCGTGCCGTTGCAGATCTTCGCCATGGAGCTCTCCACGGCGAAGGGCCTCGACGTCGACCAGCCGCGCAACCTCGCGAAGTCCGTCACGGTCGAGTGACCGGTGATCGCCGGCATCGGAGTCGACGTCGTCGATCTGGCCCGCTTCGAGCGGGCGATCGCGCGCACTCCGCGGTTGATCGCCCGCCTGTTCGCTGAGAGCGAACGGGACCGTCATCCGCGCTCCCTCGCGGCGCGGTTCGCCGCGAAGGTGGCGCTCATCAAGGCGCTCGGCGGACCCGACGGACTGCGGTGGCACGACATGGTCATCGCCGCGGATGAGGACGGCGACCCGCAGTTCCAGCTCAGCGGAACCGTGGCGGCCGCAGCAGCCAGCCGGGGCATCACGCGTGTGCACGTCTCGATGAGCCACGATGCCGGCATCGCCACGGCGTTCGTCGTGACCGAGATGGGGACACCGTGACCGGGCCGACGGACGCGGCGTTCCGCGAGGCGGTCATCGACCTCGCCGCGATCCGCTCGAACACGGCGGCCCTGGTCGCGCACGTCGGCACGCCGCACGTCATGGCCGTCGTCAAGGCGAACGCCTACGGCCATGGTGCCGTCGCCGTCGCCGGGGCCGCGCTGGCCGGAGGAGCGGACTGGCTCGGCGTCGCCGACATCGCGGAGGCGATCGCCATCAGGGACGCCGGGATCGACGCTCCCGTCCTCGCGTGGCTGCACGAACCGGATGCTCCGTTCGCGCTCGCGATCGCCAGGGCGGTCTCCCTCGGCGTCTCCACGATCGACCAGCTGCATGCCGTCGCCGCCTCAGCCGCGACGGTCGGAGCGCCCGCCCGGGTGCACCTGAAGATCGACACCGGCCTCAGCCGCAACGGGATCGCGGCGGACGACTGGGCCGTGGCCGTCGCCGTCGCAGCGTCCCACCAGGCGGACGGCACCATCGTCGTGGACGGGATCTTCAGCCACCTGGCCAACGCATCCCCGGAGGACGACGACGCGCAGCGCGCGCGGTTCGACGCCGCCGTCGCGGTCGCGACCGGGGCGGGTCTCGACGCTCCGCTGCTGCATCTCGCCTCGACGGCGGCCGCGATCGCCCAGCCCGCGACCCGGTACACGATGGTGCGCATCGGCATCGGTCTCTACGGGCTCTCCCCATGGAGCGACCGGGGCGCGGGCGTCGACCTCACCCCGGCGATGACGCTGCGCGGCCGGATCGCGAACGTCCGGAGCATCCCGGCCGGCGCCGGTGCGTCCTACGACCTGGTCTGGCGGACCGAGAATCCGACGACCGTCGCCCTCGTGCCGCTCGGCTACGCCGACGGCGTCCCGCGCCAGGCGACGGGCTCCGCCGACGTCTGGATCGGCGGGAGTCGGCATCCGATCGTCGGCCGCATCGCGATGGACCAGTTCATCGTCGACGTCGGCGACGCCCCGGTGACCGTCGGCGACCCCGTCGTCCTGTTCGGCGATCCCCGGACCGGTGTGCCGTCCGCCGACGACTGGGCCCGCGCGGCCGGCACCATCAACTACGAGATCGTCACGCGCA
>JBEVEO010000022.1:0-11450 GCA_040512695.1 Leifsonia sp. | reverse complement strand
CACCGGGGGGCGGGGGGGGGCCAGCCGGCCGGCCCCACTGGTTCAGATGCTATTGCAGTGCGAGTCCGAGGACTACTGCGGCCAGCTGTCCTGGATGAATGTGGTCGTGTCGGCGGTGGACTTGCCACCGATCCAGTCGACCATTCCCTTCCAGAACGAACCGGCTCCCACAGCACCCGGCATGAGGTCGGACGCGTCGAAGCGGAACGTGGTGTTCGGGTCCTGCAGCGTGGCGACGGCCGTCTTCAGCAGTTCGCTGGAGGCGTTCTCGGGGTCGAGACCGTTGTTCGCGCTGATGACGCCGCCCAGCTTCACCCGGTTGTTCGCCCAGGTGTCGCTCGAGAGGTAGTCCTGAACCGCCTGGACTTCCTTCTTGTCGCTGAAGGCTCCGACGATCTCGCCACCACCGGTGACCGCGTTGGCTCCTGCCTCCGTGCCCGGGAGCAGGAAGGCCCAGACGTCACCGTCGGGGGCGACGGTCGTTCCCTCGGGCCAGAAGCCCTCGTAGAACGTCGCCTGGTGGTGCAGCGCGCAGGTGCCGTCGAGGATCGGGAGGCCGGCGTCGCCGAACTCCGTCGTGGCGATCGAGTCGACGCCACCGAGGCCGCCGTTCACGAAGTCGGGGTTGCGGATGTAGTCGCCGACGGAGTCGAACGCGGCCTGGATCTGCGGATCCGTGAACTTGACCTCGTTGGTCACCCACTGGTCGTAGACGTCCGGTCCTGCCTCGCGGAGCACGAAGTCCTCCACCCAGTCGGTGCCCGGCCATCCGGTCGCGTCACCGGATGCGAAACCGACGCACCACGGCTTGTCGACGGCACCCGAGGACTGGATCGTCTTGGTCAGCGCGAGCAGCTCGTCGAGCGTGGTCGGCACCTCCCAGCCGTTCTCCTCGAACATGGTCGGCGAGTACCAGACGTAGCCCTTGACGCTCGCCATGAGGGGAGCGCCCCAGATCTCGCCGTCGACCGTGCCGTACTTCTGCCAGTCCTCCGACCAGAACTTCTTGGCGTTGTCGACGGTGGTCTCGGACGGCTTCTTGATGTAGCCGGCGTCGACCTGGGCCGCGAACAGGCCGGGCTGCGGGAAGATCGCGATGTCGGGCGGGTTTCCACCCTGGGCCCGCACGTTGATCTGGGTCTCGAACTCCTTGCTGGGCTCGTACTTGATGTCGATGCCCGTGCAGGTCTCGAAGTCCTTCCACGACTCGTTGAGGCGATCGGCCTCGACATCGCTGATGGTGCCGTAGGCGCTGACCTCCGCACCGGAGTCGAAGCTGCCGTAGGCCTCGTAGGGGCTGCAATCGGTGTCTGCCTTGTTGCCGGCCGCCTCGTCACCGGTACAACCGGTGAGGGCGAAGCCGACGACGGCTGCTGCTGCGATGGGAATCAACAGACGGCGGTGCCGCGTGAGTCTCATGTCTCATCTCCTCGTTGAGTATGTGTGCAGGGAGAACTGGGGAACCGGTTCCAGACGCCACGGTAGCGCGTCGCCTGCACGGGGCACAAGCACGAACCATCACGAATCGGTCTCCTTCCGCGGATGCGCGCCAGACGGGCGTGAGAGCGGTTGCCGGCGCCGATCGGTTGCATCGGAGAGCTGCGGGAAAACCTTCTGAGATCGGTTCCACAAATGTGCCGTCGACCGCTACACTCAGCGGCAGTCATGCCGACCGAGGAAGTGAGGCAATGAGCGCGATCGCCGATGTCGCCAAGCTCGCAGGCGTCTCCAAGGCCACGGCCTCGCGGGCGCTCAGCGGCCGAGGCTATGTTGCCGACCACACGCGCGTGCGCGTGGAGCACGCGGCATCCGAGCTGGGCTACATCGCCTCCCCCAACGCCGCGAGCCTCGTGACGGGGCGCACCAAGAACGTCGGCGTCATCATCCCGTTCGTCAATCGCTGGTTCTTCGGCGAGGTGCTCGAGGGCATCGAGCGCGAGCTCCTCGCCGGCGGCTACGACCTCACCCTCTACAACCTCACCCCGGATGGCGCGCAGCGCAGCCAGATCTTCGAGTTCTTCCTGGCGCGGAAGCGCGTCGACGCCGTCATCGCGGTCGGGGTCGAGCTCACGACCGGGGAGGTGGAGCGGCTGCACCGGTTCGGCAAGCCGATCGTCGGCATCGGCGGACCGATCCCGCGGGCCAACACCTTCGCCATCGACGACGTTGCCGCCGCCCGCCTGGCGACCGAGCACCTGCTGAGCCTCGGGCACACCCGCGTCGCGCACATCGGAGGCAACCTGGCGCAGCAGCTGGACTTCAGCGTGCACGGCAAGCGGCTGCGCGGGTTCGAACTCGCCATGGAGGCGGCCGGCCTCTCGACGGTCGACGCGTTCTGGCCCACCGAGATGAGCATGCCGGGCGGCTACGCGGTGGCGCTCCAGGTGCTCGGCGACCCGCGCCACCGTCCGAGCGCGATCTTCGCGGCGAGCGACGAGGTGGCATTCGGCACGATGCTCGCCGCGCAACGGCTCGGCGTGGACGTGCCGCGGGATCTGTCGATCACGGGCATCGACGACCACGAGTACGCGGCCATGTACGGGCTGACGACGGTGGTGCAGGCGCCGCGGGAGCAGGGCCGCATGGCCGTCGCGGCCGTCATGCGCCTGCTCGACTCCGGAGCAGAGCAGCAGGTGGCCAACGAGACCGTGCTGCCGTCGCGCCTCATCGTCCGCTCATCGACGACGGCCGTCGGTCGCTGAGGACCGACCGGGCGGCTCGGGGCTCCTAGGCCGCGTCGCCGACCAGGACGGCCTCCGCCACCTCGGCTGCGTCGAGGGCGTGCTCGCCATCGACCGCGCGCAACCGCGACCGGCCGGCGATCAGGATGAGCACCGCGACGGCGAACGCCATGGCACCGGCGATGAACGGCGCGGACTCCGCGATGTTCGCTGCCAGCACCGACGCGAGCGGTGGGGCGACGGCACCGCCGAGGAAGCGCACACCGGAGTATGCGCTCGACGCCACCGAACGCGGCAGGTCGGTTGCCTCCATGACGCTCTCGGTGAGCACGGTGTTCATGATCCCGAGCAGCAGGCCGCCCACGACGACGCCGACGATGATGCCGATTGCCGAGTGGATGAACACGGCGATCGCGATCATGTCGACGGCCAGCAGCGGCAGGATCAGCCACATGACACGGGTGCGCGGCATCCGGCCGGTGAGCACGGGGGCCAGCCAGACCGACGAGACCGCGACGGCGACCCCCCAGCCGAAGAACACCAGCCCGAGCGAGATGGCGCTCGAGATGCCGAGCGGCACGAGGGCGAACGGGGTGTAGGCGAGCAGCACGAAGAATCCGAAGTTGTAGAACACGGCTGTCGTCGCGAGGATCGCCAGTGCCGGGCGGGCGAGCGCGCGGAACGGCGCGGAGAGCGCCGTGCGCGCCGACCTCTCCTGGCCGATCGACGTGCGGAGCAGCGTGCTGATGGCGATGAAGCCGACGGCCATGAGGATGGCGGTGCCGAAGAACGGTCCGCGCCAGCTCCAGCTGCCGAGCACGCCGCCGAGGAGGGGACCGATCGCGAGGCCGAGGCCGAGGGCGGCCTCGTAGAGGATGATCGCCGATGACGTGCCTCCGGACGCCGCGCCGACGATGGTGGCGAGCGCGGTCGAGATGAAGAGGGCATTGCCGAGGCCCCAGCCGGCGCGGAAGCCGATGATCGACTCGACGTCGCCGGAGAGTCCGGCGGCCGTGGCGAACACGACGATCACGGCCAGGCCGATGAGCAGGGTCTTCTTGGCGCCGATGCGGCTCGAGACCCAGCTCGTGAAGAACATCGCGATGCCGGTGATCACGAGATAGCTCGTGAACAGGAACTCGGTCTCGGTCGGTGTGGCCTGGAGGTCGGCCGCGATGGCTGGGAGGATCGGGTCGACGAGGCCGATGCCCATGAAGGCGACGACGCAGGCGAAGGCGACCGCCCACACCGCCTTGGGCTGCCTGAGGATCGAGTCGCCGCTTCCGGTTCCGCGGCTCATCGGGTCGCCTCCGCAGCACCCGTGCCGGCGGCCGCGGCGGACGGCGTGATCTCGGCGGCGATGCGGGAGTGCAGGATCGCGGCCGCGCGTGCCAGCGTGTCGGCCTCGGCGTCGCTGAGGTCGGCGAACACCGGGAGGAGGGCTGCTCCGATGGTGTCGCGCCAGTCCTCGATGGCCCGCTCGCCCTTCTTCGTCACGGCGATCTGCCAGGCGCGGGCGTCGTCGGTGTCGGCGATGCGCCGGACCCACTCGCGCTCGACGAGGGTGCGCACGAGCTTGGTCATCGTGGGCTGGGAGACCCGGCTCTCCTCCGCGAGGGCGCCGAGGCGCATCGGTCCCGAGGTGAGCAGGACGCTGAGGGTGCGCAGCAGTGCAGGCGACTCGGCTTCCGGGGTGCGGCGGGCGGCGACGCGGGTGAGTCGGTTCGATGCGCTCACCACCTCGACGATGATCTGGCTGATGGTGGTGGCGCGTTCGGCGTCGAGGAGGGCGGTCTCAGGCATGCCTTAAATATATAGCAAAGCTATCTATATTCATAGCCGGGCTATCTTCCCCGACCGCGATCGACGGATGGGAGGATTCAGCATGGACCTCGTCTTCATCCACGGCCCGGCGGCAGCGGGCAAGCTCACCACGGCGCGAGCACTGGCGGACGCCACCGGATTCGCCGTCTTCCACAACCACCTCGTCGTCGACGCGCTCCTCGAGGTGTTCCCCTTCGGTTCGCCCGAGTTCTGCGACCTGCGCGAATCCTTCTGGCTCCAGACGTTCTCGGCCGCGGCCGTGACCGATCGATCGCTGATCTTCACGTTCACGCCGGAGCCCACCGTGTCGTCCGGCTTCGTCGACCGTGCCGTCGCCGCCGTCGATGGAGCAGGCGGGCGTATCCGCTTCGTGGCACTGACCGTCTCGGGGGCCGAGCAGGAGCGCCGGATCGAGAACGCCGACCGGCGCCGGTTCAACAAGCTCTCCAGCCTGGACACCCTTCGGGAGATCCGGGCCACCGAGAGCGGGGAGGTGACCGTTCCGCCGGCTGACCTGGTGATCGACACGGAACACAGCAGCGCTGAGGCATCCGCCCGCTCGATCGCCTCGACGTTCGAGCTCGGCGCCGTGGTGCAGCCCCGAGGCTTCGGCGGCAGCGGGATCAGCTCGGGTGACGACGGAAAAGGGCGCCACCCCGGAGGGTGACGCCCTTTCAGCGTTCGTTCACGCCAAGCCCTGGTGCCCCGAGGGGCCCGGATTACTTGAGGGTGACGGTGGCGCCGGCCTCTTCGAGGGCAGCCTTGGCCTTCTCGGCGGTCTCCTTGTTGGCGCCTTCGATGACGGCCTTGGGGGCACCATCGACGACAGCCTTCGCCTCACCGAGGCCGAGCGAGGTGAGCTCGCGGACGACCTTGATGACCTGGATCTTCTTCTCACCAGCAGCCTCGAGGACGACGTCGAAGGAGTCCTTCTCCTCGACCTCTTCAGCGGCGGCGGCGGGGCCGGCAGCGGCTGCGACGGCAACCGGAGCAGCGGCGGTGACCTCGAAGGTCTCCTCGAACGCCTTGACGAACTCGGAGAGCTCGATGAGGGTGAGGCCCTTGAACTGCTCGAGCAGCTCTTCAGTTGACAGCTTTGCCATGATATTTCTCCTTGGTTTCTTAGCCCTTCGAACGCCGGCTCCGCCGGGTCCTCAGGGACCGGTATAGCTACTCCGCGCCTGAGATCAGGCTGCGGACTCCTGCTTCTCACGCAGCGCGTCGACCGTGCGAACGGCCTTCGACAGCGGTGCGTTGAACAGATATGCGGCTCCGAACAGCGAGGCCTTGAAGGCGCCTGCGAGCTTCGCAAGCAGCACCTCACGGGACTCGAGGTCGGCGAGCTTGCCCACCTCTTCTGCGGTCAGCGGCTTGCCATCGAAATAGCCGCCCTTGACCACGAGGAGAGGGTTTGCCTTGGTGAAGGTACGCAGGGCCTTCGCGACGGCGACAGGGTCTCCGTGCACGAATGCGATGGCGGACGGACCGGCGAGCTCGTCGTCGAACGACGAGATGCCGGCGTTGTTCGCCGCGATCTTGGTCAGCGTGTTCTTCACCACGGCGTACGTGGCGTCCTCACTGATGGACGTGCGCAGCTCCTTGAGCTTGGCAACAGTGAGGCCGCGGTACTCGGTCAGCAGAACGGCGGTCGAGCTCTGGAATGCCTCCGTGAGCTCGGCGACCGTGGCTTCCTTGTTCGCCATGGCGTACTCCTCTAATGTCTTTCGTCGCACACCACGGGAGCGGTGTGCGCCTCGACCGGCCGCCAGGCGGGAAAGAGAAAAGCTCCGGCGCGTGGCGCACGGAGCTTCGATACGGGCGAACCCGGGAGAACTTCGATACACCTGCGCAGGCAACTTGCTCTCGCAAGCCTTCGATCGGCATCCGTATCTCTACGCACACCGATAACCGGCGGTCTTTGGCTTCGTACAGGCTAACGGATGCGTGGGCTGCTGCCAAATCGAGCTGCCACGCTCGCTGAGGACCGGGGGAATAGTTGACCGCGAGCAATAGTTGACCACTGTCATCTAATGGTTTATAGTTGACCGCAGTCAATCAATATCAGGAGTCCTCTTGTCACGCTCATCGCGCACCAGCGCTGCGGGAACCGTCGCTGAGAAGCCGGCATCCCCCGCGAACCCATCCGTCGCCGAGAACGGCATGACCCACCGCCAGGTTCTCGAGGCCCTCTCCGGCCTCATCCTCGGCATGTTCGTGTCGATCCTCGCCTCGACCGTCGTCAGCTCATCGCTGCCGCTCATCATCTCCGACCTCAAGGGCGACCAGTCGTCGTTCACCTGGGTCGTCACGGCGACGCTGCTGGCCACCACGGTCTCGACGCCCATCTGGGGCAAGCTCGCCGACCTGTTCAGCCGCAAGCTGCTCATCCAGATCGCGCTCGTGATCTTCGTGCTCGGCTCCGCCTTCGCCGGCTTCTCGCAGGACACCTCGACACTCATCGTCTTCCGTGTGATGCAGGGCCTCGGCGCCGGTGGTCTCGGCGCCCTCAGCCAGATCATCATGGCCGACATCATCAGCCCGCGTGAGCGCGGCAAGTACGCCGGTCTCTTCGGCGGCGTCATGGCCGTCGGCATGGTCGGCGGCCCGCTCCTCGGTGGTGTCGTGACCGACGCATTCGGATGGCGCTGGAACTTCTTCCTCGCACTGCCGATCGCCATCGTGGCCATCGTCCTGCTGCAGATGACGCTGCACCTGCCCAAGATCGTCAAGCGCGCCGTCAGGATCGACTACCTCGGCGCCATCTTCATCGCCGGCGGCGTCTCGCTGCTCCTCATCTGGGTGAGCCTCGCCGGCTCGCAGTTCGAGTGGGCATCCGCGACGTCGTTCCTCATGGTCGCCGGAGCCGCCGCGCTGCTGATCGCCGCCGTCATCACCGAGTTCAGGGTGAAGGAGCCGATCATCCCGCTCCAGCTGTTCAAGAACCGCACGTTCACGCTCGCTGTGATCGCGAGCATCTCGATCGGTGTGGCCATGTTCGGCACCTCGGTGTTCCTCAGCCAGTACATGCAGCTGGCCCGGGGCGCAACGCCCACCCAGTCCGGCCTGCTCACCATCCCCATGATGGGCGGCCTGCTGCTGGCCTCGGCGTTCTTCGGCAACATCGTCAGCCGCACCGGCAAGTGGAAGGCCATCATGGTGACGGGTTCCGCCCTCGCCGTCGTCGGCCTGCTGCTGCTCAGCACGCTGCACTACGACACGAACTTCTGGTTCGTCGGCGTCTCGATGTTCATCCTCGGCTCGGGTGTCGGCATGGTCATGCAGAACCTCACCCTGGTCGTGCAGAACACCACCGAGGTGAAGAACCTGGGCGTCGCCACGAGCGCCGTGACCTTCTTCCGCAGCCTCGGCGGCACCATGGGCGTCTCTATCCTCGGATCGATCATGGGCACCCTCGTCGCCGACAGCATCAAGGACGGCATCGGCGACCTCTCCCCCGAGAACCAGATGGAGGCCGCGAAGACCCTCGGCAGCGGCGTGATCCCCCACGTCTCGACGCTGCCCGATGCGATCCGCGTGCTCGTCGAGTCGTCGTACGGCTCCGCCGTCGGCTCGATCTTCCTCATCGCCGCCCCGCTCGCCATCGTGACGCTCATCGCCGTCGCACTGCTGCCGAACAACAAGCTCGGCACGCTCACCGCGATCCAGCTCGCCGAGAAGGGCGGGTCGTCGGTGGACGCCGAGATCGAGCGCGAGCTCGAGGATGCCGAGGACTCGGTGATCGAGGCGGCCTCCGCCGTCGCCGGCCTCCCGCCCGTCGGCGAGGTGCACCCCGGTGGCCACGCGGACGCGGAGCAGACCGGCGCCCGGCGCTAGCCGGCGGAGCAGGCACAGATGAACACGGGCAGCACGGACATCGATCCCATCGACACCGCGATCGCGGAGGTCGAGGAGGCGATGACCGTGCTGTCCGTTCGTGTGCAGGCGCAGGCACGCAGTCACGCGGCGAAGGTCCACGAGGACCTGCGACCCGTCGGCTACACGATCCTCTCCTCGCTCGCGCACTCCGGCCCCACCTCGGCGTCGGTGCTGGCCGAACGGCTCTCGACCGACAAGAGCGTGCTCAGCCGACAGGTGCGCTGCATGCAGGAATACGGCCTGCTCGAGTCCCGCCTCGACCCGGCGGACAAGCGCGCCAGGGTGATCGCGGCGACGCCGGCCGCCCTCGCCGCGATGGAGCGCGCCCGCGTCGAGAACGCGGCCCTGCTCCGGGACCGGCTGCGCGAATGGCCCACCGCGGACATCGCCCGATTCGCCGACATGATCGGGCGGATCAGGACATGACCTCCGACCTGAATAGGATGTCGCCCATGAGCGACGAGACGGACGTGTCGACGGAACAGGCGATCGCCGACGTCGAGGGCCAGCTCAGCGCGCTCTTCAACCGGGCCAGGGCCGGATGGAAGGACTACGCCGCGAGCGTGCATCCCGACCTCCAGCCGGCGGGCTACAAGATCCTCGGCACCCTCGTGCGCGGCGGCCCGGCCCACGCCGGTGCCCTCGCCGAGCAGCTGCACACCGACAAGAGCGTCATCAGCCGCCAGGTTCGCCTGATGGAGCAGCTCGGCCTCGTGGAGAGCCGGGCCGACGAGACCGACGGCCGCGCGCGGGTGCTGGCCGCGACCCCGATGGCGCTGGAGAAGGTCTCCGAGGTGCGCCGCAACAACCAGGCCAGGCTGTACGAACTGCTCCGCACCTGGCCGGAGGACGACATCCGCAAGTTCGCGGAGCTGCTCGGCCGGCTGAGCTTCTAGGGCTCCGGCAGCGGGTGATCTCGATCCGCGTCCGACGGCGTCGGGCGCTACTCGATCGGCGCGGGCGTCGGGCGCTACTCGATCGGCACGGTGGCAGCGGTGCGCGGAAGGGTCACCGTGAACGTCGTCGCACCGGGCTCGCTGCTCACATCGACGCTGCCGCCGTGCGCCTCGGCCACGGCCCGCACGATGGCGAGGCCGAGTCCGGTGCTTCCGGTGGCACGGGTCCGGGACACGTCGCCGCGCGCGAAGCGCTCGAAGAGCGTGCCTGCGACGAGCGGGTCGATGCCGGGTCCGTCATCCGTGACCGAGATCGTCACCGTGTCATCGTCGTGGTGCGCGGCGAGACGGGCGATCACGTGCGACCCGGCCGGCGTGTGCACCAGCGCATTGGTCAGGAGGTTCGCGATCACCTGGTGCAGGCGCGGACGGTCGCCGTCGACGACGATCGGCTCGTCGGGCAGGTCGAGCTCCCACTCGTGGTCCGGGCCCGCGACGTGCGCGTCTCCGATGGCGTCGATGAGGAGGCTCGTGAGGTCGACGGGGTCGTGTGCGAGCTCTCGTCCCTCGTCGAGACGCGCGAGCAGCAGCAGGTCCTCGACGAGGCCGGTCATCCGCACGGATTCCGACTCGATGCGCGCGAGGGCGTGCACGGTGTCGTCGGGGATCTTCTGCCCGGAGCGGCGGGTGAGCTCCGAGTAGCCGCGGATGGATGCGAGCGGGGTGCGCAGTTCGTGGCTCGCATCCGCCACGAACTGGCGCACCTTCTGCTCGCTCTCCTGGCGGGCCTCCAGTGCGGCGCCCACGTGGTCGAGCATCGTGTTGAGGGACGCTCCCACCTGGCCCACCTCGGTGCGCTCGTCGGCGTCGGCATCGGACACGCGCTCGGCGAGGGCGACCTCTCCCCGATCAAGCGGCAGTTGCGACACGCGCTTGGCGGTCTCGGTGACCCGGGTGAGCGGGCGCAGGGCGATGCGCACGATCCAGGTGCCGACGGCACCGACCACGATGATGCCGAGCAGTGCCACGATCGCGATGGTGACGGCGAGCTGCGCGACCGTCGAGTTCACGGGCGCGAGCGGCAGACCGATGACGATCTTCCCGCCGGCCCGGTCGGCGATGGCGACGGCCCGATAGTCGCCGAGGGGCGGGCCGAGCGACACCGTGTGGGGTTGTCCGTCGGCGGGAACGGTCGCGAGGTCATCGCCCTGGGCGACCGTGATGGGACGGATGTCGCCCTCGGTGTCGAAGTACCCTGCCGTCTGCACGACGTCGTCCTGGGAGACGAGGGCGATGGTCCCCTCGGCCTGGCCTGGTGCGCTGAGGATGGCCCCGGCCGTCGGCAGTCCGTTGAAGTCGCCCTGGTCGACGCCGGGCCGCTGGGGGACGCCGACCGCGACGCTTCCGCGCTTGGTGGCGTTGTCGAGCTGGGTATCGATCCGCGCCATCAGGGTCGCCTGCAGAACGAGCACGCTCACGATGCCGATGATCGCGCTGACCACGGCGAGGACGGCGACCACGGTGAACAGCAGGCGCCGGTTGAGGGTCCACGGCGCACGCTTCCGGCGCTCGGCCACGGCCGCCCCGCCGTTGCCGCCGTCAGCGCCACGCGCGAGCGCCGCCGCCCGGCGCTCGGCCGCGGTGGGCGGTGCTGTCGTGCTCATGCTGCTTGCTTGATGAGGTATCCGGCCCCGCGCACCGTGTGGATCATCGGCTCGCGTCCGGCGTCGATCTTCTTGCGCAGGTAGGAGATGTAGATCTCGACGACGCTGGAGCGCCCGCCGAAGTCGTAGCTCCAGACCCGGTCGAGGATCTGGGACTTGCTGAGCACGCGACGCGGATTGCGCATGAGGAAGCGCAGGAGCTCGAACTCGGTCGCGGTCAACTCGATGAGCTCGCCGCCCCTGGCGACCTCGTGGCTGTCCTCGTTGAGCGTGAGGTCGCCGATCTCGATCACGGGGTCGGATGCCGAGGCCGTGGTGAGCGTCGAGCGCCGCACCAGGCCGCGGAGCCTGGCCACGACCTCCTCGAGGCTGAACGGCTTGGTGACGTAGTCGTCGCCGCCGGCGGTCAGGCCCTTGAGCCTGTCGTCGAGGGAGTCCTTCGCGGTGAGGAACAGCACGGGGGCATCCGGCCGGTCCTCGCGGATGCGGGACAGCACCTGCAGGCCGTC
>JBEVEO010000003.1:0-12944 GCA_040512695.1 Leifsonia sp. | reverse complement strand
TGGGTGCTGGCAGCGGTTCCCGTCGTCGTGCTCTTCCTCTGGCTCGTGCTGACGTTCCGCTACGCCTGGTACCTCTCGCGCCTGCGCGGCTGGCGCGCCCACCCGAAGCGCACCCGGCTGCCGAAGGGCTTCCTCGAGGGCATGCCGCGCACGCACGCCCTCGTCGTCGGGCTCGCGCATCCGGGCCTGCTGGCCGTCACCGGCAGCCTCGCCGTGCTGCTCGCCGCCGGCCTCTGGGTCGACGACGTGACGATCCACATCATCTAGCACCCGGGGGCGCAGGTCGGTCGCAACAGCCGCCGTCGCCGCCGCAGCCGCATCAGCCGCATCAGTCGACTAGAGGACCTCGCCGGTCACTCCGGAGATCACCAGCTCGGCCCGCTCGCGCGAGCGCTCGATGAGCACGGCGTTGGCCCCGTCGACGTCGCGCGCCCAGGCCGTCGCGGCCTCGGGCGTGCGCCCGTGCCGGGTGTGCCGGTCGATCAGGCGGCGCTCGCGCTCGTCCACCGGAGTCGAGCAGAACCAGGCGGCGTCGAGTCGGTCCCGGATGCCGGACCACGGCGCGGCATCCGACAGCAGGTAGTTGCCCTCGATGACGACGATCGTCGCCGAGTCGTCGACGGCTATCTCGCCGGCGACCCCCTCATCGACCTTGCGCTTGAAGCTCGGCGCGTAGATCGTGTGGCCGCTCTCGGAGCGCAGCCGGTCGAGGAGGGCCACGAAGCCCCACCCGTCGAAGGTCTCGATGGCACCCTTCCGATCGTGGATGCCAAGCCTGTCGAGCGTGGAATTGGCCAGATGGTAGCCGTCCATCGGGAGGTGCACGGCGGGGCCGATTGCTCCAGCCTCGCCGTTGATCCGGCCCACGATGGTCGTCGCCAGCGTCGTCTTGCCGCTGCCGGGGCTGCCGGTGATGCCGATGAGAACGCGCCGACCGGCGGCATCCGTCAGCGAAAGGATGCGGGCGACCAGGGCATCGACGGCCTCGGTCGAGAGCGGCGGCCGTTCCGCGCGTTCTGGCTTAGGAGACACGGTTGCTCTCGAGTCGGTTGCTCAGGAAGGTGTGGGCGTGACGCGCGAGCGCGGGGCCGTCGTCCCAGAGGTTACGCCAGATCGCCAGGTCGTTCGAGAGCGTCGGCGAGACGACGGCCGAGGAGAACGACTCGAAGGTGATGGGACCCGCGTACCCGATGTCCTCCAGCGCGTGGAAGAACGACGTGAAGTCGAGGTGGCCGCTGCCGAGGTAGCCGCGGTGGTTCTCGCCGATGTGCACATAGCCGAGGCGGTCGCCGACGAGCTTGACGGGTCGTGAGAAGTCATCCTCCTCGATGTTCATGTGGTAGCTGTCGAGGTGGATCACCACGTTGTCGGCACCGATGTCGTCGGCGAGGCGCAGGGCGTCCGCCGCGGTGTTGATCACGTTGGTCTCGTAGCGGTTGCACACCTCGAGGCCCAGCGTCATGTTCTTCTGCGCGGCCTCGACGGCGAGGTCCTTGAGGGTGGAGACGACGTTCGCCCGGCCCGCCGAGGAGAGCGGGTGCCCGTACTTGCCGAGAGCGCTGTAGAGCGCCCCGGTGAAGTGAGTGCCGCCCAGGTCGTGCGTGATCTGCAACGAATCGTGCAGGAGCGCAGCGCCCTTCGCGACCACGGCGGAGTCGTCGCTCGAGACGTCGGCCTCGAAGGCGAGGCCGCGCGAGCAGACGATGCCGAGGCCGGCAGCCTCGAGTTCGGCACGGGCGGCCGCCACGTCGAGGGCCGGAGAATCGTGCAGCGACAGCTCGAGGATGTCGTAGCCGGCCTTCTTGGTCTCGGCGATGATCGAGGTCATCTCGGCGGGGGTGGTTCCACCCGCGAAGACGAGGGCGTGGACTCCGAGCTTGTTGGTCGGCATGGTGTTCCTGTTCTGGTGGTGGTGCGGGTCTGGTGGTCGGTTCAGGCGGCGAGCGAGACGGCGACGGATGCCGCAGCCAGCTCGGTGCGCAGGAAGGTGTTGGACTCGTGGGCGAGCTCGGTGGGGTCGCTCCACATCGGGCGCCAGAGCCCGATGTCGACGGACTGCTCAGCCGTGAGCACGGCGCTGGAGAAGGTCTCCACCGTGATCGCCCCCGCGTAGCCGGAGGCCACGAGGGCTCTGGCGAGCCGCGGCCAGTCGATGGCCCCGGTGCCGAGGCGGCCGCGATGGCTCTCGCTGGCGTGGATGTAGCCGAGGCGATCCCCCGCGACGGCGACGGCCGTCGAGACGTCGATCTCCTCCACGTGGGCGTGGAAGGTGTCGAGGTGCACGACCGCGTTGTCGACGCCGAGGTCCTCGAGGAAGCGCACGGTCTGCGCCGCCGTGTTGAGCAGGTTCGACTCGTAGCGGTTGACGTACTCGATGCCGAGGGTGATCCCGTCGCGAGCCGCCAGGGCGGCGATCCGCCGCAGCACACCGAGCGCGTTCTCACGATCGGCTGTGGCGAACGGATGCCCGTAGCGGCCCATCGCCGAGTAGACGACGCCCCCGACGAACGGGGCACCGATCTCCGCTGCGAAGGCCACCGCCTCGGACAGTCGGTGTTCACCGCGGGCGGAGCGGGCGGCATCCGTCGAGCTGATGTCGTCGTCGAAGCCGAGGGCGAGCGAGACGACGGAGTCGATGCCGTGCCTGTCGAGCAGGCGACGGGTGTCGAGGGAGTCGAGCGCGGCACGATCGATGGCCGGGATCTCGATGAGGTCGTAGCCGGCCTCGGAGGCTCCACGGATGGCGCGCTCCGCGGCATCCGGTGACCAGTCGAAGCCCCACACCCCGGCGTGGATTCCGATGCGGTTGGCGGTCACTGTGATCAGGCCGCCTTGGCGCCGGTGATGAGGGCGACGAGCTCGTCGCCGCTGGTCTCGGACGACCGACGCTCGGCCACGGCGAGGCCGCCGCGCATGACCCACACGTGGTCGGAGAGGCGCAGCACCTGGTCGAAGTTGTGGCTGATGAGCAGCACGGCGACGCCCTGGTCCTGCAGCTTGCGGATGATCGACTCGACGCGGGCCGTCTCCTGCACACCGAGCGCAGCTGTCGGCTCGTCCATGATGACGATCGAGCTGCCCCAGCCGGCGGCGCGGGCGATGGCGACGGCCTGGCGCTGACCACCCGAGAGGCGCCGCACGCGGCTGGTCACCGGAGGCACGTTCACGGCGAGGTCCGAGAGCAGACTCTCGGCGGTGGAGCGCATGGCCTTGCGATCGAGCATCTGGAACGGGCCGAAGCCCTTGGTCTTCTCGCGGCCGATGAAGAAGTTCTGCCAGACGGTGAGCTCCTCGACGAGGGCGAGGTTCTGCTGAACGGTCTCGATGCCGTGCTCGCGGGCTGCGAGCGGAGTTCCGAACTCGACCACCTTCCCGTCGAGGGTGATGGTGCCGGAGTCGGGTCGGTGGATGCCGGAGAGGCAGCGCACGAGGGTCGACTTTCCTGCACCGTTGTCGCCGATGAGTGCGGTGACCTCGCCGCGGCGCATGGTGATCGACGCGCCGCGGAGGGCGTGCACGCCACCGAACGACTTGGTGATGTTCTGGGCCGAGAGGATGACGTCGGTGTCGACGGATGCTGTGGTGTTCATTTCTTCTGGAACCTCGTGAGAAGGGCCGCGAGGACTACGACGAGTCCGACGGCGAGCGGCTGGTAGAACTGCGAGACACCGAGCAGGGTGAGCCCGTTGGTGAGGGCGGTGAGCAGCAGCGCACCGAGGATCGGGCCGACGATCTTCGCCCGGCCGCCCGTGAGGCTGACACCGCCCAGCACGACGGCGGCGATGGAGTTCAGCAGGTAGCTGGTGTTGATGGCCGGCTCGGCCGCGCCGATGCGGGCGACCAGCAGCAGCGAGGCGAGGCCGGCGAGCAGCGCCGCGATCAGGTAGACCGCCATGCGCACGCGGGAGGCGTTGACGCCGTTGGCGACCGCCGCCTCCTCGCTTCCGCCGACGGCCTGCACGTGCAGGCCGAAGCGGGTGCGGAACATGACGAACCAGCCGACGACACCGACGATGAGAGCGATGATGAACGGATACCCGACGATCCAGACGGACCCCGTGGTGAGGCGGAGCAGGTCGGGGCTGGTGATCGAGACCGGCTTGCCGCTCGTCACGATGAGGGCGAGACCCGTGGCGACCGAGAGGGTTCCGAGCGTCGCTATGAAGTCCGTCACCTTGCCCTTCGCGATCAACAGCCCGTTGATCAGGCCGATGACTCCGGCCGAGAGGATGGCGATGATCGCCGAGATCCAGAACCCGAAGCCGGCCTGCCAGGCGATGCCGAAGCCGACGGCGCCGAGGGTCATGGTGGCCGAGATGGAGAGGTCGATGCCTCCGGTGGTGATGACGAAGGACTGGGCGACCGCGAGGATCACGAGGATGGCGGCGGCCACGAGCATGGCCCGGATGTTGCCGATGCTGAGGAAGGTGGGGCTCAGGATGGCGAACACGATCACGAGGGCGATGAGCCCGATCGGTGCGGCGTTCTCAGCCCAGAAGCTCAGGCTCTTGGCTTCTCGGAGTAGGGGGCGGATGCCCTTCTCAGGGACCGCGATGTTCGTGGTCTGAAGTGGGAGGTTCACGAGTGTCTCTGTCTCTCTCGGCGGTGGCGGGGTGTGGGGAGGATGGAACCGGGCCCCGGCGGTGCTTCAGCCGGGGCCCGGGGTCCTACTTCGAACCCAGGAGGTCCGCGAGCGGGTTGTCGAACTCCTCGAACGGCTGCGGGAAGGCGTCGATGGCCTCCTGCGCGACATCCGCCGTGACGAGGGCCGTGGGCGACTCGACCGTGGCGGGGAGTTCCTCGCCTGCCGCGACGACCTCACAGGCCTGCACTCCGAGGGAGCCGATCGCGTAGGGGTACTGGGCGACGGTGGCGCTGAGGCCTCCGTCGGCGACGGACTGCAGGGCGTCCTTGTTGCCGTCGACGCTCACGACCACGATCTCGCCCGTGAGTCCGGCGTTCTCGACGGCCTTCACGATGCCGAGTCCCATGTCGTCGTTCGCGGCGAAGAACGCCTTGACGTCGGGGTGGGCCGCGATGATGTCGGTGGCCTTGGTGAGGGCGACGTCGCGCTTCCAGTCGGCCGCCTCCTCCTGCACGATCTCGACCTTGTCACCGGCAGCGGCCGTGAAGCCGTCGATGCGGGCGGCGCTGGTCACGTCGCCGGCGACGCCGCCGATGACGGCGACCTCGGCTCCGGCATCCACGTTGCTGGTGATGAAGTCGCCGGCCTTGCCGCCCGCGGCCTTGTTGTCGGTGCCGATGTAGGTGGCGATGTCGATGCCGGCTGCCTCGGCCGCATCGGCGTCGATGGGGTTGTCGATGTTGACGATCGTCGTACCGGCCGCAGCGACCGGCGCGAGCGCCTGCACGAGGTTCGTGCCGCTGATCGGGTTGACCACGAAGCATCCGTAGTCCTGACCGGCGAGGGTGGTGAGCTTGTCGGCCTGGCCCGTGGTGTCGCCGATGTCAGCGGCGGCTTGGACTGTGACGTCGACGCCGTCCTCCTTGGCGGTCGTCTTGATGCCGTCCTCCATGGCCTGGAAGAACGGGTTGTCGAGGCCCTTGATGACGGCCGCGACCTTCGTGGACCCGGAACCCGAGCTGGAACCGCCCGATGAGTCGGAGCCGGATGAACACCCGGCGAGTGCGAGTGCGATGGCGACGACGGGCACCGCGACGAACACCGCACGAGTCTTGGAAGCTTCTTTGCTGAACATGTCGATCCTTGGTGGGGGTTTGGGGCACCACTGCGTGCCGTCCATTTGAAACTACACACCCTTTTGGTTTTCGTCAATACAAAAGTATCCACGCTTT
This sequence comes from Leifsonia sp., assembly GCA_040512695.1. Lineage (GTDB taxonomy): Bacteria > Actinomycetota > Actinomycetes > Actinomycetales > Microbacteriaceae > Orlajensenia. The sequence continues at coordinate 7,127 of JBEVEO010000003.1, read as the reverse complement.
CGTGCTTTCATATCGCTAAGATGAGGTCACCGTCAGACGACGGACAGCCAGGACGGCTCAGAGAGGGACGACGGATGCGATCGATCGACGGAGGCTCGCACGCCAGCGATGTGCTCGCCCTGTTCCGTGAGCACGGTGAGCTCAGCCGCACCGACGTCATCGAGCTGTCGGGGCTGTCCCGCTCCACCGTGAACCAGCGTCTCGCTTCGTTGAGCGCCGCCGGACTCCTCGCCGACGTCGGAGGCGGAGAGTCGACGGGCGGCCGGCCGTCGAGCCGCTTCGCCTTCCAGGCCTCCCGCGCCGTCATCCTCACGGCCGACATCGGCGCCTCGGGCTTCGTCGTCGCCGCCTGCGATCTGAACGGCGTCCCCCTCGTCCACGCCGAGAGGGTGATCAACGTCTGGGAGGGTCCGGATGCCGTTCTCTCGGCTGTCGACGAGGCCTTCGGCGGCCTCGGACACGACTTCGACGTGTGGGGCATCGCCATCGGCGTTCCCGGCCCGGTCGAGTTCGCCGCCCGTCGGGTGGTCAACCCGCCGATCATGACGGGATGGGACCGCTTCGACATCGCGGCCTGGTTCGCCGGCAGGTACGCGGCTCCGGTCAGCGTGGAGAACGACGCCAACGCCCGCGCCGTCGCCGAGGCGAGGCTCCACCACGTCGACAACATCATCAGCCTGAAGCTCGGCACGGGTATCGGCGCCGGCCTGGTCTTCAACGGGCAGATCATCCGAGGCGACAAGGGCGCCGCCGGCGACATCGGTCACACGCAGGCGACGATGTCGGATGCGGAGCCGAGGGAGTGCCGCTGCGGCAACCTGGACTGCGTCGAGGCGTACGCCGGCGGCTGGGCGATCCAGCGGGAGCTCGAGAAGGTCGGCATCCACACGAACACCACGAACGACATCGTCGCCCTCGTCGCCTCGGGCGACATGGAGGCGATGCGCCGCGTCCGTGCCGCCGGACGCATCATCGGAGACGCCATCGCCGATCTCGTCAGCATCCTGAACCCCCGCACGATCACCCTCTCGGGCCAGCTCGCCGACTGCGACGAGGTGCTGATGTCCGGCATCCGCGAGCGGGTCTACCAGCACACGGTGCCGCTCGCCACGGGAAGCCTGCAGATCACGAAGTCGACCCTCGGTGAGCTGGCCGGCGTGACCGGGCTTGCTCTCATCGCGATCGACGCCCTGTTCGAACCGGAGTCGGTCGACGCCATCCTCGAGGCGCCTCCTGCGCTGCGCGGAGCCTGACTCTCCTGTGCACCGCAGCTGAGGGATTGTCAAGCCCGAAGCGGAGACTGCCGTCCGGACGTACGTTTGCCCCACCTCGCGACGACGCGGGATCACCTGAGGGGACGTCCATGTACTTCCACGCACAGCGTTACATCAACGAGATCGCAGCGGATGAGCCGGATCCGGCAGCAGCCAATGCCCTGCAGGAGTGGCTCGGTGGCCAGTTCGGCGAGATGCGCACGATGATGCAGTACCTCTTCCAGAGCATCAACTTCCGCGGGGCGGCCGCGAAGCCCTACCGCGACCTGATCCAGGGCATCGGCACCGAGGAGATCAGTCACGTCGAGCTCATCGGCACCACGATCTCGCGCCTGCTCGACGGCTCGCCCCGCTACACGGGCAAGCTCACGGACCCGCTCGACACTCCTGGTGCCGGCGGCGCCACTCCGCTCAAGATCGCGCTGGATGAGAGCAACATCCACCACTACCTCGTGGGCGCCCAGGGCGCGCTGCCGGTCGATGCCGTCGGCAACCCGTGGAGCGGCAGCTACGTCTACAACTCCGGCAACCTGCCCCTCGACCTGCTGTACAACCTCATGCTCGAGTCGACCGGACGCCTGCAGAAGTGCCGCATCTACGAGATGACCGACAACAAGACGGCACGATCCACCGTCGCCTACCTGATCGTGCGCGACCAGGCGCACGAGAACGCCTACGCCAAGGCGCTCGAGTCGCTCGGCGTCGACTGGAACAAGCTGCTGCCGATCCCCAAGACGAACGCCGAGCAGTTCCCCGAGGTGAAGGAGCTCCTCGACCTCGGCCTGCAGTCCAAGCAGTACAGCTTCGACCTGGAGGGCAAGTCCGAGGCCGGGCGCATCTTCCAGGGCATGTCGCCCTCGAAGGACGGCACGGACCTGGATGCCACGGAGCAGGCACCGGAGGGCGTTCCGTCCACGATCTCGCCCGAGCGGCTCGAGGAGTTCTCCCCCGGCCTCGACGCCGACCTCATGGAACTCATCCAGGCGACGGCCGAGATGGAGCTCGCCGACGTCGAGGCGATGTTCGGACCCGTGGCGAAGAAGTAGCGCTCTCCAGCGCGCATGTGGCAGACGGATGCCGCCCCGGGCTCAGGCCTCGGGCGGCATCCGCACGATCAGGCTCGACGGGTCGACCCAGGTCTTGAACGAGCGCGCCTCGCCGAAGGAGTCCCCGTCGAGCTGGATCTGCTCGGCTCGACTGAGCGACACCACGAGCTCCTTCCCCTTGAGGTAGTTGAGCGCGCGCACCTCCTTGGTGAGTCCCATCAGCCGGCGACCGGCTGTCGTGCGGCGCAGCACGCCGTTCTCCCAGAAGATCTTCGTCATGATCTGGATCCAGCCGAAGAAGCCCTCGGGGCGGAGCACGACGATGTCGAACTCGCCGTCGTCGACGGCGGCATCCGGCAGCAGCAGGATGTTGGCCGGAAGCGAGCCGCAGTTGCCGACCATGATGGTGTGGGCGCGCAGCGTCTTGTTGCCCCGGCCGTCGAGGTTGTAGCGCAGGCGCAACTGGTTCTTGTCGCGGAGTGCGAGGCCGATCGCCTTGACGTAGGCCAGCCAGCCCGCCTTCGCCTTGAGGTCGTCGTCGGTGTTGGCGAGCATCTTGGCGTCGAGCCCGAGCCCGGCCATCACGAGATAGGCGTGGCGACGGGTCTTGCCGTCGTCGCCGCGGATGTCGATCACCGCCATGTCGATCGGGCGGTCGGTGCCGGTGAGCGCCGTGCGGAGCGAGTTCTCGGCGTCGTCGAGGGTCAGATCGAGGTTGCGGGCCAGCAGGTTGCCGGTGCCCGACGGAAGCAGGGCGAGCGGAACGCCCGACCCTCGCAGGGCCTCGGCCACGACGCGCACGGTTCCGTCGCCGCCGGCGGCGATCACCACGTCGGCGCCGGCCTTCAGCGCCTCGGCGGCCTGTCCGGCGCCGGGGTCCTCCTCCGTCGTCTCGAGCCAGAGCGTCTCAGCCCAACCCGTCTCGGTCTCGAGCGCCGTCAACGCCGGGCGCAGGGCGTCGGCGTCGAGCTTGACCGGGTTGTAGATCAGCACAGCCCGGCGGGTCGAGGTGGAATCCGAGCTGGTCTCGGGCGGAACGGCGACGTCGGTCATCCGCTCACCGTACGGGATCGGCGCCTCACCCGTTGGGGGCTTGCGCGACGGCGGGTGGCGGCCCTCGGCGCAGCGCTACGCGCTGCGACCGGCGATCAGCGACTCCCGGACCTTCTTGCGCAGCACCTTGCCGATGAGCGAGGTCGGCAGTGCGTCGAGCTGAACCACCCTCTTCGGCACCTTGTACGCGGTCAGGCGGGTGCGGCAGTAGTCGCGAAGCGCGCCGCCGTCGAAGCTGGTGCCGGCGCGCATGACCACCGCAGCCGTCACGTCCTCTCCGCCGGAGGCTCGCGGAAGGCCGACCACGGCCGCCGAGGCGACGTCGGGGTGGCTCAGCAGCACCTCCTCCACCTCCGACGGGCTCACGTTGAAACCGCCCGTGATGATGATCTCCTTCACCCGGTCGATGACCGTCACGAAGCCGTCCGCCGACACCGTCACGATGTCGCCGGTGCGCAGCCATCCGCCCTCGAGCAGAGCCGCTCTCGTGTCCTCGGGCCGCCGCCAGTAGCCCTGGAAGACCTGCGGCCCGCGCAGCAGAAGCTCTCCGGGCTCCCCCGCCGCGCGATCCTCGGTCGGGGCATCCGGGTCGACCACGCGGATGTCGGTGCTCGGGAACGGCACCCCGACCGTGCCGGGCCGACGCGACGGGCCGATCGGATTGCCGACGGCCACCGGCGACGTCTCCGTCATGCCGTAGCCCTCGACGAGCAGACCCCCGGTCGCCTCCTCCCACCGTGTGACGGTGGAGACGGGCAGGCTCATCGCGCCCGAGATGGCGAACCGGATGCTCGACAGGTCGACGCCCTTCCGGCTCGTCGCCCGGGCCAGCGCGTCGTAGATCGGCGGCACCGCGGGCAGGAAGGTCGGCGGTGACTTCTTCATGGCGCTGAGAACCAGGTCGAGGTCGAACTTGGGGAACAGCACCAGCTTCGCGCCGATGCTCATGGCGAACGTCAGGCAGAGCGTCATGCCGTAGGCGTGGAAGAGAGGCAGGACGCCGTAGAAGGTCTCATCGCCCTCGGCGAGACCGGGAACCCAGGCTCGGCCTTGGGCTGCGTTCGCCCGAAGGTTGCGATGCGTGAGGATGGCACCCTTCGGGGTGCCGGTCGTGCCGCTGGTGTACTGCAGCAGGGCCGTGTCGTCGATGGTCGGGCGGATGACGCGCCTCGACAGCCTGTGACCGCCGACGAGGCGATCCCAGGTGAACACCCGGCGTGCCTTCGGAGTGCTGGTCATCGCAGCGCGCGACTCCCGCGCCTTCCTGATCGGCAGGGAGAGGGCGAGGCGCTTTCCGAAGGGAAGGGCATCCGTCATGTCGACGGACACGATGTGCGCGAGCTTCACGTCGCTCGGCATGTCGGTGACGAGGTCGTAGACCTTGTCCCAGACGATCGCGACGCTCGCCCCGTGGTCCTCGAACTGGTGTCTCAGCTCGCGGGCCGTGTAGAGCGGGTTGTGCTCGATGACGATGGCTCCGAGGCGCAGCGCCGCGTAGAACGCGACGACGTGCTGCGGGCAGTTCGGCAGCACGAGGGCCACCCGATCGCCGGGGCCGACGCCGAGCCTGCGGAGCCCCTCGGCCGCGCGCGAGACCTGCTCCCCCAGCTCGCGGTACGTCGTCTGGGCGCCGAAGAACTCGAGTGCGACCTTCGATCCGAACCTCGCGACGGAGGCATCGAGCATGTCGACCAGCGTCTCGGTCGGCTCGTCGATGTCGGCCGGCACGCCTTCGGCGTAGGAGGCCAGCCACGGCCTGTCACGGAACAGCTGGGACGGATCGTTCGAGTCCTGAGGCACCCCTCAAGCCTAGGTCGCGAGGTATGCCGTGCGGGTGATGCGCCTCAGTCGTAGTCCTCGATGCGCCACTCGTCGTGCCAGTCGATGATCACGTCGTCGCCGTCGAATCGGAGAGGCAGCCAGACGTAGTCCGCGATCGATGTGTCGGGGTCGGGAAGCGGAACAGCACCCCACTCGCTGTGATCGTGGTCGGGACTGAACACCCTCTCGAAGAGGGCTGGGATGTCGGGGAGGTCGGCGGGCGGGTCCACCACCCACCGGTCGCCCAGCGCGATGTAGAGGTCGCGCTTCAGCGGATGCTTGAAGATCGACGACAGCTGCGATCGGTACGAGGTGCAGGACTCGTCGCCGGGGTGCGGGTCGCCGATGACGGTCCAGGGGCCGTGATGACTGTCGGCCACGGCGGTCTCGGACTGGTTGGGGAAATAACCCGTCGTTCCCGACGTGATCAGGTAGTGCCGACGGTTCCGCCTGAAGTAGGCCGGCGCCTCCCGCACGAACGGGGGCTGCGGGTGCGGGAAATGCGTCGAATAGTACCCGGTGACGTCCGTGTAGTCGTCGGTCAGGTCGGCGCAGATCATCTCGCTGTGCACGCGCTCGAAGTAGTAGTAGGCCTTCCCGTCCGACGGGTCGACGACGAGATCGAAGTCACCGGCGTTCATGCCGAGTGGCCGGAGTCCGCTGCGCACGAGTTCGTAAGGTCCCAGGATGTCGTCCGCGGTGAAGACGCTCGACATCTGCTCGCCGTTGCGCTGCATCACCTTCACCCAGCACACGTACTTGCCCGTGCGGGCGTTGTGGATGATGTGCGGCCGATCCGCGAACTGGGCGGGGTGCATCGGATGCTGGGGATCATCGACGACGGGCGGGATGATCAGACCGCGGTCCTCCCAGTTGTAGAGATCGGTGGAGGCGTAGCAGCGCACACCCCAGTGCCAGATCCCGTTTCCGGGTGCGGTCCTCTCCTTGTTCTCGCCATACCAGTAGAAGACTCCGTCGACGAAGAGGATCGATCCGCCGTGCGCCTGGATCCGCTCCCCCGCTGTGTCGAACCATGGCTGGCCGGGTCGGATGGACTGCTGCATTGCTGTTCCTCGTCTGGTGGTGGTGGAGCCGTGGGTGCGGGCGCGCTCGCGCTCCGTGGTGGCTACCACCGGCGGTAGGGCGGCTTGGGGGCGTCCTGCGACGCCGGACGGAAGGTGGAGGTGAACGAGTGCCGGCCTGGGCCGACCCTGTGCTCGCCCCCGCCGCCGGGATGTACGACGGTCGCGGTGGCGCTCGGCGGCACCTCGACGTCGAGGAAGAACGACTCCCCGTCACGTCGCCAGGCCGACGACGCCAGGCCCAGTGGCGTGCGGTGGCTCGCCGAGGCGTGTGTGAGCGCGCCACCCGGCTGAGGTGCGATGCGCAGCGACGCGAAGCCGGGCTCAGCCGAATCGAGACCGGCGACGACGCGGTGCATGAAGTCCGCGACGGCGCCGAGCGCGTAGTGGTTGAACGAGGTCATGTCACCGGGATTCACCGAGCCGTCGGGCAGCATGCTGTCCCAGCGCTCCCAGATCGTTGTCGCACCCATCGACACCGGGTAGAGCCAGGAGGGCAGCTCCTCCTGCAGGAGCAGGTGGTAGGCGGCGTCGATCCCTCCGGCCCGCACGAGCGCGTCGCAGATGATCGGAGTCCCGACGAATCCGGTGCTGATGTGGAAGTCACCGGCGGCGACGAGGTGCAGCAGCCGGTCGCCGGCGTGGGCCACCTGCTCCTCGGTCGCGAACAACTCGAACACGAGGGCGACGGCGATCGCCGTGACCGTGTCGCTGACGATCCGGCCGCTCGGTGCGATTTAATACCGTTTGAACGCTGTCGTCGCCCGCACCGCGACGGCGCCGGAGTGAGCGGCAACCGTCTCCCTGCCGAGAAATGCTGCAGTCTCGGCGAGGATGCGCGCCGTGCTCAC
>JBEVEO010000002.1:0-2845 GCA_040512695.1 Leifsonia sp. | reverse complement strand
TCGACGAGACCACGCAACCGCCGACCGTCAGCGGGAGGAAGTACTACAGCACCGGCAGCATCTACGGGAACTGGATCTCGGTGGCCGCGAAGACCGCCGACGACACCGACGTGTTCGTCATCGTCGATGCCCGTGGGAACGGTGTCGAGCTCATCGATGACTGGGACGGCATCGGCCAGCGGCTGACCGCGAGCGGGACGACCATCCTCGACCGGGTCGACGTCGCGACGGATGCCCTGTTCAGGGCCGACGAGCGGGCTCCACACCAGGAGATCATCTACCAGATCGTTTTGCTCGCCTCGCTGGCCGGGGTGGCCGTCTCCGCCAGGGACGAGGGCGCTGCCGCCGTCAGGGCCCGCGTGCGGAACTACCCGCACGGGCTGGCCGCCGCACCACGGGAGGACGCCATCGTCCAGGAGGCGATCGGGGGCGTGGCAGCCGCCGCGGCAGCGGCGAAGTCCGTGGTCCTGCGCGCGGCATCCGAACTCGATGCGGGCCTCGCCGAACTGACGCTCGTCGGCGAAGATCGCCAGACACGGGGTCATGCCGAGGCGCCAGGGGAGAAGGCGCCCGCCGGCACCGCCGAGCAGTTGCGTGACGCGGCCGTGGCCACCTGGGAGGCTCAACTGGTGGCGGCGGACGCCGCCCTCCGCGCGTCCACCGAGCTCTACGACGCCCTGGGGTCGTCCGCCGTCGAACGCGGCACCGGCCTCGACCGGCACTGGCGCAACGCGCGCACGCTGGTCTCCCACAACCCGCGGGGGTACAAGGCCAGGCTCGTCGGCGACTGGTATCTCAACCAGGCAGACCCGTATCCGTGGGGGAGACGGCACGAGCAGGAGCAGAGCACGGACTGACGGGGGAGGAGCCACAGGCCACAGGCATCGAGCGGAGCGTGTCTGTGGCCTTCGACGTGCCCAAAAACACAGGCTGACCACGGCTTTCTCTGTGAACCAATGTGTCGACACAGACCGCAACACTATTCGACACTGACCGTCACGGAAATACAGCATGAGAACCGTCGAGCCGTCACAGCACGACCCGACGACGTCGCCGATCCGGCACACCATCGAACCCAGGAGCATCCGTGAAGAAAAGAATCTGGCTCGCCGCAGCCGTCACCGCCGTCACCCTCTTGACCGCCGGCTGCGCTGCTGAGACCGAAGCCGGTTCCGCGGACGGCGGCACACTGACCTACCTCGACGCCGAGATCGCGACGAGCGCGCAGGTGCAGGAATCCGGCACCTGGCAGACGAGGGCACTCCAGCAGAACATCACCGACCGGCTCATCTACCGCAACGCGGAAACCGGGGAACTCGAGCCGTGGATCGCCGAGAGCTGGGAGGCAAGCCCTGACGGTCTCAGCTACACCTTCGTGATCCGCAAGGGCGTCACCTACAGCGACGGCACGCCAGTGGACGCCTCGAGCGTGAAGAAGAACCTCGAATGGCAGTCGACAGGAGACGACGCGAAGGGAACGACCCCGAACGCCCAGTTCCCGGCCGGCCTCACCGCCACGGCTGACGACGAGTCGCGCACCGTCGTCGTCACCCTTCCCACGCCGTACGCGCCGTTCCTCAACGTGCTCACCGGATGGGGTGCAGGCCTCGTCGCCGACGCGACCATCGACGCGAGCAAAGAGGAACAGTCGAAGTTCGTGAACCTCATCGGCAGCGGCCCGTTCGTCGTCGACTCCGAGGTCTACGGAAAAGAGATCGTGCTCACGCGGCGCGACGGATACGCGTGGGCGCCTCCGAGTTCGCCCAACCAGGGCGAAGCGCACCTCGCCCAGGTGAGAGTGATCCCCGTTCTCGAGGACAGCGTCCGTCTCGGCACGCTCAAGTCGGGCGAGGGCGACCTCATCCGTTACGTGCAGCCGAGCGAGGAGCAGGCCCTGGCAGACGCCGGCTACCAGGTGGTCGCCGGGACCGGTGTCGGGCTCTCCAACCAGTGGTTCCTCCGCACCGCCGCGCCGTTCCTGGATGACATCAACGTTCGCAAGGCACTCCAGCACGTCATCGACCGCGACGCGATCGTGAAGAACCAGTACACCGAGAGCTGGTCGCCAGCGACATCCGTTCTCGCCCCCGGCACCTTCGGCTATGTCGACGAGTCGGCCAAGTTCGACTTCGACCTCGATGAGGCCAACGCCCTGCTCGACGCGGCCGGATTCACCGAACGCGACTCGGACGGATACCGGGCGAAGGGCGGCGAGCGCCTCGTGGTGAAGACGTACATCGACGTGTACGACAACACGGCGAAGAGCCTGTTCCAGGCCGTCCAGAACCAGTTCCTGGAGGCGGGCATCGAGCTCACCCTCAACGAGCTCGACTACTCGACCTACTGGGCGACCGCATTCGCAGACCCCGAGGTCGCGGCGCTCAGGGTCGGCTGGCCGCACCCGGACCCGTCGAAGGGGCTGAGCGAGTACTACAGCGCTGACGGATCCGACCTGCTGGGTCTCGCCGGTTCGGATGCCACGCTGCAGTCCCTGCTGGACGCGCAGAACTCGGCAACGGACGACACGGACCGCCAGGCACTCCTGGCCGAGATCCAGGACTACCTGATCGACCAGGCGTACGTGATCCCGATCCTCAACGACAGCCAGGTCTTCGTGGCCGCGGAACGCGTCAAGGGGTTCGAGCTCACCGACGGGGCCCTCCCCGAGTTCTACAACGTCTCCGTGACCGACTAACGACCTCGCGGGTGTCGGTGCGACGCCAGTGAGCGTCGCACCGTCACCACACAGATTGGAACTGCCGTGGCAGCCCGAACCTATGTCGCACGACGAATCGCCCAGGCCGCGCTCGTCGTCGCCCTCGTCTACACGATCGTGTTCTTCACC
>JBEVEO010000130.1:0-3792 GCA_040512695.1 Leifsonia sp. | reverse complement strand
GCGAAGCTGTCTTTGAGCATCATGGCCTGAACGCCGATTTTCGCCACAGTGAAGTCCTCCATTGGATTCGCGGCCGCCGCCAGTGGAAGCCGGTTGACAGATATCGGGACCACAGAGCAGGCCCCTCGATGATTCTCAGTGTGGCACAGGGACAGAGGGTTGGCAACCGGTTGACAAAACGATGGGGTGCAGGTTGAATGTAGGAGTGTCAATGAAGCTGCAACTCGACCAGGACCGACTGTTCCCGTCAGACCCCGCCACGCGTGACGTGGCGAGGTCTCTGTACGAACGGGTCGCAGACCTGCCCATCATCTCCCCGCACGGCCACGTGGACCCCGCGCTCCTCGTCGACGACGAGCCCTTCCCGAATCCGGCCGAACTGTTCATCCGGTTCGACCACTACGTCACCCGGCTCATGCACGCGGCGGGCGTCACTCTCGACGCCCTCGGCATCCCTGACCGGGAAGCGGGCGGGGACCCTGCGTCCCCCCGAGAGGTGTGGCGCACCTTCAGCGCCCACTGGCACCTCTACGCCGGGACCGCTTCCGGGTACTGGCTGCAGAGCACGTTCAGCGAGTTGTTCGGCGTCGACGTGCACCCGGACTCCGCCAACGCGGATGCCGTCTTCGACCGGATCCAGGCGTCGCTGGCCACGCCCGCGTTCCGGCCACGCGCCCTCTTCGACCGCTTCGGCATCGAGGTCCTGGCTACGACAGACGACCCGATGGACGATCTCGCCGGCCACCGCACCCTCGCGGGGGACCCGTCATTCGCCGGCCGCGTGCTGCCCACGTTCCGACCGGATGCCTACCTCAACCCCGCCGCGCCGGGATGGGCGGCCAACGTGGGCCGGCTCGCCGACTGGAATGGAACATCCGTCTCGAGTTACGCGGGCTATCTGGAGGCCCTCGCCGGACGCCGGCGCTTCTTCGTCGACAACGGCGCGGTTTCGGCCGACCACGGAGTGCTCGAGCCGTACACGGTCGACCTGTCGCCGTCGGATGCCGCCGCGCTGTTCGACCGCGCGCTCTCCGGCGCGCTCGACCCGGACCAGAGCCGCGCGTTCACCGGACACATGCTGCTGGAGAGCGCCAGGATGAGCGTCGAGGACGGTCTCGTGATGACCGTCCACCCCGGCGTTTACCGCAACCACTCGAGCGAGACCTTCGCCGCGTTCGGCCCGGACACCGGCCACGACATCCCGGTCACCACCACGTACGTGGAGAACATCCGCCCCCTGCTCGAGAAGTACGGCAACGAGAGGGACTTCCACCTCGTCCTCTTCAGCGTCGACGAAACCGTCTACTCGCGCGAGGTCGCGCCCCTGGCCGGCTTCTACCCCAGCGTGTACATCGGTGCGCCGTGGTGGTTCCTCGACGCCCCTGATGCAGTGCTGAGGTTTCGGTCGGCCGTGACCGAAACGGCCGGCTTCTACCGCAGCTCCGGTTTCATCGACGACACGCGCGCATTCCTCTCCATCCCGGCCAGGCACGACATGGCCAGGCGGCTCGACTCCGTGTTCCTCGCCAGGCTCGTCCGCGAAGGACGGGTCGACCAGGCCGCCGCCGAGCGCATCGCCGTCGACCTCGTCGACACCCTGCCCCGAAAGGTCTTCAAACTGTGACTTCGCCCTCCGTTACCCCCGCCCAGCCGCTCACCCGTGAGACGTATGCCGCCCGTGAGGGGCGACAGGCATCCGCCGCCCCGGTCCGGATCGTCCACATCGGGCTCGGCGCCTTCCACCGTGCGCACCAGGCCTGGTACACGGCCCAGGTCGACCCGGAGGGGGAGTGGGGCATCGCAGCCTTCACCGGACGCAACGCCACCGCCGCACAGGAACTCGCGCCGCAGGGCGGCCTCTACACGCTCATCGAGCGGTCGGCCGACGGGGACTCGGCATCCGTCGTCCCCAGTATCGTCGAGGCGCTCGATGGCGCCGATCTCGACAGTTTCGTCGACCTTCTGGCCGCATCGACCACCGCCATCGTGACCACCACCGTCACAGAGCCCGGCTACCGGCTCACCTCGGCCGCGCAGCCGAACCTCGACGACGCCGCTGTCCGCGCCGACATCGACTGGCTGTCTGCCGCTCTGGGCGACGAGGCGTCGCCGTCGCTCGCCGGCGGGCCCACGACGACGCTGGGTCGCCTCGTTCTCGGTCTGCACGCCCGCCGGCTGGCAGGCGGGGGGCCACTCGCGATCATCCCCTGTGACAACATGCCGGACAACGGCGCATTCGTCGCGACCGGGCTGACGGCGCTCGCGAACCTCGTCGACCCGGCGACCGCATCCTGGATCACCGGCAACGTGTCGTTCGTCTCGACGTCCGTCGACAGGATCACGCCGAGGACGACGTCGGCCGACATCGACCAGGCGGCGCGGATCTCGGGCTGGCTCGACACTGCACCGGTCATCACGGAACCGTTCCGGGACTGGGTCCTGTCAGGTGACTTCCCGGCAGGGCGCCCGGCGTGGGAACGCGCAGGAGCGCGGTTCGTCGACGACATCGAACCGTTCGAGCGCCGCAAGCTCTGGCTGCTCAACGGCGCACACAGCCTCCTGGCCTACGCGGGACGCCTGCGGGGTCATCAGACCGTGGCCGCAGCCATCGCCGATGAGACCTGCCTGGCGTGGGTCACCGCCTTCTGGGACGAGGCCTCCAGGCAGCTGCCTGAGGGACTGGACCTCGACGAGTACCGAACCTCGCTCCTCGCACGCTTCCGAAACGCGCGTATCGAACACCAGCTGGCCCAGATCGGGGTGGAGGGCGTGACGAAGCTCCGGGTCCGCGTCGTCGACGTGCTCCTTGCGGAGCGGGCGGCCGGCCGTGACGGCCGCGGCGGCATCCGTGCCATCGGGTCGTGGCTCGCGCTGGTGACGGCGGGAACCGAGCTGCCGGACGCCCAGGCGCCCGCGATCGCGACCGCTCTGGCTTCGGGCGACGCCCGGGATGCCGCACTGCTTCGCCTCATCGACGCCCGGCTCGCCGCAGACGAGAGCCTCCTCGCCGACCTCCGGGCCGTCGCCGCGGAAGTCGTGCCCACCCTCGTCTGACGCCCGAACCTGACGCGGGAGCCCCGGGGTCGATGCCGGGACGTCGCGGGTTGTTCGTTGGACGCGAAGTGCGGGTTCGTGCCTCGTATTCCGACCGTTGGTGACACATGAACGGATGCCGCGGCCCTGCCGACTCATCCGTCGCGGATGCAGGGTTCCCGCCCCGGAATCCGACATTTGGGACGGATGAACGGATGCCGGGACACCCCCACCGTCCGTAGGACACAAACCTGGCAGCAGCACGAGTTCCGAACGAGGTTGGCAACCGTTTGCCAAATCGAGGAATCCGTGCTTCACTGTTAACCAGCGGCCGGGGATCCCGACCGAAATCATTCGAAGTTTCGCGAGGACGCGTTCCCGCAACGATGCGCAGAGGAGACACCATGTCGGCAGTCGCCTTCCGCTCTTCGTTTCGCTTCGCCGCATCGCGCACGCTCATCGCAGCGATCAGGAATCGACGCGATTCCACCGAGCTCGGCAGCCTCGCCATCCTGGCGAGCACCACGACCGGTGAGGTTGCCGACACCACGAGAACGCCAGCCGGTGCCCGCACCTCCTGGCTCATGCCGTTCCGCACGCGGAGCACCCTCGACGCATAGCCGTTCGCGGCCACACGGGTAAAGGAGCCCCCATGAGTTCGACCACAACGACGCCACCGATCGAGGCGCTCGGCAAGCTGCCGAAGATCAGCATCGTCGGTTACGGCGCCGGTGACGCGGCCAACAACCTGGCGTTCAC
>JBEVEO010000271.1:0-2730 GCA_040512695.1 Leifsonia sp. | reverse complement strand
ACCGGGGGGTGCAGCCCTACCCCACGACGGTCGAGAGGACGCACACCATCCGCGAGCTCCGGGAGACGTACGACGGGCAGGACCTGGAGCCGGACACCCGGACGGGCGAGCGGGTCGCGATCACCGGACGTGTGATCTTCCAGCGCAACACCGGCAAGCTCTGCTTCGCGAAGCTGCGCGAGGGCGACGGCTCGGAGATCCAGGTGATGCTGAGCCTCGCCGAGGTGGGCGAGGAGTCACTGGCCGAGTACAAGTCCCTGGTCGACATCGGCGACCTGCTGGCCGTCCGCGGCGAGGTGATCACCAGCCGACGAGGTGAGCTGTCGGTCGCCGCCACCGAGTGGGAGATCGCGGCCAAGACCCTGCGGCCGTTGCCCAACGAGCACAAGCCGCTCTCCGACGAGGCGCGCATCCGGCTGCGGTACGTCGACATGATGATCCGGCCCGAGGCGCGCGACATGGTCCGCACCAAGGCGACCGTCCTGAAGAGCCTGCGCCAGACGCTCGACCAGCGCGGCTTCATCGAGGTCGAGACGCCGATCCTCCAGCTGACCAACGGCGGCGCCGCGGCACGGCCGTTCCAGACGCACCTCAACGCGCTCGACCAGGACATGCTGCTGCGGATCGCGCTCGAGCTCGACCTCAAGCGCGCGATGATCGGTGGCGTCGACAGGGTCTACGAGATCGGCCGGACCTTCCGCAACGAGGGCCTCGACTCCACCCACGCCGCCGAGTTCTCGATGCTCGAGGCCTACGAGGCGTACGGCGACCAGTTCACGATGATGGAGCTGACCAAGGCGCTCGTCATCGACGCGGCCAGGGCGGTCGGCCGGACCGTCGTACCCGCACGCAACGGTGGCGAGATCGACCTCGAGGGCGAATGGCGACAGGCCTCGATCCTCGACCTCGTGTCCGGCGCAGTCGGCGAAGAAGTGACTGTTGAAACGTCCACGGAAACGCTGCGAAAGTACGCCGAGGCGCACGACGTCGAGCTGCAACCGAAATGGGGAGCACCGGAAATAGTGGTGGAGCTCTACGAGCAGCTCGTCGAGGACGATCTGATCAATCCCACTTTCGTGATGGATTACCCCGCCGAGGTCAAGCCGCTCGCCAAGGCGCACCGCTCCGAGCCGGGCCTGAACGAGGCGTGGGACCTGATCATCAACGGGGTCGAGCTGGCGCCCGCCTATTCCGAGCTGAACGACCCGATCGAGCAGCGGCGCAGGCTCGAACAACAATCCTTGCTCGCCGCGCAGGGCAATCCCGAGGCCATGGAGCTCGACGAGGTGTTCCTCAAGGCGATGGAGTACGGCATGCCCCCGGCGGGTGGCCTCGGAATGGGTGTCGACCGCCTGGTCATGCTGCTCACCGGCGCAGGTATTCGCGAAACCATTCTTTTTCCCTTGCTTCGACCCGAGTGAGCGTTGGCGTCTCAGATAGTGGCCTGTTAGTGTCGGTCTGGGAAATACCTGAATAGCGCATTTTTGAAGGACGGCAGATCCAATGGCTCAGAAGGTGCACATCGTGCTCATCGACGACATCGACCAGAGCGATGCCGAGGAGACGGTGACATTCGGGCTCGACGGCAAGGAGTTCGCCATCGACCTGAACAAGAAGAACGCGCGCTCGCTGCGCGACGCGCTGGCGCCGTACGTCGCCCACGCCCGTCCGGTCAGCGGCCGCGGCCGCCGCAGCTCGGCCAAGGCCGCCAGCGGTGCCGCCCCCTCGGAGATCCGGGCCTGGGCGCGCGAGAACGGTTTCGACGTACCCGAGCGTGGCCGTGTGGCCGCCGAGGTGCGCGAGGCCTACGCCGCCGCCCACTGACGAACTCACTCGACCACCCCCGCTGCTCGGCACGGGGGTGGTCGTGCGTTCAGGCGGTTCGCTGCCGGTTTCACTACTCCGATAGTGAAACCGACGCGATGTACCCGAAGTTTCGGATACATCGCGCCAGTTCTTGTACGACGACCCCGCCCCTAGCCTGACTCCATGACCGCCCCACGCACCGTCTTCGACCCGGCCGACCCCGAGGTCAACCCCTACCGGCTGCTGACCGGTCTCGTCGTGCCGCGGCCGATCGCCTGGGTCTCGACCGTCGACGGGGAGGGGCACGGCAACCTCGCGCCGCACTCGTTCTTCACCGGGGCGAGCGGCCGGCCGCCCGTGGTGCTGTTCAGCTCACTCGGCCGGAAGGACACCGTGCGCAACATCGAGGAGACCGGGGAGTTCGTGATCAGCTTCTCCTCGGAGTCGCTGCTGGAGCAGGTCAACGCGAGCAGCGCCCCGTTCGAGCACGGTGACGACGAGGCGCTCGAGCTCGGTATCGCGACCGAGCCGTCCGAGACCGTCGCGCCGCACCGCGTCGCCGAGTCGCCGGCCTCGATCGAGTGCCGGCTGCACCAGATCGTCGAGGTCGGGCACGCCTTCGTGGTGTTCGGCGCGGTGAGTGCGATCACCGTGGTCGACGACGTGCTCGTGGACGGTCTGCCGTCCTTCGAGCTGTTACGACCCGTCTCGCGTCTCGGTGGTCCGGAATGGGGTCGGCCCCCCGAGATGTTCGAGCTGGCCCGGCCGGCCACGGTGGAAGACGTGCGCTGAGCCACATCTCAGCCTGAACTGACGCTCAATCGTGTTCGCTGAGAGCAGAGCGGTGCTGACCGTGGAACACGTAGGCTGTCGGAAGGGTTCAACCGGCCGTGCGGGGCGCACGTGTCGACCCCGCAGAGTTTG
>JBEVEO010000266.1:0-15806 GCA_040512695.1 Leifsonia sp. | reverse complement strand
GATTCTCATCCCCCGGCCAGTAGTGGCGCTCCTCGGTCACGTCCGCCGCGACCGTGAGGCGGGCGGATGCGAGTGCGGCGTCATCCGTGGCCGCCAGCCAGTCGTGCGCCGCGAGGCCCGCCTCCAGGTACGTGCCGACGCCGTGCGGCTCGACGTCGCCGAGCGGGCCGTGCAGCTGTTCGGTGCGCGTGAGCGTCACGGCGGCCCCTGCGACCGGAGCCCGAAGGACGACGTAGCCGAATCCGACTCCGGACACCCGACGCCGGGCGAAATCATCCAGCCATGCCCCGTACAGGCGGTCGAAGTCAGCGGATCCCGGGCGGGTGCCGCCGTCGCGGATCCAGGTCTCGGCGTACTGGGCAGGGTCCTGCACCTCGCGCTCGACGATCCAGTAGTCGAGTCCGGTCCCGTCGAGCCAGGCGCGGACGCGGTCGAGCCCGGCGACGTCGCGCCCCTCGTCGTCGGAGCGGTACTCCCAGTTCCCGAGCAGCTGCGCCGTGCCGCCCGGCGCCAGGTGCCGGGCGACCCCGGTGAGGACGGCTTCGACGAGGGCGTCCCCCTCCATGCCGCCGTCGCGGTACTCGTAGCTGGGAACCCCGTCGACCCGCGGCGTGATCACGAACGGCGGATTCGACACGATCTGGTCGAAGAGCTCCCCGCTGGCGGGCTGGAACAGGTCGCCGAGTCGGAACTCGATGTTGTCGAAGCCGTTGAGGTCGGCGTTGAGGGCGGCGATCGCCAGGGCGCGCTGCGAGATGTCGGTCGCCACGACGCGACGCGCGTGCCGGGCCGCGTGCATCGCCTGGATGCCGCAGCCGGTGCCGAGATCCAGGACGGAGTCGGCGTGGGCGTGGAACATCAGTCCGCTGAGGGTGAGCGACGCACCGCCGACCCCGAGCACGTGGTCCTCGGCGAGCGCGCCGCCGGTGACCAGCTCCCCCAGGTCGGAGGCGATCCACCACGCGCCGGCGCCCCTGGCGTCCTCGAACGAGTACGGCCGCAGGTCGATGGCCGCTTCGAACCCGGACGTCGACGGCCGCACCAGGCCGAGCGCGACGGCTCCGCCGGCCTCGAGGGTGGGGAACGCCGAGGCCAGGTCGGCCGGGGAGACTCCGCGGCCGAGCACGAAGAGGTCCGCGAGGACCGCCGCGGGCGGAAGTTCCGACCTGCCGGAACGGAGAGCGTCGATGGCGCGGACGGCCGGCACCCGATGCCCGCGATGCAGGGCATCCGCGGCATCCGGTCCCCAGAGCCCGGCCAGGGCGGGAACGGTGTAGCCGGCGGCGGACAGATCGGATCGGAGCAGGTCGACGAGGGTCACTCCCCCATTGAACCCCAGCGACCGGCTGATGCGGCTGCGCTCGATGAGGTGCGGACGGTGCGACGGGTCCCACGAAGCGAATCCGGCCGGCACCGACGCGAAGATCGGGGGCGTCCCTCCCGCCGAGGAGGCGATCCCGGAATCGGCTGAGAAAACCTCCGGGCACGGTACGACTCGCGGCGAGATGTTCACCGGCCATTCAGAGTTGTCTGCTTGGGTGGCCTCGTGATAGCTCGCACGGCTGAGTACCCGCGCCCCGACCACTTCCTCCTCCACATCAGCGATACGCACCTGCTGGCGGGTGATGGCCGGCTGTACGGCAGCATCGACAGCGAGCATCACCTGCGGCAGCTGTTCGCCGGAGTCGAGGCGTCGGGAGGACGCCCGCACGCGATCGTGTTCACGGGCGACCTCGCTGACCGGGGTGAACCCGACGCCTACGCGCGCATCCGCGCGATCGTCGAGCCGGCCGCTGCCCGGCTCGGCTCGGAGGTCATCTGGGTGATGGGCAATCACGACGATCGTGCCGCCTTCCGGTCCGGCCTCCGGGACGAGTTGCCGACCGTGGAGCCCGTCGACGATGTGACGTGGCTCGGCGGCCTGCGCGTCATCACCCTCGACACCAGCGTCCCCGGCGCCCACCACGGCGAGGTCTCGTCTGCGCAGCTGGACTGGCTCGCCGCCGAGCTCGCGATGGCGGCGCCGCACGGCACGATCCTCGCGATGCACCACCCGCCGATCCCGGCCGTCCTCGACCTCGCCGTGTCCGTCGAGCTGCGCAACCAGATCGACCTCGCCGAGGTGCTGGTCGGGAGCGACGTGCGGAGCATCATCGCCGGGCACCTGCACTACTCGTCGACGGCGACGTTCGCGGGCATCCCCGTATCCGTCGCATCCGCCAGCTGCTACACCCAGGACCTCACCGTTCCCATCGGCGGAACACGCGGGCGTGACGGGGCGCGCGCGTTCAACCTCGTGCACGTCTACCCCACGACGGTGCTGCACTCCGTCGTGCCGCTCGGGGAGTTCCCCACGCTCGACTACGTCGACGCCGAGGAGACGGCGCGCCGGCTGACCGACGGCGGCATCCGGATCGCGGACCCGCTCAGCCCAGCGACACTCCAGCCGGCACGTCGAGAGTCGCCTCCGACGACTCCGATCCCGGTTCTCGCGTGACCTTCTCCCACGGGGCCGGGAACGGGAAGTAGCGTTCGAGGAAGTCGGTGACGACGGCCGTGCGACGCTCGACGGGGATCTCGGGCTTCGAGCCGTCGTTGAGGCAGAACATGTCCTGGTCGCGCTTCTTCAGCAGCTTCGCCATCATGTCGGGAGCCACCCGCAGCGTGGTCTCGATGTACTTCACCCGCGCCTGCGTCTGCACCACCGCGTGCCCGGTCATGAGCGCGTAGTAGTGGTAGAACGAGTTCGTCACCGAGATGTCGGTGGCCGCCCGGAACCGGCTGGCGGCGGTGCGCGCGAAGTCCTCGGCGAACTCGTGCTCCATCGTGCGCAGCACGTCGGAGCGGAGGGGGACGGCGCAGTGCTCCAGGTGACGCGTGGTGACCTTGCCGAAGCGCTGGCGCAGCAGGCGGCGGTTGACGCGCGCCGCGTTCTCGAACCCGCTCCGTGACGGGTCGCTCTCACCGAGGCCGATGCGAGTCGCCGCCTCGACGAACTTGGTGATGCCTCCGGGTGAGAAGAACAGGTCGGGGGTGACGGGTCGTCCGAAGAACATGTCGTCGTTGGAGTAGAGGAAGTGCTCGGCGATGCCCGGGATGTGGTGCAGCTGGCTCTCGACCGCGTGCGAATTGTGCGTGGGGAGCACGCTCGGGTCCGCGAAGAACTCCTCGCTGCGCACGATCGTGACGGCAGGGTGGTCGGCGAGCCACTCGGGGGCCGGGGAGTCCGTCGCGATGAAGATGCGACGCACCCAGGGCGCGAACATGTGCACGCTGCGGAGGGCGTACTTGAGCTCGTTGATCTGGCGGTACCGCGCCTCGTTGTCGTCGCCGTCGCCGACGACGTAGGCCTTCATGCGCTTGGCACGTTCGCGCACGAACTCCGCGCTCGATCCGTCGACCCAGGAGAACACCATGTCGATGGGGAACGAGACGTCGCTCGCATGCGGCACGAACATGTTCTCGAGCGTGCGCCAACGGCGTCCGTACAGCTCGACCGTGTCCTCGATGGCCTCGGATCGCGGCAGGCGGGTGCGCATGAGGGCGTTCTCGACGGGGGCGACGATCTCGTCCTCGCCGAAACGCCAGAGTTCGAGCTGGAACGCCGTCTCGGGCCCGTAGCGGAGGCGGCCGATGGGCTCGATCCGCGGCCGGTAGATCCGGAACACGGAGGCCTTGCGCCGGGGAGACAGGGCGCCGTCTGCGATGAGCACGGCCGGTGCTCCCCCGCCGTCGATGGTCGCGGAGTAGAACGGCTCGTTGGTGAACGCGGCGGCAAGGGCGGATGCGACGGCCTTGCGGTTGCGGCGGTCGACGGCGATGACCGGACGGTCGTGGTCGCCGCGCACGAGCACGAAGTCGATGCCGGCCGCGATGAGGGCGTCACGCACGGCGAGGAGGTCCTCGACCATGGATTCGCGCGGGGTGAAGTGCCCGAAGGCGAGCGCGTACTCGCCCTTCCGCAGCACCAGGTCCTCCCGGTCGAACCGGCGGCCATGCGTCGATCGCGTGGCGGAGCGCAACGGCGACTCCGCCTGGTCGCTGAGTCCGACCGACCCGCCCCACGCGGGCAGGCTCCCCGTGAATGCCGATCCGACAGCGGACGCATCCTCATTCCAACGCTGATCCAAGCAGCCCCCACCTTTCGCGTAACGGTTCAGTGTAGCTGCGTAGTATCCGAGCCGACTGGGGGCTTGACGGCCGGGCTCGCGGCACTCAGCCCCTGGCGCGCACCGCGGCCTCCGTGCGGCTGGAGGCACCGAGCTTGCGGAGGATCGCCGAGACGTGGACGCTCGCGGTCTTGCCGCTGATGAAGAGCCGCGCGCCGATCTCCCGGTTGGACAGGCCCTCGGCGATGAGGTCGAGCACCTGGCGCTCCCGGGCGGTCAGCGCATCCGCGTCGCCCGTCGGCGCCGGATCGGTCGGGGTGATCCGCAGTCCTGCTGCGGTCGTCAGCCGTGACGCCTCCTCGGCCACCCAGGTGACTCCGTCGGCCTCGGCCTGCGCGACCGCGTCCTGGAACGCCGATCGCGCCGTGGCGCGGTCGCCGCCGGCGAGCTCGGCCCGCGCGAGCTGCAGCAGGGCGTACGAACGCAGGAAGACAGGGGCGACGGATGCCGCGGTCGCCTCCGACGCGCGACGCCAGAGCGCGACATCCGTGCCGTCTCCGCCTCCGAGCTCTGCCTCGATGAACGCCGACCACACGGACTGCGTCGGCCAGGGCGTGAGCGCGTCGAGCAGCCGGCGGAGGTCGTCCTCGGTGCCCGCGCTCAGCTCGGGGGCGACGGCGAGAAGCCTGGCCGCATTCCACAGCAGGGGCAGGGCGTAGCTCGGCAGCGGCATGCCCGGCTCGGTCCAGATCACACGCAGCTCGTCGGCGGCCGCGGCATGATCGTGCTGGGCGAGCGCGACCTCGGCGGCGACGCGCGCGATGCCGAGCCTGGTCTGCACCTCGACCTCGGAGAACGGGGCCATCATCGGGCGATAGCGCCGCAGGTCGGCTGCCGCCTCCTCGACGCGTCCACGCCACAGGTTCGACCAGATCCGTGCGCGCTGCAGGTACACCTGGAACACGACGGGCGGGTCGAGCGCGATGGCGCGTTCGAGGAGCGAATCCGCCCGGTCCCACTCGCCGATCGCATGCAACGGGTCGACGGCGTTGGAGGCGAGGATGACGCCGGAGCTGCGCTCGACGCCGTACCGACGCGCCCGTTCGAGGCCCTCCTCCGCGAGGCGGATCGCCTCGGGGAAGTCGCCGAGGAGGAACGCGATGTCCGAGGCGTTCACCCAGTACCGCAACTGGGCGTTGACCTCGTGCTCGGCGAGCTCCCTGGCGAGTGCGAGCCCGGCGAGGCCGTCAGCGATCTGACCTCGATGGGTCCGCGAGACCGCGCCGATGTTCGCGGTCACCGAGGCGTAGCCGACCATGTCGGCCGCCACGGCCATGGCGTGGGCGCGATCGGCGACCTCGATGGACTCGTCCAGCCTGCCCTCGATCATCATCCGTCCGGCGAGCGCTGACATGATCGTCATGCGGAGGACGTCGTCGTCGGGATCGACGAGGCGCAGGGCCGTCTCGAGCTGCGCGATGGCACCGGGGCGGCCGAGCGCCGAGAGGTAGAGGGCCGCGTCCCGCAGCAGCCGGGCGTAGTGCCGATTGTCGGGCGGGCACTCCGCGAGTCCCAGCTTCGCCACGGCGAGCGCCCGGTCGCCCTCCCCGGCGTTGCGGAGGTAGGACGCGGTGCGGCCGATGAGCTCGTAGCGGTCCATGCCGGCGAGGGCCTCGGCATCCGTCACGCGATCCCACAGCTCCATGGCGCGCTCGCCCATCTGCGCGGCGGTGGCGTAGGCGTAGGTCTCGCGGGCCTGCCGCATCGCGGCGATCGTGGCCGGGAAGGCGCGCACGTCGTCGTGGGCGCCGAGCCAGTGGTAGGCGACCTCGGCCGCCACCCGGCGGCGCCCCGCGAGCCGTTCGTAGGCCTCCGCGTAGCGGGCGTGGTACCGGGTGCGCTCGCCCGGCAGCAGGTCGTCGAGCACGGCCTCGCGCACGAGCGCGTGCCGGAAGGCGTAGTCGTCGCCGTCGATCACGAGCACGCCGGCGATCACCGATTCGCGTGCTGCGGCATCGAGCTCGTCTGCCGTGCCGGTGAACACGGCGGACAGCAGGGCGTGCGAGAGCCGCACCCCTCCGGTGGAGAGCAGCCGGAGCAGGCCACGGGCCGGCTCGGACAAGCGCTCGTAGCGCACCAGGAGCAGGTCGCGCAGCGTGTCCGGCAGCCTGGCACCGGCCGAGAACGCGTCGATGCCCCAGAGCTCCTCGACGAAGAAGGGGATGCCGTCACTGCGCGCGAAGAAGGTCTCGACCGCGGCATCGGTCGGGGCTTCGCCCGAGATCGCCCGCACCTGCCGACGCACCTGCGCCCGGGTGAGCCTGGTGACCTCGAGGCGCTCGACGGAGCGGCTGCGCTCCACCTCGGACAGGAAGGCGCGCACGGGGTGCCCGCGGGTGACGTCCTCGGTGCGGTAGCTGAGCACGAGGAGCACCCGGCCGGTGACGAGGGCGCGGACCAGGAAACGCAGCAGGGACAGGCTCGCGGAGTCGATCCAGTGCAGGTCCTCCACGGCCACGATGATCGGCCTCTCACGCGAGAACGCCTCGAGCAGCACCGCGACGACCTCGTGCAGCTGCCCGCGGACGGCCGGGGTGTCGACGTCCGCCACCGCGGGGCCGAGCTCCGGCAGCAGCGCAGCGAGCGCTGCGCGGCCGGGGCCGGCGACGTCGAGCATCCGCTCGGCGCCCACGTCGTCGGCCAGGGTGCGCAGGATGCCCTTGATGGGGGCGTACGGCGACGCGACACTGCCGAGGTCGACGCACTGGCCGAGCAGGACGCGGAACACATCCGTGCTCTCGGCCAGGAACTCGTCGATGAGGCGGCTCTTGCCGATGCCGGCCTCTCCCCCGATGACCACCGTGCGGGCCGACCCGGCGGCCGCCGCAGCCGCGGCTGCGCGCAGCAGGCCGAGCTCTGCGGTGCGCCCGATCATCACGGGGCTCGAGGCGGCGATCGTCACCATCTCATCGTGCCACCACCCACCGACGAAGCCACAGCGGTTCGCGGCGACGTCGAGTCCGAGGCTGCGACTCCTCCGATCGGCGGGCGAGGAACTCCTCCGCTCGCCGGATGTCATCCTGGTGCTGGCTCATGGACACGATGCCTGCTGAGAACTGCATGATCACTCCCGGTGCTCCTTGTTCGACGAGTCCAAGACTCGTCTCTGAGGTGGGGCACGGGGATCGGGCGGATGCCCTATTTCCCTGAGTGATGCCGCCTTAGGTACCGGGGACCACGCCGGTCAGGCCGGACCGACCGCCGTCACGCGGATGACGGCCTCGCCGGCCTCGTCCGAGGCATCGAGGTCGACGTCGGCGGTGATGGCCCAGTCGTGATCGCCGGCGGGATCGTCGAAGATCTGGCGTGCGTGCCAGGTCCGCCCCGACTCGTCGAGGACGAGCAGTGCCGAGCTCCTGGCATCCGGTCCGATGCCGATCGCGGCGTACTCGGCGAAGTAGCCGTCGAGGGCGTCGGCCCACGCGTCAGCGTCGAAGCCGTGCTCCGAGTCGAGCTCCGACAGCGCCTCGAGGTCCTCGCGGGCAGCCAGCTGCACCCGGCGGAAGAGCTCGTTGCGCACGAGGACGCGGAACGCGCGCAGGTTGCTCGTGAGCCTCGTCGGCGCCGGGGGGACGACGGCCGCCTCGAGCGCGTGGTGGGCCGCCGC
This sequence comes from Leifsonia sp., assembly GCA_040512695.1. Taxonomy (GTDB): domain Bacteria; phylum Actinomycetota; class Actinomycetes; order Actinomycetales; family Microbacteriaceae; genus Orlajensenia. Next base: position 8,030 of record JBEVEO010000266.1, on the reverse strand, counting down.
ATCCGGATGCGCGAGCTCGTTCCACTCATCGAGGAGGCTCGAGTCGACCTGGCGCACGAGTTCGCCGAGCCACTCGATCAGGTCGGCGAGGTCCTCGCTGCGGAGGTCGGGCGGAATGGTCTGACGGGCGGTGCGGTACGCGTCCGACAGGTAGCGCAGCACGACGCCCTCGGAGCGGGCGAGCTTGTAGAACGCGATGACCTCCCCGAAGGACATGGCACGCTCGTACATGTCGCGCACGACCGATTTGGGGCTGAGGGCGAAGTCGCGCACCCAGGGCTGCACGGCGGCGTAGGTCTCGTAGGCTGCCGCGAGCAGTTCGGCGAGCGGCTTCGGGTAGCTGATCTCCTCGAGCAGCTCCATGCGCTCGTCGTACTCGATGCCCTCCGCCTTCATCGCGGCGACGGCCTCACCGCGCGCCACGTACTCCTGCTGCGACAGGACGGCCCGCGGGTCGTCGAGAGTCGACTCCAGCACGGAGATGATGTCGAGGGCGTAGCTCGGCGATTCCGGCTCGATGAGCTCGAACGCCGCGAGGGCGAACGGCGAGAGCGGCTGGTTGAGGGCGAAGTTCGGCTCGAGGTCGACGGCGAGGCGGATGACGTCGCCCTCCTGCGTGACGATGCCCGACGCCCGCAGGGTGCGATAGATGCCGAGTGCGCGCCGGGCGAGCGCGAGCTGTCGGCGCCATGGCTCGTGGTTGTCGAAGACGAGCGCGTGCACGTTCGCGAAGACGTCTCCACCACGGGCGATCACGTTGATGAGCATCGCGCTCGTGATCTGCATGTGCGAGCGCAGGGGCTCCGGTTCGGCCTCGATGAGCTTCCGGAACGACGGCTCGCCCCAGGAGACGAAGCCGTCCGGCGCCTTCTTGCGGATGATCTTGCGCTTCTTCTTCGGGTCGTCCCCGGCCTTCTCGATGGCCTTGAGATTGTCGGACTCGTGCTCGGGGGCCTGCGCGACCACGGTCCCCGTCGTGTCGTAGCCCGCCCGGCCGGCGCGGCCGGCGATCTGATGGAACTCGCGTGCGCTGAGCTGGCGCATCCGCTGGCCGTCGTACTTGGTGAGCGCGGTGAGCAGGACGGTGCGGATCGGCACGTTGATGCCGACGCCGAGGGTGTCCGTACCGCAGATCACGCGCAGCAGCCCGCGCTGCGCGAGCGTCTCGACGAGGCGGCGGTACTTCGGCAGCATGCCGGCGTGGTGCACGCCGATGCCCATCCGGATGAGCCTCGACAGGGTCTTGCCGAACGCCGTGGTGAAGCGGAACTCGCCGATGAGCTCGGCGATCGCGTCCCGCTGCTCCCGGCTGGCGATCTTCGCGCTCGCCAGCGCCTGTGCGCGCTCGAGGGCGGCCGCCTGCGAGAAGTGCACGATGTAGACCGGGGCGCGATCCGTCTGCAGGAGGTCGTCGATGGTCTCGTGCACCGGCGTGGTCTCGTAGTAGTAGGTGAGCGGGACCGGGCGCTCCACACCGGTGACGGATGCCGTGTCGCGGCCGGTCCGACGGGTCAGGTCGGCGGCGATCTCGCTCGTGTCGCCGAGCGTGGCCGACATGAGCACGAACTGCGCGCGGGTGAGCTCGAGCAGTGGCACCTGCCACGCCCAGCCGCGGTCCTGGTCTGCGTAGAAGTGGAACTCGTCCATGATCACGACGTCGGCCGGGGTGTCGGCACCGTGCCGGAGCGCCTGGTTCGCCAGGATCTCGGCCGTGCAGCAGATGATCGGCGCGTCCGGATTGACGGCCGAGTCGCCCGTCATCATGCCGACGTTCGCCGCACCGAAGGTGTCGACCAGGGAGAAGAACTTCTCGCTCACGAGCGCCTTGATCGGAGCCGTGTAGAAGGAGCGCTTCCCCGCGGCCATGGCCGCGAAATGGGCGCCGACGGCGACGAGGGACTTGCCGGTGCCGGTCGGCGTCGAGAGGATGAGATTCGCTCCGGAGACGATCTCGATGAGAGCCTCCTCCTGGGCCGGATACAGCCGCAGGCCCGCATCGGACGCCCAGCCCTCGAAGGCCTCGAAGACGACATCGGCGTCGGCACTCTCCGGCAGTCGGTCGAGAAGCGGGAGCGAGTCGACCGTCATAGTCACCGATCCTAGGCGCGTCACGGAACGACTCCCCGTTAACGTGCGTGTCACACACCGTGCGTACTGTGTCTGCAAGGGGAGGAACGACATGTGGGATGCACCGTTGGAGCCGCTCGTGCTGGAGCAGTTGCGGCAGGAGGCTCGTGACGAGCTGTCGGCCGTGATCGAGATCAAGTGCCGGCAGGGCGAGGACCCGTGGGAGTTCCTGCCCGAGCTGCCGTCGGTGGACGAGCAGGTGGTCGCCACGATCCGCGCCGATCGCCTCGCCGATGCACGGCTCACCCGCGAGCGGGCGCGCGCCCACCATCCCGCCTCGCCGCGCGGCGCGGCAGAGGCCTTCGAATTCGCCCTGCTGCGTTCGATCGCCCTCGAGCATCCCGAGCTGTCAACGGCGGTCTGGGGCGTGCTCGCCCGGCTGCCGCACGCGGCCTAGCCCGGCGCGGGGCCGATCGGGGCCGTATCAGGCGCGCAGCCGCTCCGGCCGCACGTCGCCGGTCTTCGACGCCGCATCGGCGACATGCAGGTTCTCCGGCCGATCGAGTCCGAGGTGGTCGCGGAGCGTCCGCCCCTCGTAGTCGGTGCGGAACAGCCCGCGCCGCACCAGCTCGGGGACGACGAGCCCGGTGAACGCCTCGAACTGCTCCCCGTGGAACGCCGTGAGCACGTTGAAGCCGTCGACGGCGCCGCTCTCGAACCAGTGCTGCAGGTGGTCGGCCACCGTGCCGGCGTCTCCGACGATGGCGGCGGTGGGCACGAGGTGGGTCGCGAGCAGGTGGCGCAGGGTGACGGGCCGGTCGGCATCGCCCACCCGGCGTCCGGTGCGCACGGCGACGAGTTCCACGAGACGTTGGCCGAGGTCGCTGAACCGCGCCGCCAGAGCCCGCGTCACGATCGCGTCGACGGGCTGCGGGCCGAGTGCGACGCCGACGGCCTGCGAGAGGGCGCGGACGCCACGTCCCGGCGGGAAGTCCGGAGCCAGCGATGCGGGCGAACCGTCATCGAGCGGGACCAGGGACAGCAGGACGTCGAAGATCTCCCAGGCCTGCTCACGTGTCTCGGCCACCACAGGGAGCACCGGAGAGACGATGCGGAGGGCATCGGCCGGTCGTCCGGCTGCGACGGTCTGTCGACGCAGGTCGGTGCTGAGCTGCAGGGCCTCCGCGAGCGTCGGCACGGCGACGAGGGCGATGTCGGCGCTGCTTCCCGCGAGCTGGCGGGAACAGAGCGACGTCCCGGCGTGGGCGACGGGCAGGTGCCCCTGCACCGGACGCGGCACGTTGAGTGCTCCCGCGACATGGACGTGCTCGCCGTGGAAGTCGGCCGGGTGCAGCCGAGCGGGGTCGATGAGACGGCCGGTGGCCCGGTTGCGCACGAAGGCTCCGTCCTCCCAGCTGTCCCACAGCAGTCGGAGCGCGCCGACGAACTCCTCCGCCTGGTCGAAGCGGTGCTCGTCGCCCCAGTGCGAGTCGCGACCATGATTGCCGGCCGCGCGCGGCTCGGCACCCGTCACGAGGTTGAGTCCGGCGCGACCTCCGCTGAGCGCGTCGATCGACGCCGTGCTGCGCGCCAGGGTGTACGGATCGCTGTAGGTCGTGTTCGCCGTTGCGATGAGGCCGATCCGCCTGGTGATGGCAGCCAGGTAGGTGACGGCGGAGAGCGGATCGATGCGCGCCAGCAGGTAGGGGTCGCGAACCTCGAGATCAGGGCCGGTGGAGAGCCAGTCCCCGAAGAACAGGTAGTCGAGGTGGGCTGCCTCGGCGAGCTTGGCCGTGCGCCGGAGCACGGTGGTGTCTGCGAGGGGGTTGTTGTGGGCGCCCGGGTAACGCCAGCCCGACGGGTAGGCCCCGAGGGCGCGCACCATGGCGCCGAGGATGATGTGCCTGCGAGCGGGAACGGTCATGACGTTCAGGCCACGCAGCCGAAGCGGACGGCGCTGCCGTCGAGCACGGGCGCCCAGTCCGGCCGCGGGCGGGCGTCGTCGACCGGGGCCCAGCGGCCGTCGACGAGTTCGTAGCGCCACGCCGGTCCTGCCGAGAGGTACGCGGTGAGGGCGCCGAGCAGTGCGTCGACGTCGGCATCCGTCGAACCGACGCCGAAGCTGGCGCGCAGCGCCGGGCCGTCGATGCGGAGCTTCGCGAGGAGCGGATGCGCGCAGAACCGGCCGTCCCGCACGCCGATGCCGTGCTCCGCGGAGAGGTACGTCGCCACGAGGCGGGCGTCGACGCCCTCGATGGAGAAGGACACGAGGCCGACGGCGTCGTCGCTGTCGGAGAAGATCCGGTGGGCGTGCACGCGCGGCAGCGCCTCCAGGCCGGTGATCAGGCGATCCCGGAGGGCGCGATCATGGGCGGCCCACTCCGCCGCATCGAGCCGGGCGAGCTCGGAGACCGCGCGGGCGAGCGCGGCGACCCCGATCACGTTCGGTGAGCCGCCCTCGTGGCGCGCGGGAGCCGGGTGCCAGGCCGCTCCGCTCAGGGTCACCTCGGACACCGCTCCCCCTCCCTGCAGGTACGGCGGGGCGGCATCGAGCCAATCGGCGCGTCCCACGAGCACGCCGGCGCCGAAGGGGGCGTAGACCTTGTGGCCCGAGAACGCGAGGTAGTCGACGCCATCGCGCAGCAGGTCGACCCGGCGATGGGGAACCAGCTGGGCGCCGTCGACGGCGAGACGCGCGCCGCGGCGGTGGGCTATCGTCGCGAGCTTCCGGATGGGCAGGATCTCGCCCGTCACGTTGCTCGCCCCGGTGATGGTGACGAGCGCCGCGGGACGGCGGGCGAGTTCGGCATCCAGTCGCTCGAGCGTCTCGGCGATGGTGTCGGCGGAGAGCACGATGCGCGCGGACGATGCCTGCCACGGCAGCAGGTTGGCGTGGTGCTCGATGTCGAGGAGCACGGTCTCGCCCGGGACGGCGCTCGCGAGGAGTCCGAGCGCATCCGTCGTGTTGCGGGTGAAGACGACGACGTCGCCGTCGCGGGCGCCCACGAAGTCGCCGACGATCGAGCGCGCGCTCTCGTAGACGCTCGTCGACACCTGCGAGGCGTACCCGGCGCCGCGGTGAACGCTCGCGTACAGCGGCAGCAGTTCGGTCACGTGCTCGGCGACGACGGAGAGGGCGGGGGCGCTGGCCGCGTAGTCGAGGTTGACGTAGCGGCTCGAGGAGCCGGAGACGAGCGGCACCTCGAGCTCCGCCCCGATGACGGGGAGCAGCGGATACGCGGCGGCGGTCATGGTCTCACCAGGTGCCGACGTAGGCCGACACGTCGTCGTCGGCGCGGACGATGGTGCGGATGATCGGCAGCCCGCGGTTGATGGCCTGCTCGATCCGGTCGTCGAGGGCGGGGTTCGTGACGACGTAGTCGGTGAAGTCGGAATCCTTCGCATAGACGCCGATCGGCAGGGTGAGCGCCTGGAAGAACGAGAACAGCGGGCGGAACTGGTGCTCGATGATGAGCGCGTGACGGTCGGACCCGCCGGTCGCTGCCAGGAGCACCGGCTTGTCGATGAGCGAGTACTGGCCGACGAAGTCGAACAGGTGCTTGAACAGGCCGGTGAATGACGCCCGGTAGACGGGGCTCGCGACGATGAGGAGGTCTGCAGCCTCGATGGCCTGCAGTTCGGCCTCGGCGGCGGGCGAGAGCTGGTCTCGGCGCAGGGCACCGGCGAAGGCGGGACCGCTCTCACTGAGCTCGATGAAGCGCACGCTCACGTCGACGACACCGTCGAGAGTGCTCTCCAGCACGCGCACGATCTCGTGAACCAGGGCGGTGGTCTTCGACGGGGCGTGCAGGCTGCCGGACACGGCCACGACATTCAGGTTGGGCATGCGAGGAACGCTAGGCGCGCCATGCGCCCGTGACCACTGTGCGAGCAACACGGCGTAACTGCGGGAGAAACACGACGTAAAAGAAGCCGGCGACTCCTACGCCAGATCGACCGCCCGCACCGCGGGGAGCCGGCAGACGAAATCGGAGCAGAGGTACGCCGCCGCCTCCCCCGCCACGCTCGCTCGCCCGGCGAACAGGTCGAACCCCGCCGCGGCGAACGCGGCGGCCTGGGCGTCCGTGACGATCGCCCGCACGGACGCCGGATGCCGCCGGGTCGCCTCGACGAGGTCGCTCGCCGACGCGCCCGCCGCGCCCGCCGGAAGCACCGTCACGAGCTGGACGACGGGCGCCGCGAGACGCCGGAGTGCCCCGAGGGCCCCGCCGGCGGCGAGCGGATTGGCCAGCGCGCCGGCTGCCACGACCGAGAGCGCCCGACGCGCGGCGTCGCGGTAGCGCGAATCCGCCGTCAGCAGGTGGAGCACGTTGGCCGCATCCGCTGTCGCGGTGATCCCGGAGGGGGTCGCTCCCTCGGACGGGTCGAAGCCGAGTGCCAGGCCCTGCGCGCTGAGCACCGGATCGGCCCCGCCCGGGACGGCGAAGGGGAACGAGTCGGCCGTGCCGCCGGCTGCGGCCATCGTGGCATCGATGATCGAGCGCGCCGCCTCGGCGTAGCGCACCTCGCCGCTCGCGAGGGCGAGGTCGAGGAGGCCGCCGGCGAGCATCCCGTAGTCCTCGAGCGTCGCCGTCGCCGCTGAGACCCGTCCGTCGAGCGATGCCCGCACGAGCCGGTCCGGAAGCACGTGCCTGTCGAGGAGCAGGTCGGCCGTCCGTCGCGCGCCCTCGATCCACTCCGGTCGATCGAGGGCGACGCCCGCGCGCGCCAGTGCGCCGATCGCCAGCCCGTTCCAGCCGGTGAGCACCTTGCGATCGAGCGCCGGGGGGACCTCGTGCGTGCGGGCCTCCCGATCCAGGGCGTAGTAGCCGCCCTCGGAACGCCGGCCGTCGATCGTGCTCTCCGAATCCTGTGCGCTGGCGAACCCGCCGTCGGGCAGAAACATCTGCTCGAGGAGGAATCGTGCCGTCTCCCGGGCGACCGTGGCCGCCCAGGTGCGCTCCTCTGGTCGCTGCAGCCAGGCCGCGGTGTACGCGTCGAGGAGCAGCGCGTTGTCGGAGAGCATGCGCTCGTAGTGCGGCTCGGTCCAGTCGCGTCTCGTGGCGTAGCGGAAGAAGCCGCCCTCCACCGAGTCGCGGAGCGCTGACGCCCCCATGGCCTTCATCGTGCGGGCGGCCAGGTCGGCGCCGTCTCCGCCTCCGGCGAGAAGGAAGCCGAGCACCGGCGCGACCGGGAACTTCGGCGCCGATCCGAAGCCGCCGAAGTCGGCGTCCTCGTGGGCGGCGAGCGCCGCAACGGCCGCGTCGAGCGCGGCGTCATCCGGCAGTTCGGTCGCTTCGGGACGCTGGGCCGACGCCGCCGCGATGGCATCGCCGATCGCCCCTGCTGTGCCGAGCACCTCCTCCCGCCGCTCGGCCCAGGCATCCGTCACCGCGCCGAGCACGCGGAGGAATTCGGGCACGCCCTGCACCGGACGCGGCGGGAAGTAGGTTCCGGCGAAGAACGTGAGCCCTCGGGGCGTCGTGAAGAGACTCAGCGGCCAGCCGAGGTTCTGCGTGAAGGCGCCGGCCGCCGCGAGGTAGCTCGCGTCGACGTCGGGATGCTCCTCGCGGTCGACCTTGATGGCCACGAAGTTGTCGTTGAGGTAGGCGGCGACGATGGGATCGCTGAAGCTCTCGCGGGCCATGACATGGCACCAGTGGCACGTGGCGTAGCCGATGGAGATGAAGACGGGCACGTCGCGGCGGGCCGCCTCGGCGAACGCTTCCGCGCTCCACGGCCACCAGTCGACGGGGTTGTCTGCGTGCTGGCGGAGGTAGGGGCTGATCGCGTCCTGGAGGCGGTTGGCCATCCGTCCACCCTACCGAGGAGCGTAGGGTGAGCACAGAAGGTGACGATGCCACGAGAACCCGATTCCGCGGAGCGCGCCGCCCTGCTCCAGGCCGCGTACTCGCGAGCCGGGCAGGCGGAGCCCGTGGTCGAGCACGTCGATCCGGACACGG
>JBEVEO010000263.1:0-14324 GCA_040512695.1 Leifsonia sp. | reverse complement strand
GGCGCTCGACGCAGGCGACCGCGGATCGAGACCGGCCGCATCATCAGTCGCCTCGTACTTGTAGCCGTCCCGCCCGCGGATGCGCTGGTCGCCGCCCGAACAGAACGCCCAGCCGCCGTCCTTCGGGCTCGGTCCGTTGCCGGTGAGGAGCACGACGCCGATGCGCGGATTCGTGCGGGCGTCCTCGAGGGCAGCGTAGAGTTCGTCGACCGTGTGCGGACGGAACGCGTTGCGCACCTCCGGCCGGTTGAAGGCCACCCGGGCGATCCGGCCGTCGGTCGAGTGGTGGTACGTGATGTCGCTGAGGGAGCCGAAGCCGGGGGCGTCGGTCCACGCGCTCGCATCGAAGATCTCGGACACCGCTGCCGGTTGCGCACTCATGGCCTTCAGCCTATTCCGCCGCCGGATGCGGCAGCCCGCCGTCCCATCCCGGATTGCGGACGGCGGCATCCCCCACCCCTTCCCCAACCCCCTTCCCAACCCGGATGGGGCAGAGTCGGTTGCGAGGTGCGACGATGGACCCGTGCCACTGCCGCCGCTCGCTGAACTGCTCTCGTCCGCCCGTGTCGTCGCTCTGCCGCTGCGCACCCGGTTCCGCGGGATCGAGGTACGCGAGGCGATGCTGTTCGAGGGCCCGGCCGGCTGGACGGAGTTCTCGCCGTTCGTCGAGTACGACCATGCGGAGGCCGCGGCCTGGCTGAACGCCGCCATCGACTTCGGCTGGCGGGAACTGCCCGTGCCGCTGCGCACGCGCATCCCCGTCAACGCGACCGTTCCCGGCGTCGCCGCGGAGGAGGTGCCCGGGATCCTCGCCCGCTATGCCGGATGCCGCACCGCCAAGGTCAAGGTCGCCGGCGGAGACGTGTCGCTGGCCGATGACATCGCCCGCGTCGCGGCCGTGCGGAACGTCCTCGGACCAGAGGGCCGCATCCGCGTCGACGCGAACGGCAACTGGAACGTCGACGAGGCCGAGCACGCCGTGCACGCCCTCGAGCCGTACGACCTCGAGTACGTCGAGCAGCCCTGCGCGACCATCGACGAGCTGGTCGAGCTCCGCCGCCGCACGCGGTACATGGGCATCCCGCTGGCGGCGGATGAGAGCGTCCGACGCGCCGAGGATCCCCTGGCGGTCGCGGCGGCCGGAGCCGCAGACCTCCTCGTCATCAAGGCGCAGCCGCTCGGCGGAATCCGCCGCGCCATGCAGATCGTGCAGCAGGCCGGGCTGCCCGTCGTGGTGTCGAGCGCCATCGACACCAGCATCGGGCTGTCGATGGGCGCCTACCTGGCCGCGAGTATTCCCGATCTGGAATACGACTGCGGTCTCGGCACCGCGGAGCTCCTCGCCGCCGATGTGACCGCAGATCCCCTCACGGTGACGGACGGCGCCATCGATGTCCGCCGGGTGGTCCCGGATCCCGCGCTGCTCGACCAGTACGCCGCGAGCACCGAGCGCCGCGAGTGGTGGCTCGGGCGGCTCAAGGCGGTCTACGCGCACCTCTGAGCGCTCCTCCGCCGATCGCGTGGCGGGCGACGGAGGAGCGCGCCCATCGGGATCACCGACCAGGTCGCTCTCCATCCGCCTGCTCGCTCCGTTCGCGGCCTACCCGACCGGCGGGTCCGCCGTCACCAGACGATCAACGGGATGAGCCACGACCTCGCATCCTCGTAGCCGTCGCCGGAGAAGGTCGTGCGGATGAGGTGCACGCCGCGGCCCAGCTTCGGCAGTGCGACATCGATGCGTCCCTTGTCGGTCGCCGCGAGCGTGTCGGTCGCGATGACCTTGCCGTAGTCGGTGACCGTGATGGTGCCCACCGGACGGCTGCCGTCTGCCGCCGTGACCTTGCCGACGACGGCGACCGCGCTCCCGGCCTTCGCGAGGAGCTTGTTCGGCCCCGCGATGATCGAGGTCGCGACGGGCGGCTCGTCGAGCAGCACGGCGACGGTGCGCGCAGGCACGGTCACCGTTCCGGTCGATGCCGCCCAGGTCGTCTGCTTCACGACGGGATCGGATCCGGACGCCTGGACCTCGGAGAGGGCGTAGCCGCGCCCCGCGAGCTCCGGGATGGCCTGCGTCGCCGGGGTGGGAGCCGAGTTGAACACGACGAGGGCGCCGTCCAGCGCAGGGTCGGCATCCGGTCCGACGAGGTCGTCGATGCTCATCACGATGAGACCGGGCGTCGCCCCGGGTCCGCTGCCGGGGAACGTCACCTTCTGGTCGATGAGGTCGGCGGATCCGAGACGCAGCAGGTCGACGTCGGAACGCAGGCGGAGCAGCTCGAGAGCACCCGCCTCAGCCGCGGCGATGTCCGTCGCCCCCGGCTTGAGGGCCGGGTCGGCCAGCAGGGGTGCCATGATCGGCCATTTCGCCTCGTTGTCGGCAGCGGGCGGGAGTCCGGAACCGAAGGTCGAGGCCTGGCCGGTCCAGTCGACGCGGTTGAACCAGTCGCCGGAGTTGAAGCTGTTCCGATCGAGCGACTTCGAGCGCAGCAGCTCGGTGCCCGCCTGCCAGAACGACGGTGACTGCGAGAGCGTGACCGTGGCGAGCGACAGCGTGTTCATCCGCACCCGATCGGCCATCGACGTGCCGACCGGCAGCTTCAGCACCCCGAGGTCGTAGAGCGTCTCGTTGTCGTGCGCGTCGACATAGTTGATCGTCTCGGACGGCTCGTCGGAGTAGCCGGCAGCCTGCCCGTTGTAGTCGATCTCCTCGCCGCTCTTCACGGAGCCGTCGGCGGTCTCGAAGGAGTAGCCCTTGAGGTTGCCTGCGAGTCCGAGCTTCACCAGGTCGGTCTGGCGGGCGAGTTCCGCGGCGGCAGCCTCGGGCGTCCCGTTGATCGGGTCGCCGTTCGGATCGGTCGCGAGTCCCGTTCCGTAGCCCTGGGTGTAGGTCGTGCCGGCGTCCACGGGGCTTCCGCCGTGCACGGCGTCGCGCAGGCGGTCGTTGAACGTCCCGATCCCGGTGCCGGCGAGGTTGCCCTGCGTCGCCTGCTCGAAGAGTGCGTCATCGGCCACCTCGCCGAAGTTCCAGCCTTCGCCGTAGAGGTAGACGGCCGAGCCGTCGACGCCGTCCTTCGCGAGGGTGAGCTCGTCGAGGGCCGCCCGGACGGCGAGCATGTTCGCCTTGGAGTGGTGCCCCATGAGGTCGAAGCGGAAGCCGTCGACCTTGTACTCCTTGGCCCAGAGGACCACGGAGTCGACCATGAGCTTCTCCGCCGCGGAGTGCTCGGTGGCGACGTTCTGGCAGCACGTGGACGTCTCGACGTTCCCGGCCGCGTTCAGGCGCTGGTAGTACCCAGGCACGACGCGATCGAGCACGCTCTTGCCGCCCTGCCCGCTCTCGGCCGTGTGGTTGTAGACCTCGTCCACCACGACCTGCAGTCCGGTGGCGTGCAGCGCACCCACCATCTCGCGGAACTCCGCCACGCGCGCTCCGCCGTTCGGGTCGACGGCGTACGAGCCCTCAGGCACCTGGTAGTGGTACGGGTCGTAGCCCCAGTTGTAGGAGTCGGCGTCGGCGACGGCCGCGATGCAGGCCTGCTGCTCCGCGGATGCCGGGCCGAACGCCGGCAGGTCGCACGCCGGCTCCTGACGGTTCGAGGGATCCTCGTCGATCGACGCGATGTCGAACGTCGGAAGCAGGTGCACCGTGTTGATCCCGGCCTTCGCGAGCTGCTTGAGCTGCGCCGTCCCCGCACTCTTCCGGGTGAAGGCCCGGTAGGTGCCGCGCTCGTTCGCCGGAACCGTCTGGTCGTTCGCGGAGAAGTCGCGCACGTGCAGTTCGTAGATCGCGCGGTCGACGGGCCTGTCGATGACGGGTGCAGCAGTCCGGTCCCAGACCTTGGGCGTGAGCGCCTTCGCGTCGAGGTCGACCACGACCGACCGCACCGAGTTGCGGGTGAGCGCCACCGAGTAGGGATCGGTCACGGAGTTGGTCTCGATGGCCCCGGTGGTGGGTGCGTAGACCGTCACCGACCAGCGGTACTCGGAGCCCGGGTCGACGGACGGGTCGCTGACGCTCCACGTGCCGTCCTCGGCGTCCCAGGCGGCCGGCAGCACGGTCGGCGCCCCGCTCCCTCCCGTCGGATAGACCTCGAGGGCGGCGGACTGGGCGGTGGGCGCCCAGAGCCGGAGCGTCGGCTGGTCGCCCTGCCAGCTCACGCCGAGGGTCGTCGAGTCGAGTGCCGATGCGTACAGGTCATCGAGCACCCCCGGGATCTGCACCCCGGTGAGCGCCGTCAGGGTGTCGCCGGTGGACTGCGAGACCAGCAGCTGCTCGGTCAGAATCTCCTGCAGTCCGGCGCGGTCGAGGCCGACGGGGTGCAGCGCGATGTAGCTCGCGAGGGCCGGGAAGGCGGCCTTCTCCTCGTCGGTGAGGCCGTCGGCGTCGTACGCCAGTTCCACGGTCTCGCCTCCGGACACACCGGACTCATCGCGGGCGATGTCGGCGGTCGCGGAGTGGTGCAGCGTCCAGGATGCCGCGTCGGCATCCGCCCCTCCGAGCAGCGAGACGGGCCACGCGATGGTGTCCTCGCTCACCCAGTGCGCGCGCAGCTCTCCGGTTCCGGCCAGCGGCGGGTCCGCGAGCACGATGTCGAGCACGTGCGTCGCAAGCGTGTAGCGGAAGGTGACGAGCTTGCCGTCCGTGGCGGTGAAGCTGTAGTTGGCGCCGTTCGGGGCGCCGCCGACGCCGTAGTTCTCGGTCCAGGCCATGCCGTGGGCGACCTTGACCTCGTAGCTGCCCGCGGGAATGCGGTCGGTCGAGTACTCGTAGACCCCGTCGCCGTCGCCGTCCTGCAGCCAGCTCGCCAGGCACTCCGGCTGCCAGTCGCCCGGGCACCCGACCTCGCTCTGGAAGCTGCCCGGTGCCGTGATGATGGGTCCCTGCGCGGTGTTCTGCACCTGGTGGCTGCGCGGGTCGAAGTAGAACGTGATCGGTCCGCCCGGGGCGGTGTAGGCGATGTTGGCACCGTCCTTCACCCCGTTCGCCCCGTAGTTGACGTCCCACGATCCGTTGATCGCGACCTTGAACTCGTAGGGGCCCGCCGGGATGTCGAAGGTGCCGGCGTAGATGCCGTCGGCGCGCTTGGTGAGCTTCGCCGCCTCGCACGACGGCACCCAGTCTCCGGCGCATCCCATCTCGCCGTTGTGGCTGCCGGGGATGGTCACGAGGTTGATCTCCTCGGCCGGCGGCTCCACGACGACCGTCGAGACCGAGTTGCCCACCGAGGCGTAGCTGGACGCGGCCGCGTGGTGACCGGCGGCATCCGTCGTGACGGCGCGGTACTCGACGAGCGTGCCGTTCGGCAGGTCGGTCACGTCGTGGAAGACACGCGGCGACGTGGTCTCCGCGGTGCCGAGCGGGGTCCAGTCCGTGTCGCCGACCTCGCGCCAGGCGAAGCTGGTCTGCTGCCAGGTGGAGTCCGGCACGTCGGCCGACACCGCGCTGACGCCCGTGACGCCGGCGCCGGCCGTCGGCGCGCTCACCGTGATGGCCTCGGGGGCGGCCGGCACGGTGACCGTCGTCCCCGCCTTCCAGACCACGGCACCGAGTGCGGGGACGGTGACGGATGCGACACCGTCGGCACCGGAGGCGGTGGCCGAGTCGGTGCCGTACAGCGGCGAGAACGCCGCGTTCGTCGTCAGGGTCGGGACGTCGACGGTCTTCGCGGCCGTCGAGTTGTTGACGGCGACGAGGTATTCGGTCTTCTCGGCCTGGTCCACCCGGGAGAACGCGTAGACCCCGGCACCGGTGTCGGCGTACCGCTCGATCTGCGCACCGGAGGACAGGGCGGGGTGCGCCTCGCGGAGCGCGGCGAGCTCCGCGATGTGGGTGTACAGCGGTGCTGCGGTGTCGAAGCGGTCACCGGTCCCCACAGGTTCTCCGGTGATGAGGTTCTGGCCGGTGTACTCGGCGACCTGGCTGCCGAAGAGCGTCTGCCTGGCGCTCTGATCGTTGCCCTGGCCTGCTCCGGCGAAGCCCTGCTCATCGCCGTAGTAGACCACCGGCTGGCCGCGGGTGAGGAACATCAGGTCGTGCGCCAGCTCGTCGCGCTGCACCGCATCACCGGTGTTCTGCAGGAAGTAGCCGACGCGTCCCATGTCGTGGTTGCCGAGGAAGGTGGGCAGCGCCGTCGCGGAGCTGTGCGGCGTCGTGTAGTAGTCGTCGCCCGCGAACAGGGCCTGCAACCCCGCGGCCGAGTTCCCGGAGGCGTAGCCGACCGCCTGCGACTGGAAGGTGAAGTCCAGCACGGAGTTCATGTCGGTGTCGCGGACGTACGGCGACGTCTTCTTCGGATCGGCGTCGTAGACCTCGCCGAACATGAAGAAGTCGTCCTTGCCGATCGAGGCGGCGTGCTCGCGCACCTGCGTCGTCCACTTCTCCCAGAACTCGAAGTTGACGTGCTTGACGGTGTCGATCCGGAAGCCGTCGATGCCCCGGTCGACCCACTGGTTGTACACGTCGACGAAGCCGTCGACGACGGCCGGATCCTCGGTCATCAGGTCGTCGAGACCGGAGAAGTCGCCGAACGTGGTCGACTCCCCCGCGAAGGTCGAGTCGCCGCGGTTGTGGTAGATCGTGGGGTCGTTGAGCCAGGCCGGGACCTTCACGTCCGCCTCGTCGGGGGCGATGGTGGGCACGTAGGGGAAGCTCGTCGCCGGGTCGAGGTCGGGGAACGAATCGGTGCCCGCGTAGTCCGCCGGATCGAATGCGGTGCCATCGGCGGTCCTGTAGGGACTCGTGGTCAGGTCGACGTAGGACGACTGGCCGCCCTCGTAGGCGATCACGTCGGCGGTGTGGTTGGTGATGATGTCGAAGTAGACCTTGATGCCCTTGGCGTGGGCCTCGTCGATGAGCGCCTCGAGTTCGGCGTTGGTGCCGAGGTGCGGGTCGATCTGGGTGAAGTCGGTGATCCAGTAGCCGTGGTAGCCGGCCGATGCGTTGGCGCCGGAACCCTGGACCGGCTTGTTCTTGAAGCTCGGCGTGAGCCAGATGGCGGTGGTGCCGAGGTCGGAGATGTAGTCGAGCTTCGAGCGGAGCCCCGCGATGTCGCCGCCGTTGTAGAAGCCCTTGTTCGTGGGGTCGTAGCCGGTGGCGAGGCGGTCGCCCGCGATCCCGCCCGCATCGTTCGAGGCATCCGCGTTCTCGAAGCGGTCGGTCATGACGAAGTAGAAGACGTTGTCGGCCCCGGCCTGGCGCACGGGTGGGGCCACGATCGCGTCGTCGTCGGTGGAGTAGTCGCCGCGGAGGTCGAGCGGGGTGAGTCCGACGCGATGCGTGTTGTCGTCGAAGACGAATCGGATGCGCGACTCACCGGCGATCGACAGGGGGATGTCGTCTCCACCGCCGTTGAGGCCGTACGCCTCGTCCCAGGTGTCGTTGACGGCGACCTTGTAGGCGTAGCTGCCTGCGGGCAGGGTGAACTCGGTGGCGTAGACGCCGGGGACGTCGGTGGCGGCGAGTTCGGTGTCTGCGCACTCCGGCTGCCAGTCGCCCGGGCAGCCGAGCTCCGACTGCAGGTCGCCCACGAGGGCGAACGAGCGCGGTTCCTCCGCTGCGGCGGACTGCACGCCCACGAATGCCAGGGTGCCGGTCGCCAGTACCGCGATCGTCCCCGCCGCCAGCCAGCGCTGAACCCGTCCCCGAACCGTCATCATCGACTCCGCTCTCGTGAGGCACACCCCTGTGCCTCGTACGGGTGACCGTAGCAGCGCGAGCGGGAGGCGTGCAAGCGTTTACACGTTAATGGGGTCGCCCGATCTGAGGGATCTCGACCGTCTCCGGAGATCGCGACGCATCATTCCCGCGTGGGATGCAAACGCTGTCCACCCCGAAGGCGGGGCGGTCGCCCCATCGGTCGAGGGACGCGGCACCAGCCCTCGCCGCCGCTGGTCGAGTAGCGCCGCGCCGAGCACGACGCGTATCGAGACCACCCCTGCACACCCGCGGGCGGCGGTGTCCTACAGCCCCGAGTAGGCGTGCAGGCCCTTGAAGAACAGGTTCACGATCGTGAAGTTGAAGAGCACGGCCGAGAAGCCGATGATGGCGAGCCATGCCGAGCGGGAGCCGCGCCAGCCGCGCGTGGCGCGCGCGTGGATGTAGCCGGCGTAGATCACCCAGATGATGAACGTCCACACTTCCTTGGTGTCCCAGCCCCAGTAGCGGCCCCAGGCCTTCTCGGCCCAGATCGCGCCGGCCATGAGGGTGAAGGTCCAGAGGATGAAGCCGATGATGTTGATGCGGTACGCCAGGGCCTCGAGCTTCTCGGCTGACGGCAGCGTGGCCAGAAGGCGCAGGCGGGTGGCCTTCGCGCCCTCGACGATGCTCTCCCGCCGCGACTGCAGCAGCTGCACGACCGACAGGCCGAACCCGAGTGCGAAGAACCCGACGCCGGTCGTCGCGACGAAGACGTGGATGACGAGCCACACCGACTGCAGCGCGGGCGGCAGCGGTGTGACGGCGACGTAGAAGTTGGTCGAGGCCAGACCGAGCAGGATGAGGACGAGCCCCGTCACGAAGGTGCCGAGGAAGCGCACGTCGACGAAGAGGTTGACCACGAGGTAGACGGTCACGATGACGAGCGTGCCGGTCATCGCGAACTCGTACATGTTGGCCCACGGCACCCGGCCGGCCGCCAGACCGCGCAGCACGTCGGCGCTGAGGTGCAGCAGCCAGGCGATCACGGTGAGGGCGACGCCGACGCGGAGCGCGGGCGACCGCCCGTAGCGCGAGGCGCCGGCCGCAGGAGCGCCGTCATCCGTCGATCGCCGCACCATCGTGGAGGTGGCTCCTCCGGTCCCGGTCGTGCCGGGCACCGGGGCCCCGTAGCGCGCGGCGACAGCGGGAGCCGCCTCGACCGCATCCGTCATCGACGTCCGCCTGGCCAGGTCGACCGCGTAGGCGATGAAGGCGAGCGCGTACACGGCCATCGCCGAGTACAGCACGATGACGGACAGTTCGTCGTAGTTCACGGGTCAACCTTACGCTTCACGGGGAATCCGTCGGAGTGGCGGTCGGCCACGGCCGCGACGGCCGCGTCGAGACCGGGATCGTCGCCGCGGGCCAGCCCGGCGTACTCGATCCGCAGGCGTCCATCGCCCGCGTCGTGCACCTTCACCCACACCCGGCGACGCGGGATGAAGAGGCTGGTCACGAGCCCGGCGAGGATGAGCAGCGCGAAGACGAGCACCCAGCCCTGCGTCGGATCGTGGTGCACGTCGAGCGAGGCGAATCGCAGCACGGATCGGGAGTAGTCGGTGCCCGGTGCCGTCGCCGCGTCCTCCGACGTGACGGCGGGCGCATCGGCCTCGAGACTCAGCGGCTCGGCCGCGTCCTCGAAGGTGACGGTGCCGAGACCGTTCGGCAGCGCCTGCGTCTCCCCCGGCATGAGCTCGATCGCCTTCGCCTCGGCTTTCCCGCCGGCGATCTCGGTCATCGAGTCGGTATCGAGGGTGAAGACGGAGGTCGGCTTGCCCGCGTCGATGCCGAGGTCGCCCTCGAACACCTGCAGGGTGAGCACGGGGTACTCGAGGTCGGGATAGCTCGAGAAGTACGGCGGCTGCTGCGCGCCCTGCGTCGGATAGAACAGTCCGATCATGCCGAGCTGCTTGTCGAGCCCGTCCGGCACCTTGACGACGCCGATCGACGTGAGCTGCGCATCCTGCGGCAGGAACGGCACGGAGTCGGTGAACACCACGGTGCCGTCCGCGTCACGCACCGTGATGGTGGGGGCGTACCCGTTGCCGAGCAGGTAGATGTCGGTTCCGCCCGTGCGCAGCGGCTCGTTCACCTTCACGGTCGCCTTCTCCGGCTCCTGTCCCGGATGGCCGATGGTGACGCTCGCGGTGTAGTCGATGGGCTGCCCGAACGCCTTGGCGTTCTGCTGCTCGTAGACCACGTCCATGTCGGTGAGCGTGAGCGAGTACGGGTCGAGGGAGTCCGGATCGAAGAAGCGCCCCGGATTGAACGAGTCGTAGGCGGCCAGGGTGTTGACGAAGGTCTGCCCCTCGACGAGCACCCGCTGGCCGGCGAAGCCGAATCCGCTGCCGAAGCCGACGGTCACGAGGATCCCGACGAGAGCCGAGTGGAAGACCAGGTTGCCGGTCTCGCGCAGGTAGCCGCGTTCCGCCGAGACGGAGCGCTCCCCGTCGCGCCCGTCGAACACGGCGACGCGGTAGCCGGAGGAACGCAGCTGCGCCCGCGCGGCCTCGGCCGCGTCGTCGACGGTGCCCGCACCGTCGCGCTCGGTGTAGCCGGCGAGCCGCGAGAGGCGCACCGGTGTGCGCGGGGGCTTGGCGCGAAGGGCGTCGAAGTGGTGCTTCGTCCGCGGGATGACGCAGCCGATCAGGCTGATGAACAGCAGGATGTAGATCGAGGAGAACCACGCGGAGCTGTAGACGTCGAACGCCTGCAGCTTGTCCAGGAGCGGGGCGAGGTCGGGGTTCGTCGCGAAGTACTGCGTGACGCCGTTCGGGTCGCTCGAGCGCTGCGGCACGAGGCTGCCGGGAACGGCGGCGATCGCGAGCAGCAGGAGCAGGAACAGGGCCGTGCGCATGCTCGTGAGCTGCCGCCAGAACCAGCGGAGCCATCCCACGAAACCCAGCTTCGGCTGGGTGATGGCGCCATCGCCGCCGAGGCCGCCGTCGTCTCCGGATGCCGCTGTTGGAGCGGCGTCGATGTGGTCGTCCGGCCGGGAGAGCTTGGCCTCGGCACTGTCGCGGTCGGGCCGCCCGGCCCTGCCCGGTTTGCCGGCGGGCCGGTCTGGGGAATTCTCAGAGGAAGAGGTCATAGCTCGCCATCACCGCCTGCAGGTCCGCCATCCACGCCGTCCAGACTCCCGTCACCATGAGCAGTCCCACGACGATCAGCAGGGCGCCGCCGACGATGTTGATCGCTCGAATATGCCGTTTGAAGAATGCCATGGTCCCGGTCATCCAGCTGAGCCCCAGTGCGACCAGCAGGAAGGGGACACCGAGTCCGATGCAGTACGCCACGCCCAGGATCGCTCCGCGCCAGGCGGAACCGGAGTCGAGGCTGAGGCTCAGCACCGCGGCGAGGGTCGGCCCGATGCACGGCGTCCAGCCGATGCCGAAGACGATGCCGAGCAGGGGCGCGCCCGCGAGTCCGGTCGCCGGCCGCCAGACCGGCTTCAGGGTGCGCTGGAACACGGTGAACCGGCCGATGAAGACGAGGCCCATGATGATCACCACCACCCCGAGCACACGGATGATGATGTCGGAGTAGACCTTGAGCCAGACGCCGATGGCGCCGATGGCCACCGAGTAGGCGACGAAGACCAGGGTGAAACCCAGTACGAAGAGCGCGACGCCGAGGAGCAGGCGGCGGCGGTACCGGCGTTCCTCGGCGGCGTCGCTCGAGGCATCCGTGAAGCCGCCGATGTACCCGAGGTAGCCGGGCACGAGGGGCAGCACGCACGGGGACAGGAACGAGATGAGTCCCGCTGCCAGCGCGATGGGAATGGCCGCGATGAGCTGGCCGCTCATCACGATGTCGCCGACGCCACCCACCTCAGTCGCTCTCGGCGATGGTGTCGCGCACGAGCGTCTCGAGAATGGACGGGCTCTGGAGCTGGCCGAGGATGCGGGCGGCCACGCGGTGCTCGGAGTCGAGGACGAGAGTGGTCGGGACGGCGTTCGGCGGGACCTTGCCCGCGAAGGCGAGCTGGACGCTGCCGGATTCGAGGTCCATGATCGACGGATAGCTGACGCCGTAGCGCTTGTCGAAGGCGATCGCGTTTGCCGCCTGATCGCGTACGTTGACGCCGACGAAGGCGGCGCCGTCTCCGGCGAACTCCTGGCTGATCGACTCGAGGTCTGCGGCCTCCGCCCGGCACGGCGCGCAGCCCGCGTACCAGAAGTTCACCACGAGGACGTCGCCGGCGTGGTCGGCGGAGTCGAAGGCATCGCCGCTCTCCGTGGTGCCGGAGAACTCGACGGGGGCGTCCCGATCCGCGGCGGCGATCTCGGTCACTGTGCCGTCGCCGGCCACGTAGTTCTTGCCGCTGCCCGCACGGTACTGGTCGGCGAGCGGGTCGCTCGAGCAGGCGCCGAGGGAGACGACCGCCGCCAGGGCGACGCCGATGGCGACGGATGAACGCAGTCGACGCATCAGACCGCCCCCACGTCGGTGGCGGTGCCGGAGAGCTCGGCGGCCGGGTCGCGGTACTCCACCTCGACGTAGCGGTCGCCGCGCTTCTCGATGCTCGTGATCGACGACAGCGCGCAGCGACGCTTGCGGGGGTCGTGGGCGAGCCTCGCGCCCGCGACGGATCGCGCGACCATCCAGATGGGGAGCTGGTGGCTCACGATGACGAGGTCGCCGCCGTCGACGGCGGCGTCGGCATCCGCGATGCCGGCGAGCATGCGCTCGGCGATGGACCGGAACGGCTCGCCCCAGCTCGGCTGCAGCGGATTGCGCAGCAGCGGCCAGTTGCGCGGGTCGCGGAGCGCGCCACCCGGTCCGCGCATGCGCTTGCCCTCGAAGGCGTTGGCCGGTTCGATGAACCGCTCGTCCAGTTGCAGCGGCAGGTCGAGAGCCGCGACGATGGGAGCGGCAGACTCCCGGGTGCGCTGCAGCGGCGACGCGTAGATCGCTCCGACCGGGCGGCCCGACGCGACGAGAGCGTCGGCAGCGGCCTGCGCCATCCGGGCGCCGAGATCGGAGAGCCCGAAGCCCTCGAGGCGTCCGTAGAGCACACGCTGAGGGTTCTCCACCTCTCCGTGACGCACGAGGTGGATTCGGGATGCTGCCACGCCTCCAGTCTACGGAGGCGTTTCCCGCGAATTCGCCGAGAGGGGCCGCCGCCGCGACGACGGTAGAATCTCCCCTTGTGACTCGTGTACTCGTGAAGAACCTCTCCTCCCTGCCCGACGGCCCCGTGACGGTTTCGGGATGGGTCGACACCGTGCGCGACCAGAAGAAGGTGCAGTTCGTCATCCTCCGCGATGAGTCCGGTGCCGTTCAGATCGTGAACCCGGCGCTGCGCGCGGTCCCCGAGGCCGCCGATGGCGAGCCGGCTCCCACCGCCGAGGAGACCGCGGCCTTCGCTGCCCGCATCGCCACGACCGAGCAGATCTCCGCCCTGTCGCACGGCTCGTTCATCTCCGTCACCGGCGAGCTCAAGAAGGACGAGCGCGTCAAGCTCGGCGGCCTCGAGGTCAAGCTCACGACGCTCGACGTCGTGACCGAGGCCGACCCCGAGACGCCCATCGCGGCGGACTCGAGCCTCGACAAGCGGATGGACTGGCGTTTCCTGGACCTCCGCCACCCCAAGCAGAACCTCATCTTCCGCATCCAGACCACCTTCCTGCACGCGCTGCGCGGCGTCTGGGTCGAGAAGGGTCTCATCGAGATCCACACCCCGAAGCTCATGGCGTCGGCCTCGGAGTCGCGAGCCGAGCTGTTCGAGGTGGAGTACTTCGACGGCAAGGCCTATCTCGCGCAGAGCCCGCAGTTCTTCAAGCAGATGGCTCAGGCCGCCGGCTTCGGCGGCGTGTTCGAGGTCGGACCGGCCTTCCGCGCCGACCCGTCCTTCACGAGCCGTCACGCCACGGAGTTCACGTCGGTCGACACCGAGATCAGCTGGATCGACTCGCACGAAGACGTCATGGCGCTGCACGAGGAGCTCATGGTGGCCGGCTTCTCGGCGGTCGTGGCCCAGCACGGCGCCGAGGTCTCCGAGCTGTTCGGCATCGAGCTCCAGGTGCCGACCACGCCTTTCCCGCGCATCCCCCTGGCCGAGGCCAAGCAGATCGTCGCCGACCGCGGCTACGTCGTGCCGCGCGCCGACGACGACATGGACCCGGAGGGCGAGCGGCAGATCTCCGCGTACGTCAAGGAGAAGTACGGCCACGACTTCGTCTTCCTGACGGACTACGCGTCGAGCATCCGGCCGTTCTACCACATGCGCCGCGAGGGCGACCCGAGCATCACGAACTCGTACGACCTCATCTACAACGGCGTCGAGATCTCCACCGGCGCCCAGCGCGAGCACCGCATCGACATCCTCGTCGAGCAGGCGAAGGACAAGGGCCTCGAACCCGAGGAGCTCGCCTTCTACCTCGACTTCTTCCGGTACGGCGTCCCGCCGCACGGCGGCTTCGGCATGGGCCTCGCGCGCGTGCTGATGCTCATGCTGGGCGAGTCGTCCATTCGCGAGACCACCTACCTGTTCCGCGGCCCGACGCGCCTCCTCCCGTAGGCGGACCGCTTCGACCGCGGCCTGCGCCCGGCCTCCGCGAGCGGTGATTCCGCTCGCCGAGGGCACGACGGAGTCGTCGCCTGATCGGGGCGCCCGCAAAGGGGG
>JBEVEO010000243.1:0-3214 GCA_040512695.1 Leifsonia sp. | reverse complement strand
TCGACGGAACCTCGACCTGGCGCGCGAGCAGGATGTGCTCGCGGGTCTGCGGCATCGGGCCGTCTGCGGCCGACACGACCAGGATCGCGCCGTCCATCTGGGCGGCGCCCGTGATCATGTTCTTGATGTAGTCCGCGTGACCCGGGCAGTCGACGTGGGCGTAGTGGCGGTTCGCCGTCTCGTACTCCACGTGCGACGTGTTGATCGTGATGCCGCGCTGCTTCTCCTCGGGTGCGTTGTCGATCGACTCGAAGCTGCGGATGCTTGTGTCCGTGCCCTGCTCGGACAGGACCTTCGTGATCGCTGCCGTCAGGGTCGTCTTGCCGTGGTCGATGTGACCGATCGTGCCGACGTTGACGTGCGGCTTGGTGCGCTCGAACTTCTGCTTGCCCATTCCTCCCTTTCCTTCCTTTACGCGCTCTGCGAGTCGACGAGCTCGCTGGCGATCGACTGAGGGACTTCCTCATATCGCTCGAATTGCATGGTGAAAGTCGCCCGGCCCTGCGTCGTCGAGCGCAGGTCGGTTGCGTATCCGAACATTGCGGCGAGGGGCACCCGGGCCTTGATCACCTGGGCATTCCCCCGCGGCTCCAGATTCTCGATCCGGCCACGCCGCGAGTTGAGGTCGCCCATGACGTCGCCGAGGTAGTCCTCGGGCGTCACTACCTCGACGGCCATGACCGGCTCGAGCAGCTTGGGCTTCGCCCGCTTCATGCCCTCCTTGAAGGCCATGGAGCCGGCGACCTTGAAGGCCATCTCGCTCGAGTCGACGTCGTGGTACGACCCGTCGACGAGCTCGACCCTGATGTCCACGACCGGATAGCCGGCCAAAACGCCGGATTCCATCGCTTCCTGGATGCCGAGGTCGACCGCGGGGATGAACTCGCGCGGGATGCGCCCGCCGACGATCTTGTCGAGGAACTCGTACCCCTCGCCCGGCCCGGACGGCTCCAGGTTGATGATCGCGTGGCCGAACTGGCCGCGGCCGCCGGTCTGGCGGACAAACCGGCCCGCGATCTTCTCGACGCGCCGGTCGATGGTCTCGCGGTAGGCCACCTGCGGGCGGCCGACGTTGGCGTCGACGTTGAACTCGCGCGTCAGGCGGTCGACGATGATCTCGAGGTGCAGCTCACCCATCCCGGCGATGAGCGTCTGCCCCGTCTCCTCGTCGCTCCGGACGCGGAAGGTCGGATCCTCCTCGGCGAGCCGCTGTAGCGCGGTCGCGAGCTTGTCCTGGTCACCCTTCGTCCTCGGCTCGACGGCGACCGAGATCACGGGGTCGGGGAAGGTCATGGACTCGAGCACGATCGGCGCCGTGTCGATGGCAAGCGTCTCGCCGGTCGTCGTCTGCTTCAGCCCGACGATCGCCGCGATCTCACCCGCGCCGATGGTCTCGCGCTCCTCGCGGTGGTTCGCGTGCATCTGGAGGATGCGGCCCATGCGCTCGGTCTTGCCGGAGGTCGTGTTCACGACGCGATCGCCGGACTTGACCTGGCCCGAATAGACCCGGATGTACGTCAGCTTGCCCACGTAGGGATCCGACATGACCTTGAAGGCCAGAGCCGAGAACGGCTCGTCCAGCGCCGGGCGGCGCGAGAGCTCGTGCTCGGTCCTCGGGTCGAGGCCGTGCACGGGCGGAACGTCGAGCGGGCTCGGCAGGTAGTCGACGACGGCGTCGAGGAGCGGCTGCACGCCCTTGTTCTTGAAGGCGGAGCCGAGCAGCACCGGGGTGACGCTGATGTCCAGCGTCGCCGCGCGAATCGCGCGCCGCAGCATCTCCGACGTCACGGCGGACTCGTCCTCGAGGTAGGTCTCGAGCAGCTCCTCGTCGTGGTCGGCGACCGCGTCGATCAGCTGGTGGTGGTACTCGTTTGCCTGCTCGGCGAGCTCGGGCGGGACCTCGCCAATCTCCATGTTCGTCCCCAGGTCGTCGGACCAGGTGAGCGAGCGCATCTCCACGAGGTCGACCACGCCGCGGAAGTTCTCCTCCTGGCCGATTGGCAGCTGGACGGGCACCGCGCGCGCGCCGAGGCGATCGACCATCGACTGGACGGACGCGAAGAAATCGGCGCCGACGCGGTCCATCTTGTTGATGAAGGCGATGCGGGGCACGCCGTAGCGGTCGGCCTGGCGCCAGACGGTCTCCGACTGCGGCTCGACTCCGGCCACGCCGTCGAAGACGGCGATCGCGCCGTCGAGCACGCGCAGGCTCCGCTCGACCTCCACCGTAAAGTCCACGTGCCCGGGCGTATCGATGATGTTCACGCGAAAATCGCGCCAGAACGCCGTCGTGGCGGCAGACGTGATCGTGATGCCGCGCTCCTGCTCCTGCGCCATCCAGTCCATCGTCGCGGCGCCCTCGTGGACCTCGCCCATCTTGTGGGTGCGGCCGGTGTAGTAGAGGATCCGCTCGGTCGTCGTCGTCTTGCCCGCGTCGATGTGGGCCATGATCCCGATGTTCCGGACCTGGTCGAGCCCAGCGGGCGCGCGTGTCGTAGGCGTCGCCATGGTTACCACCTGTAGTGCGCGAAGGCCTTGTTGGCCTGCGCCATCCGGTAGAGGTCGTCCTTGCGCTTGAAGGCACCGCCCTGCTGCTCGAGGGCGTCGAGGATCTCGCCCGCCAGCTTGGCGGCCATGCCCTTCTCGCGCCGGTCGCGCGAGTACGTCACGATCCAGCGGATCGCGAGCGTGCGCGCACGGCGAGACGGCACCTCGACAGGCACCTGGTAGTTCGCGCCGCCGACGCGGCGGGAGCGAGTCTCGAGCACCGGCGTCACCGACTTGACCGCCTGCTCGAGCACTTCGACGGGACTCTTCCCGGAGCGCTCGGCCGCAACCGCCAGAGCGTCGTAGACGATCTTCTCCGCGGTGCTCTTCTTGCCCTTGGTCATGACGCGGTTGATCAGCTGGCTGACGAGCCTGGAGTCGTGCACAGGGTCCGGCGCCAGCTCGCGTGGCTGAATCTCGGCTCGGCGTGGCATTACGAGCCTCTCTTGGCGCCGTACTTCGAGCGCCCCTGGCGGCGATCTGAGACGCCGGCGGTGTCGAGCGCAGCGCGAATGACCTTGTAGCGGATGCCGGGCAGGTCCTTGACGCGGCCGCCGCGGATCAGCACGACCGAGTGCTCCTGCAGGTTGTGCCCCTCACCGGGGATGTAGGTCGTGACCTCCATCCCGTTCGTCAACCGCACGCGGGCGACCTTGCGCAGCGCCGA
>JBEVEO010000218.1:0-3429 GCA_040512695.1 Leifsonia sp. | reverse complement strand
GCGTGCCACTACTCGTCATCACGAGCCAGATCCCGCGCCGCGGGCTCGGCGGCGCCCGCAAGGGCCTGCTGCACCAGCTCGACGACCAGCAGCAGAGCGCACGCAACGTCACCAAGTCGACCGCGGTCATCCGTGAGGCTGCGCAGATCCCCTCGGCGCTCGCCGACGCGTGGTCGCTCGCACAGGCGGCCCCGGCCGGTCCCACCTGGGTCGAGATCCCCGAGGACGTGCTGCTCGAGGAGACGCACGTTCCGCCCGTGCGCTCGGCGATCACGTCGATCCCCGAGCGGATGCCGCGCCCCGAACTGATCGACGAGGCGGCCGCGCTGCTCGCTGAAGCGGAGCGTCCCGTCATCCTCGCCGGCGGGGGAGTGCGCCGCTCACCCGGCGGCCGTGCCGCACTCGTGCGACTCGCCGAAGCGCTCGACGCACCGGTCGTGTCGACGGTGGGCGGCAAGGGCGCGATGCCCTTCGCGCATCCGCTGTCTGCGGCATCCTGGATCGAGGACCGCCGCACGACCGAGCTGCTCGAGCAGGCCGACGTGCTGCTCGCCGTGGGCACCGCCATCGGCGAGGTCACCAGCAACTACTTCACGTTCGCACCACGCGGGCGCCTCATCCAGGTCGATGCCGAGGCGCGCGTGCTGGGCTCGAACTACGAGGGACTCGGCATCCACGCCGACGCTGCACTCGCGCTGGCCGCCGTCGCCGACCGGCTCGAAGAGCGGGCCCCGGGTGCCGCACCCGCACGGCTGCCCGGAGCCGAGGTCGCGGCCGGCCTCCGCGCCGCCGTCGAGGCACGCCTCGACGGCCAGGATCTCGCCGCCGAGCGCGGCCTCCTGGCGGACCTCCGGGCGGCCGTTCCCGCCGACGCGCACACCTTCTGGGACATGACCATCGCCGGCTACTGGGCCTGGTCTGCCTGGGACCCCGAGCAGGGCGAGTTCCACTCGGCCCAGGGCTCGGGCGGCCTGGGCTTCGCATTCCCCGCCGCGCTCGCCGCTGCGATCGGCTCGGGCCGGCGCACCTTCGCCGTCTCGGGCGACGGCGGAGCGATGTACTCGATCGCCGAGCTCGCGACCGCCCGTCAACACGACGCCGACGTGACGTGGCTCATCGTCGATGACGGCGGCTACGGCATCCTCCGCGAGTACATGACGGAATCGTTCGGGCAGGCCACGGCCACCGAGCTCGCCCGCCCCGACTTCGCCGCGCTCGCCAGGGCGTTCGGCGTGACCGCCCATGAGGCGACCTTCGAGACTGTGGGCGAGATCATCGCCCGCACCTTCCGCGAGCCCGGCCCCGCCGTCGTGGTCGTGCCCGCCGTGTTGCGCATGTTCGCGCCGACACACCTGCAGTAAACCGTTCCGCCCACCGACCCTTCCCCTGACGCAAAGGATCCAACGATGGATATAGCGATCATCATCATCTACCTCGCCGCCATGCTGCTCTTCGGCTGGTGGGGCAAGAGCCGCACCAAGAACTCGAGCGACTTCCTCGTCGCCGGCCGCCGACTCGGACCCACGCTCTACACGGGGACCATGGCCGCCGTCGTGCTCGGCGGAGCGTCGACCGTGGGCGGCGTCGGCCTCGGCTACAAGTTCGGAATCTCGGGCATGTGGCTCGTGGTCTCGATCGCCGTCGGCCTGTTCCTGCTCAGCATCCTGTTCGCTTCGCGCATCCAGAAGCTGAAGGTCTACACCGTCGCGCAGATGCTGAAGCTCCGCTACGGCGTGAACGCCACGAGCGCCTCCGGATTCGTGATGATGGCCTACACCCTCATGCTGTCGGTGACGTCGACCATCGCCTACGCGACGATCTTCAACGTGCTGTTCGACACCGACCGCACGCTCTCGGTGATCATCGGCGGCGTGATCGTGATGCTCTACTCGTCAATCGGCGGCATGTGGTCCATCACCCTCACCGACATGGTGCAGTTCATCATCAAGACCATCGGCGTGTTCTTCCTGTTGCTGCCGTTCGCGTGGTTCCACGCCGGCGGGTACGAGGGCATCGTCGACCGGCTCGGCGAGGCGGCGTTCGACCTCGGCGCTATCGGCGTCGACACGATCATCACGTTCTTCGTCATCTACACGTTCGGCATGCTCATCGGCCAGGACATCTGGCAGCGCGTCTTCACGGCTCGCTCGCCGAAGGTCGCGAAGTGGGGCGGCACAGCGGCATCCGTGTACTGCCTGCTCTACGGTGTCGCCGGCGCGCTAATCGGCACCGCCGCGGCATCCATCCTCCCCGGCATCGAGGCGAAGGACGACGTGTACGCGGCAGTCACCGCGCAGATCCTCCCCGTCGGCCTCAGCGGCATCGTGCTGGCCGCCGCTGTCGCGGCGATGATGTCGACGGCCTCGGGCGCGCTCATCGCCACGGCCACGGTCGCCCGCGCCGACGTGATGCCGATCGTGAAGCGCCTCTTCGGCCGCAGCGCAGCGGATGCCGCGGCGAACTCGAACCCGGAGCACGACATCCGCTCCAACCGCCTCTACGTGGTGGTGCTCGGCATTGCGGTGATCGTGATCGCCGCGCTCCTGAACGACGTGGTCGCGGCCCTCACGGTGGCCTACGACATCCTCGTCGGAGGACTCCTCGTCGCGATCCTCGGCGGTTTCGTCTGGAAGCGCGCGACCGGCGCCGGCGCGCTCTGGTCGATGGCGGTCGGCACCGTCGTGACGCTCGGCACCATGTTCGTGGTGCCCGGCGGGGTGATGGCGAATGAGCCGATCTACTTCGGCCTCGCCGCGAGCCTCACCGCCTACGTGATCGTCAGCCTGATCACGCCGCGCACGCCGGCGTCGGTGCTGAAGGTCTGGAACGATCGGCTCGCCGGACGCGATGAACTCCAGGCGGATCCCCCCGCGCCGGATTTCGCGACACCGGCCGGAAACGTGGGTGACTCGGTCTCCGGGCACAACAATCCGTAGCCGCGATGGAGACGGAGCCGTCACCGGCGTTGAGCACGATGGTGTCCGGTGACTTCCTCTCCGGGATGGTGATGCCGTCCCGATGAGACGTCGAGAGGGATCTCGGTGAGGACCTGCACGATGTCGCGGGCCAGGTATGGAAGATGTGGCGTGCTGGACCTCGGTGCGCTGAGGTTCCATGTCAGATGGTCCGTGCGCGTCGGCGCGGGTGGGCTCTGCTCGCTCTGCCGTGGTGCTGGTCAGTGTCTGGCGCCTTCCGTGGGGGTGCGGTCACAGGGGGCGCGTCCTTTCACCAGGCCGGAGGTGGATCCCTCGGACAGGCCCTCCACCTGAGCCGTCACGCGTCGAGGAAGCGCAGGAGCTCGCGATTGGCCTGGGCGGCGTGGGCGACCGGATGGATATGCGGGCCGCGGCAAACGGGTGAGCCGCACGAGGATCCGAACTGAGCGCGGAGGGACCTGCCGGCGAGGATATAGCCTAGTGGCGCGCGGCC
>JBEVEO010000215.1:0-11838 GCA_040512695.1 Leifsonia sp. | reverse complement strand
TGGTCGCCGGACTCGCCATCGCGATGGTCCCCGTCGCGGGTGCCGTGGCGGCTCCGACCCAGCAGGACGTGGCCGTCAGCCTGGACGGCGTGAACTTCACCGCGACGCCGACGGGTTCCCTCTTCGACGGGCTCACGCCGCTGGTTCCCGGGGGAAGTGCCCAGCGCACCCTCTGGGTGCGCAACGACGGCACGTCCACGGTCGTCATGCGGATCAACGCGACGGACGTGACGGTGAGCGAACCGGCGTACGGCGTCGCCCTCACCATCGCCGCCGACTCCTCGACCGGACGTTCGATGAGCTTCGCGACGACGGAGACCTGCTACCTCCTGGTGGGCGAGCAGTACCTGGGACCGCGCCAGGTCGTCGCCGTGACCTTCGACATCAGCCTGTCGGCCGGCCTGGTGGGCACGGCCGCACAGCTCAGCGATGCGCACGCCGACCTCGTCGTCGGCATGCGCGATGCCGCGGCGCCGGCACCGGCCGACGGCGACTGCGACGGCGTGCACCTCCCGATCCTCGGTGGCTCGGCCGTGACCGCCTCCAGCCTGTCCACGACCGGCGCGAACCCGCTGCCTTGGCTCGCCGCGGCGCTCGCGCTCGTCGCCGGTGGTAGCCTCGCCGCATCGAGCGCACGCGAGCGGAGACGAGACGGTGACCGAGCAACCGACGCGTGAGGCGTCCCGACCCTCGAACGGCGTCCTGCGCCTGATCGGCCTCGGGCTGAGCTTCGGGCTCCTCGCGATCGTGATC
The DNA here is from genome assembly GCA_040512695.1 of Leifsonia sp. Lineage (GTDB taxonomy): Bacteria > Actinomycetota > Actinomycetes > Actinomycetales > Microbacteriaceae > Orlajensenia. Next base: position 11,085 of record JBEVEO010000215.1, on the reverse strand, counting down.
GGCCTGGGCGCCCTGCTCATCGTCGTTCCCCGCGTCGCCGGCGCGACGCCGCTGACGATCCTCACGGAGTCCATGGAGCCATCGCTTCCGCCGGGCACGCTCATCGTGATCCGGCCGGTGGAGCCCGCCGACATCCGTTCCGGCGACGTGATCACCTACCAGATCCGGTCCGGGGACCCCGCAGTGATCAGCCACAGGGTGATCGCCGTCACGGCGGCCAGCGACGGCGACCGGACATTCACGACGAAGGGCGACAACAACGACCTCGCCGACCCGGAGGTCATTCCGGAGCAGGTGCGCGGGAAGCTCTGGTACAGCGTGCCGTACGTCGGCTACGTCAACTCGTTCATCGGCGGCGAGACCCGCAGCTGGCTCGTTCCGGCGCTCGCCGTCGGCCTGTTCGGCTACGCCGCCTTCATGATCATCTCGGGGTTGCGATCGTCGGCCAGGAAGCGCCGCGCCGTCGACCCCGCCGCGACCCCGCCCGGCGGCGCAGGGTAGCCGGACGATCCGCGCGGCGAATTGCCGACCGACCCCGCATTCTCTGCACCCGATGGGCGTGACGTCCACTACGCTCGGAGAACCCTGTAGTCGAACGGAAGAGTGCTCAGTTGTCGTCCGAGAAGCGCGTCGCCGTCATCATCGAGGATGACGCTGACATCCGGCACCTGTTGGAGTCCGTGTTCGAGCAGGCGGGGTTCGAGACGGTCACCGCCGCGAGCGGCATCGACGGCGTCGAAGCCGTGCGTGCCAACAATCCCGTCATCACCACGCTCGACATCGGACTGCCCGGCATCGACGGGTTCGAGACTGCCAAGCGCATCCGTGCGTTCAGTGACACCTACCTCGTGATGCTCACCGCCCGCAGCGACGAGATCGACACGCTCCAGGGCCTCGAGGCCGGCGCCGACGACTACGTGACGAAGCCGTTCCGCCCGCGCGAACTGCGCGCGCGGGTCGAGGCCATGCTGCGTCGTCCGCGATCCGGCGCCATCAGCGGCGCAGGCGCATCCTCCGACGGCGCGACCGAGCCGGTCGCATCCGACGATGCGGCGACCGGTGCCGACGACGACGCGGACTGGATCGAGCACCGTGGCATCCGGCTCAGCCCCGCGGAGCGGCGCGTGCAGCGCGATGGCGAGGAGCTCGACCTCACCAGGAGCGAGTTCGACCTGCTGAGGGCGCTGCTCGAATCCGGACGGCGGGTGCTCGGCAAGAGCGAGCTCTCCGCCCTCCTGCGCGAGGACGCCGCCTACTTCGTGAGCGAGTCCGACAAGCGCGCCGTCGAGGTGCACATGGCGAACCTGCGCAAGAAGCTCGGCGACGACCCGGCCGATCCGCGCTGGATCGAGACGGTGCGCGGAGTGGGCTATCGGCTCACCGCCTCGGAACCGACGCGCGCCGTCTGACCAGCCGGGACCAGTCCAGGAGGGCGTCTCCGCTCCGCTGCCCGAGCCGGGCGATCTCCGCGACCGGCACGGCCGTGAGTGCTCCGCCGTCGACGATGCTGCGCCGGGCCGACTCGGCCGTGGCCGCGAGTCCGACGGCGCCGAGCATGGTGCTCGAGACGCGGATGCTCTCCAGCGCTGCGATTGCCTCCGCGGAGTCGTCCTCCGCGATCGCCGTCCGGAGACGCGCGACGCGACGCGACCACAGGCCGACGAAGTCGTCGATGAACCGGAGGAGGATCGCGACGTCGCCGTCGAGGCCGGCGAGGAGGTCGTCGAGGACGGCCGTCGCCACGAGGGCGCCGAAGGCACGGGCGGGGCGTTGCGACTGCACGCGTTCTGCTCCCTCCGGGCTCCCCGATCGACGGCGATGAATTCACCACCGTCTTCGAGTCTGCCTCGCGCCGCGCAGCGGATGGCAAAGCACGGCTCAGGATTCGCTCAGTTCACGAGCGGGGCGCAGGGGTCAGGATTCGCGCACGGAATGGCGGTCGGTGGCGATGACGACGGCATCGCCGCCCTCGCGCTGCGCCTCATCCGCCGCCGCACGCGCCGCACCCACCAGGGTCGGCAGCGAGTACCCGTGCAGATCGGTGAGCGCTACGCCGATGCTGACGGTGGGCCGGATGCCGTTGGGGCTCGTCGTGGTCTCGTCGAGCAGACCGTCGCGCAGCAGGTCGGCGGCGGCGCGCGCGTCGTCGATCGTGGCGAACGGGGTCGCGATGATGAGGCGGCCGAAGCCGTCCTCGCCGATGTCGGAGACCGTGGGCACCGAACGCCGGATCGATGCCACCCACGCCTCGGCCACGTCGACGGCGAGGGCGTGGCTGAAGGCCGTGGTGATGGCGTCGAGGTCGTCGAGCCGCACCGAGACGAGCGCGAGCTGCTCGTCGGTGTACTCCATCCGGTTGAGCCAGTCGTTCACGATCCGGTCGAAGGACGGATGCAGCAGCACACCGCTCTCCGTGTAGCCGACGACGGCGGATGCCGCGTCGTCGCGGAGCCGGGTGCGGTCGGCGCGGAGCACCGACATCGTGATCGCGGCAACGATGATGAGCACCACGGTCACGAAGCTCGCGGCGACCGAGCCGAACCAGGTCTGGAAGAACGCGCTGTCCGGGCCGACGGCGATGAACGCGGCGAGGCGCACGATGAAGAAGGCGCTCTGAAGGAGAAGCACGAGGGCGAGAGCCCGGCCGTTCGGGTTCAGCTTCATCGTTCCGCGCATGGCCTCGGAACCGCCAGCTGCCGCGAAGGCCGCGATCGTGACGTACATGACGATCGCCCCGGCCCAGTCACCTCCGTCCGGCCCCTCGACGATGACCGCGACGAACGCCGCCGCGGATCCCGCCGCCACCAGGTACCAGGTCGGCCGGGTCCGCCCGTTGAAGATGCGGGCGCCGAGCCACATGCAGCCGGCGCTGAGCGCGAACATGGAATTGCCGACCGCGACGGCCCACCAGGCGTCGGGCGCGGCGACCCACACGAGGTAGGAGAGCACCGTGAGCACCCCGGCGATGTACGCCAGCGACCAGACCCGGCCGGCCTCGTCGTCCTTGCGCATCAACGTGTCCGTGATGAAGACGGCCGAGGCCACCACGATCACGAGCGCCGTCATGGCGGTGACGCTCCACAGATCGAACCCGTTCATGGTGCCTCTTTCGGTATCCGGACGATGACGGTCGTGCCCTCGTCCACGACGCTGTGCAGCGTCAGCTCTCCGCCGTGCAGGCGGACGATGTCGCGGCTGATGCCGAGACCCAGGCCGCTGCCGTGCACGCTCGAACGCCGCACCAGCTCCGATCGGAAGTACCGGTCGAACAGGTGCGGGAGCTCCGCGGACGAGACGCCGATGCCGTTGTCGCGCACGATGACCCAGGCCTGGCCCTCGTCCTCCGTGACTCCGACGCTGATCTCTCCGTCGTCGCGGTTGTACTTGATCGCGTTGGACACCAGGTTGTCGACGACCTGTCGCATCCGGAACGGATCGATGGCGGCTTCCGTCGGCTCGACGGCCGAGGTGTCGAACGTGATTCCGCGCTGCGCGGCCGCCGGAGTGAGCGATGCGACGGAGTCGTTCATGATCGTGGCGAGGTCGGCCTGTTCACGGGTGATGGACAGCGCCCCTGATCCGCGGGTGGAGGCGGAGAGGATGTCGGCGACGAGATCGAGGAGGCGGTTCGTGTTGCGCTCGGCGACGAGGAGATTGGCGCGCGCGGCATCCGGGAGGTCCTCGTCGAGCGTGAGGTCGAGGAAGCCCATGATCGACGTCAGCGGCGTGCGCAGCTCGTGCGAGACGGAGGCGACGAGGTCGTCGCGAGCGCGCACCGCGGTGAGCTCCGCGGTGACGTCGCGCGAGACGAGGACGGCTCCCGCGTCGTCATCGTCGTCTCCGCCGCCGGGGAGCCGGCGGGCCGTCAGGCTCAATGCCACCCGGTCCCCGCCGGGATCGCCCACCCAGACGACGACGTCGTCGAACTCCTCCCCGCGCAGGGCGCGGGCGAACGGCACGTCCTCGGCGGCGAGCGGGGCGCTGCCGTCGGCGTCGTACACGTCGACGGCGCTCTCGCCGCCGGCGCGCGAGCGCCTGCGTCCGAAGGCGGGCCCGCTGGCCCGCAGCATCCGGGCGTGGACCTCGTTCATGAAGGTGACCCGGCCCTCCGGGCTGATGCGGATGACGCCGAAGTCGACGGCGTCGAGCACCCCGGCCAGAAGCGCCTCCTGCTGTCGCGCCCGCATCAGGGCGCCCTCGAGCAGTCGCGCCTGCTTGAGCAGCAGCCGCTGCTGGGCGGCACTGCGCCTGGCCGTGTAGTAGCTCACGGCGCTCACCATGACGAAGGTGAGCGGGAGCAGCACGAGCGCCGAGATCGTCAGCATCGCGACCGGGTCGGGTGACAGCACGATGTTGAAGGCGATGGCGACGCAGGCCAGGCCGACGGATGCCACGGCACCGGCCAGGCCGAAGGATGCCGACATCCAGATGATCGGGAACACCCAGAGCAGCCCGGAACCGATCGACGGGACGGCCTGCCGGAGGATGCCGATGGCGATGATGTCGAGGACGGGGAGGACGGCGACCCATCCGGGTGCGAGCCGATGCCACGGCACCGCGACGGCCGCTCCCGTGGCGAGGAAGACCGTGACGACCGCGAGGAAGTACACCGGATCGGTCGCCGACCCCGGGAGGAAGATCTGCACGACGGCGACGACGATGATCACGACGCCGCAGAACAGCAGCTGGTTGAGGACCACGGGACGGTTGGCGCCGCGACGTTCGCTCGCACTGCGCTGTCGCGGGGCGCTCCGCACACCGGTCCCGGCGGCGCCCCCGCGTCCGCCGGCGTCCGACGCCGAGATCACCATGGGGTCGACACTATCGCCATGGGCCGTGCTGGTCTGCGCCGCGGGACGCGCGCGCCGTACCCAGAAGAAGGCTCAGGAACCCTCCCGATCGACCGGCCGGCGGTGCTCAGACGACGGCGGGAACCTTGGCCGCCGCCACGAGCTCGGCGATCTGCACGGCGTTCAGCGCCGCGCCCTTGCGCAGGTTGTCGTTCGAGATGAACAGGGCGAGGCCGTGCCCGTCGGGAGCGCCCTCGTCCTGGCGGATGCGGCCGACATAGCTCGGGTCGGTGCCAGCGGCCTCGAGGGGCGTCGGGACATCCGTCAGCACGACGCCGGGAGCGGCCGCGAGCAGCTCCTTCGCCCGCTCGACCGTGATGCGGTTGGCGAACTCGGCGTTGATGGAGAGCGAGTGTCCGGTGAAGACGGGGACGCGCACGCACGTGCCGGACACCAGCAGGCCGGGCAGATCGAGGATCTTGCGGCTCTCGTTGCGGAGCTTCTTCTCCTCGTCTGTCTCGAACTCGCCGTCGTCGACGATGGAGCCGGCGAGCGGGATGACGTCGAACGCGATGGGGCGCACGTACTTCACGGGGGCGGGCATCGACACCGAGCGGCCGTCGTGCACGAGGCCGAGCACGTCGCCGTCGAGGGCGGCGCGCACCTGGCCCTCGAGCTCCTCGGCTCCGGCCAGACCGCTGCCGGAGACCGCCTGGTAGGTGCTGACGATGAGTCGCTCGAGCCCGGCCTCCTCGTGCAGCACCTTGAGCACGGGCATCGCGGCCATGGTCGTGCAGTTGGGGTTGGCGATGATGCCCTTGCGGGCGTCGGCGATGGCCTCGGGATTGACCTCGCTCACGACGAGCGGGACATCGGGGTCCATCCGCCAGCCGGAGGAGTTGTCGATGACGGTCACGCCCGCCGCGGCGAAGCGGGGCGCCTGTTGCTTGGAGAGCGTCGCCCCCGCCGAGAAGATGGCGATGTCGAGACCGGCCGGATCGGCCGTCGTGGCGTCCTCCACCACGATGTCCTCGCCGCGCCACGGCAGCGTGGTCCCTGCGGATCGTGCCGAGGCGAAGTAGCGGATGCTCGCGACCGGGAAGTCGCGCTCGTCGAGCAGGCGCCGCACGACGGCTCCCACCTGTCCCGTCGCTCCCACGACTCCGATGTTCAGTCCGATGCTGTTGCCCACGTCACGTGCCTCTCGTTGGTCCTCTTCCAGTGTCCACTCTCGCGGAGCAATGTGCACATCGGGAGGACTTCGTTCGTCAGGGGGGAAGATTGGCGGGAATCCGTCCTCCGAAGGTCGCTTTCTCCTCCCGCGGGAGGAGTCGGACGCCTTCCCGCGGCATCCGATCCGTATCTAGCGGCCGGTTCCGCCGTGCACGACGGCTTCCACGTCGCTGTCCAGACCGAACGCGGTGTGCACGGCGCGCACGGCGTCCTTGATGGTGTCGGCGCGCGTGACGACCGAGATGCGGATCTCCGACGTCGAGATCATCTCGATGTTGATGCCGGCCTCGTAGAGGGCCTCGAACAGCGTCGCCGAGACGCCGGCATTGGTGCGCATGGCGTTGCCGACGATGGCGAGCTTGCCGATCTGGTCGTCGTACTGCAGGTTCTCGAACCCGATGCCGTCCTGGGCGCTGCTGAGGGCCTTGATCGCCTTCTCGCCGTCGTCCTTCGGGAGGGTGAAGGAGATGTCCGTGCGACCGGTGGCCGCCGCGGACACGTTCTGCACGATCATGTCGACGTTGGCGTCGGTGTTCGCCACGATCTTGAACAGCTTGGCTGCGACGCCGGGAACGTCGGGGACGCCGACCACGGTGATCTTGGCCTGGCTGAGGTCGGTCGCGACACCGGCGATGATCGACTCTTCCATGGTGGACTCTTCTCCCTCTGGCAGGTTCTGCGGGTCGTAGACGATGGTGCCCTCGTTGTAGTTGAACGAGGAGCGCACGTGCAGGGTGACGCCGTGCCTGCGTGCGTATTCCACGGCGCGGATGTGGAGCACCTTCGCCCCGGATGCCGCGAGCTCGAGCATCTCCTCGCTCGTGATCCGGTCGATCTTGCGGGCCTGCGGCACGATGCGCGGGTCCGAGGTGAAGACGCCGTCGACATCGGTGTAGATCTCGCAGATGTCGGCGTCGAGGGCGGCGGCGAGGGCGACGGCGGTGGTGTCCGATCCGCCGCGGCCGAGCGTCGTGATGTCGCGCGACTCGCGGCTGAAGCCCTGGAAGCCGGCGACGATGGCGATGGCGCCCTCGTCGAGGGCCTCGCGGAGGCGGCCGGGGGTGACGTCGACGATGCGGGCGGCGCCGTGCTGCGCATCCGTGATCATGCCGGCTTGGCTGCCGGTGAACGACCGGGCGTCGTAGCCGAGGCTGCGGATCGCCATCGCGAGCAGCGCCATCGAGATGCGCTCCCCGGCGGTCAGGAGCATGTCGAGCTCGCGGGGGGCGGGGATCGGGGTGACTTCGTGCGCGAGGTCGAGCAGGTCGTCGGTCGTGTCGCCCATGGCCGAGACGGCCACGACGACCTCGTTGCCCTCACGGTGCGTCTCGACGATGCGCTTGGCGACGCGCTTGATGGATTCGGCATCCGCCACGGAGGAACCGCCGAACTTCTGCACGATCAAGCTCACGAAAGGACTCCTGGGGTGGGACGGCGCGTAAGCCCCCATCATAAACCGCGTCCATATGCCGAACCCGCTATGTGACGGGCGTCCGCGCAGCGATAGAGTGCGGCGCATGGACAGTGCGCTCGAGGGCTGGTCGGAGTTCAACGTGGCCATCGCCGGTGCGGGGGCCGCCCTCGCGGGCCTCATCATCGTGGCGATGTCGGTCAACATCCGCGAGATCCTGAAGACCAGCACCATCCCCGCCCGCGCCGCGTCGGCGATCGGCACGCTGCTGCTCGGCGTGATCGCCGCGTGCCTGGCGCTGATACCGGGGCAGCCGCTGTGGGCGCTCGGCACCGAGGTCTTCGTCGGCACCGTGATCGCGTGCGGACTGCAGGTGAACGCCACGCGATCGATCCTCGGGGAGGACCGGCACATGGGCAGCCCGCCGCTGAAGATCGTCGTGGGGTCGATACCGCTGGTCGGCTTCGTCGTCGGCTCGCTCATGCTGATCTCGGGCCTGCCCGGCGGCTACTACGCGGTCGCCGCGGGAACCCTGCTGGCGATCATCTCGGCCGTGCTGCTGTCCTGGATCGCGCTCGTCGAGATCCTGCGCTGAGCGTCCACCCTGCTCGCTGAGCACCGGACCGAGTCCGCCGACGACCGCTCGCCGAGCACCGGACCGAGTCCGCGTACGACCGCTCGCTGAACACCGGACCGAGTCCGCGTACAACCGCTCACTGAACACCGAACCGAGTCCGCCGACGACCGCTCGCTGAGCACCGGACGGAGTCCGCGTGCGAAGCGCAGGTGCGGAACTCTCAGCTGACGAGTCGTCGGCCCTCGAAGGCGCGACCCAGGGTGACCTCGTCGGCGTACTCGAGGTCGCCGCCGACGGGCAGCCCGGAGGCCAGGCGCGTCACGCGGATCTCGAGCGTCGTGAGCAGTCGCGACAGGTAGGTGGCCGTCGCCTCCCCTTCGAGGTTGGGGTCGGTCGCGATGATGACCTCCTGGACGGTGCCGTCGGCGAGGCGCTGCATCAGCTGCCGGATGCGCAGGTCGTCGGGGCCGATGCCGTCGATCGGGCTGATCGCCCCGCCGAGCACGTGGTACAGGCCGCGGAACTCGCGGGTGCGCTCGATGGCCACGACGTCCTTGGCCTCCTCGACGACGCAGATGAGGGCGGGGTCGCGGCGGGGGTCGCGGCAGATCGTGCAGGTCTCCTGCTCGGAGATGTTGCCGCAGATGCGGCAGAACTTGACCCGCTCACGCACCGTCGTGAGGATCTCCGCGAGGCGGGCGACGTCGAACGACTCGGTCTGGAGGATGTGGAACGCGATGCGCTGTGCGGACTTCGGCCCGATGCCCGGCAGGCGGCCGAGCTCGTCGATGAGGTCCTGGACGATTCCTTCGTACATGGCGCGGCGACTCCTAGGCCCGCTCGCGGAAGCCGGTCGCCGGCGTGTGCGGCTGCTCCTCGAGGAACGTGGCGCCCAGCACCTCGCGCACGACCGACTCGCCGTAGCGCTGGCCGTTGCCGGGTGCGGCGGGGCGCCCGCCGCGCGGCGGGGCCGACTGCTGGCGGGTCTCGTACTGCGGCGTCGATGGCTCCTCGGGAACGGGCGGTTCGAACGGGGGCTCGTCGTCGAAGGGCGGCGGCACGTCGTCGAACGGCGGCTCGTCGGATGCGGCGGCGGGAGCGGCGGCCTGCGGAGCCGACGCCTGCTCCGCGGGGGCGGCGGAAGCGCTGGGGGCGGCGGGAGCGGCGGGGGCCGGGGTGCGGCCGGCGGACGGGCCGGCAGTCGGGGCATCCTGCCCGGGGATCGCGATGGTGGCCCAGCCGTCGACGCTCGCCACGGCGTCGGTTCCGCCGGATGCGGAAGCGCCCGGTGCGGAAGCGCCGGGACCGGCGGGAGCGCCCGGCTTCTGCCGCGGAGCGGCGGTGCGGCCGGCATCCGTCGGGGCCGGGGTGGATGCGACGGTGACGGCCGGCTTCGCGATGAGCTTGGGCGTGAACCCGAGGATGGCGTGCACCGAGCTCTTGAGCTGCTCGGCGACGCCGGCCTGCTGGCGGAGGGCGGCGACGTCCTTCTCGCTCGGCAGGTCGAGCACGAGGATGTCGTCGGGGCGGAGCTCGCGCACCTGGGCGGTGAAGACGACCATCCAGGCATTGAGGCTCGCGGCCTTGACGGATTCGAGCACCTCGGGCCAGGAGTCCTTCACCTGCTGGAGCGTGACGGGCCCGACGGGGTTCGTGCGGACGGCCTCTGCGGCGGAGATCGGCGCGGTCGCCTCGGCTTCGGGAGCGGTCGCCGCAGCATCGACGGTCACTGCGCCGCTCGCTGCTGCGTCGCCGCCGGCAGGAGTCGCGGCAGCGGGAGCCGCTTCGACAGGGGCGGAGATCGGGGCGCGACGGGCCGCGGATGCCGGAGCAGGAGGTGCAGCGGCCGCGGCGGGCGGCGTTGCACGGGCGGCGGGCGCTGGTGCAGCCGCCGGCGCTCCCGGGGCATCCGTCACGCCCACCCGGCGCTCGAGGCGCTCGACCCTGGCGAGAGCGCCGCGGTCGGTCTCATCGATCGCGGGGACGAGGGCGCGGGCCACGAGCAGTTCGAGGTGCAGGCGCGGCGACGTCGCGCCGGTCATCTCGGTGAGCGCTGCGTTCACGATGTCGGCCGTCCGCGACAGCTCGGCCTGGCCGAAGGCGGCAGCCTGCACGCCCATGCGGTCGAGCTCGTCCTGCGGCACTCCGCGGAGGACGGCGGCCGCCCCCTTGGCCGTCGTCGCCCCGACGACGATGAGGTCGCGCAGGCGCTCGAGCAGGTCTTCGACGAAGCGGCGCGGGTCCTGGCCGGTCTGGATGACGCGGTCGATGCCGGCGAAGGCGCCGGCCGCGTCGCGCGAGGCGATGGCGTCGATGATCTCGTCGAGCAGGGCTCCGTGCGTGAAGCCGAGCAGCGCGACGGCCCGCTCGTAGTCGACCGTGGAATCCTCGGAGCCCGCCATCAGCTGGTCGAGCAGGGAGAGGGTGTCGCGCGGCGAGCCGCCCCCGGCGCGCACGACGAGGGGCAGGACGCCGGGGGCGACCTTCACGCCCTCCTGCTCGCAGAGCTGCTGCACGTACTCGAGCATCTGCGCGGGGGGAACGAGCCGGAACGGGTAGTGGTGCGTGCGGGAGCGGATGGTGCCGAGCACCTTCTCGGGCTCGGTGGTGGCGAAGATGAACTTGACGTGCTCCGGCGGTTCCTCGACGAGCTTGAGCAGGGCGTTGAATCCCTGCGGCGTGACCATGTGGGCCTCGTCGAGGATGAAGATCTTGTAGCGGTCGCGGGCGGGGGCGAAGATCGCCCGCTCGCGCAGGTCGCGGGCGTCGTCGACACCGTTGTGGCTGGCGGCGTCGATCTCGACGACGTCGAGCGATCCGCCGCCGTTGCGCGACAGCTCGACGCAGCTCGGGCAGGTGCCGCAGGGGGTGTCGGTCGGGCCCTCCGCGCAGTTGAGGCAGCGGGCCAGGATGCGGGCCGACGTGGTCTTGCCGCACCCGCGGGGTCCGCTGAACAGGTACGCGTGATTCACCCGGTCGGCCCGAAGTGCGGTCATGAGCGGATCGGTCACCTGGGACTGCCCGATCATCTCGGAGAACGTCTCGGGCCGATAGCGGCGATACAGGGCGGTGAC
>JBEVEO010000166.1:0-3804 GCA_040512695.1 Leifsonia sp. | reverse complement strand
CGTGAGCCGGGCGAACCGGGTCATCAGCCTGATCGGGGTGCACGATATCGTCGTCGTGGACACGCCCGACGCGCTCCTCGTCACCACGAGCGAGCACGCGCAACGGGTCAAGGCGGTCGTCGACGCCCTCCGGCTCGGCGGCTCGAGCGACGTGCTCTAGCGGGACGCACGAGGGAACGGGAGCAGCGGATGTCGGTTCGTCGGTGGTTCGGGTTCGGGACCGCGCTCGTCGCGGCATCCGTCGCACTCGCGGGCTGCGCGCCCGCGCCCGAGTCGGGCGGCACCGATGCCGCCGGCGCGGACTGCGTCCGCATGGTCACGAACTCGGGCGGCCTCGAGGACCGTTCGTTCAACCAGTCGAGCTGGGAGGGACTCCAGCAGGCCGAGGACGAGCTCGGCGTCCAGGCGGAGGCGATCGTCTCGACGGGCGAGACCGACCTCGCGCCGAACGTGCAGCAGGCGGTCGACTCCGGGTGCGAGCTGATCGTCACGGTGGGGTACGAGCTCGCCGAGGCGACGCTGGCGCAGGCCGAGGACAACCCCGACCTCTCGTTCGCGATCGTCGACGAGACGGTCGAGGCCGACAACGTCAAGCCGGTCGTGTTCGACACGGCGCAGGCGTCGTTCCTCGCGGGCTTCCTGGCCGCCGGCGTGTCGAAGACGGGCGTCGTCGCGACGTTCGGCGGCGGCAACCAGCCGCCCGTGACCCTCTTCATGGACGGGTTCGTCGACGGCGTCGCCAAGTACAACGAGCTGCACGGCACGACGGTGCGCGCCCTCGGGTGGGACAAGGCCAAGCAGGACGGCGCGTTCACGGGCGATTTCGAGGACATCAACAAGGGCAAGGCGCTGACCGAGGGCTTCATCGACCAGGGCGCCGACGTCATCCTGCCGGTGGCGGGCCAGGTCGGCGAGGGCGCCGCGTCCGCGGCCCTCGAGCGCGGCGGCGTCTCGGTGATCTGGGTGGACAGCGACGGCTACGAGTCGCTCTCGCCCGAGTTCCGGCCGGTGCTGCTCACGAGCGTGCTGAAGAACACGCAGGACGCCCTGGTCGAGATCGTCGGCGAGGTGCAGGACGGCTCCTTCTCGAACGAGCCGTACGTCGGCACGCTCGAGAACGGGGGCGTGGAGATCGCGCCGTACCACGACCTCGCGCCGCTCGTGTCGCCGGAGCTCGACGGCGAGATCGAGGGGCTGCGACAGGCGATCATCTCGGGCGAGCTCGTCGTGGACTCGCCGAGCGCGCCCTGACCGGAAACCCGCCGTTCGGCTCCGTCATGCATCGCGAGGCGGGACGCGCCCCCCGTGCAGGGGTCGGCGGACCTGCTCATATGAGCAGAATGTCGCGTCTTCATAACCATTGCATGTCACCTGCGGCTGCGGCCTGAGTGCCGGGCGCAACATTCGGTAACGTGACTCCACGAGTCCCCGCGACGGTCGGGGCGCAGTCTTTGGAGGACACAGTGAAGGTCACGACCAGGAAGGCCGCGTTCGGCGGCCTTGCGATGTTCGGCGCAGCCGTGCTGCTCGCCGGTTGCGCATCCGCGCCCGAGGACTCGGGTGCAAGCGACGGGGCCGCGGCCTCCGACTTCCTGCCCTGCATGGTCTCCGATGCGGGCGGCTTCGACGACAAGTCGTTCAACCAGCTCGGGTTCGAGGGCCTGACGAAGGCGGCCGACGAGCTCGGCGTCGAGCCGGTCACCGTCCAGTCCGACTCCGAGACCGACTACGCGCCCAACCTGACGAACCTCGTCGACCAGGGCTGCAACCTGATCACCACCGTCGGCTTCGCCCTCGCGGCAGCCGCCGGCGAGTCGGCCGCGGCCAACCCCGACATCGAGTACGTCTCGATCGACGACGTGGTCGACAACGACTTCGACGGCACGACCGACTCCGACAACATCAAGCCGATCGTCTTCGACACCGCCCAGGCGGCGTTCCTCGCGGGCTACGCAGCCGCGGACTACTCGAAGACCGGCGTCGTCGGCACCTTCGGCGGCATGAACTTCCCGACGGTCTCCATCTTCATGGACGGCTTCAAGCAGGGCGTCGACTACCACAACACCGAGAAGGGCACGAACGTGCAGGTCCTCGGCTGGGACGGCACCGACGGCCTCTTCACGGGTGGCTTCGAGGCGAACGACACGGCTCGCAACACCGCGCAGGTCCTTATCGACCAGAACGTCGACGTGCTCCTGCCCGTCGGCGGCCCGATCTACCAGTCGGCTGCCGCGGCCATCCGCGACTCCGGCCGCGAGATCGCGATGATCGGCGTCGACGCCGACTTCACCCAGACCGACCCGTCGGTGGCCGACCTCATGCTGACCTCGATCCTCAAGGGCATCGACGTCGGCACGTACGAGGCCGTCCTCGCAGCCGGCAACGGCGACTTCGACAACACCCCGTTCGTCGGCACGCTCGAGAACGAGGGCGTCGGCATCGCGCCGTTCCACGACTTCGAGTCGAAGGTCCCCGAGACGCTCCAGGGCGAGCTCGACGACCTGAAGTCGGCCATCATCGCCGGCGACGTCGAGGTCACGTCCTACCTCGCGCAGTAAGGACACGATCTGGTCGGGGAGGTCGGCGGAAGCCGACCTCCCCGATCGTCGTTCCGGGTGCGCGAACGTGCGTCCGGCGCAACATCTGCGCACGCGGCATCCGACCATCTCAACATTCGTGCAGCATCACCAACAGATGCAGACACCTCACTAGGATCGGGGACATGAAGCTCGAACTTCGCGGCATCACGAAGCGATTCGGCAGCTTGGTCGCCAACGACCACATCGACCTCACCGTTGAGGCTGGAGAGATCCACGCGCTCCTCGGTGAGAACGGTGCAGGCAAGTCGACGCTCATGAACGTGCTGTACGGCCTGTACCAGGCGGATGAGGGCGAGGTGCTCCTCGACGACCAGGTGCAGCACTTCGCCGGCCCCGGCGACGCGATGGCGGCCGGCATCGGCATGGTGCACCAGCACTTCATGCTCATCCCCGTGTTCACGGTCGCCGAGAACGTCATGCTCGGTCACGAGGAGACGAAGGCCGGCGGTCGGCTCGACCTGCCGGCGGCCCGCGCGAAGGTGCGCGAGATCTCCGAGCGGTTCGGATTCGACGTCGACCCCGACGCCCTCGTCGACGACCTCCCCGTTGGCGTGCAGCAGCGCGTCGAGATCATCAAGGCGCTCTCCCGCGACGCGCGGGTGCTCGTGTTCGACGAGCCGACGGCGGTGCTGACGCCGCAGGAGACCGACGAGCTGATGGGCATCATGCGCCAGCTCAAGCAGACCGGCACCTCCATCGTCTTCATCACGCACAAGCTGCGCGAGGTGCGCGAGGTCGCCGATCGCATCACCGTCATCCGGCTCGGCAAGGTCGTCGGCGAGGCCGCCCCCACGGCGACGAACGCCGAGCTCGCGTCCCTCATGGTCGGGCGCGCCGTCGAGCTCACCGTGCAGAAGGAGGAGCCGACGCTCGGCGAGCCGGCGCTCGTCGTCGAGGGCCTCACGGTGATCGACCCGATCGGCCAGCTCGTCGTGAACGACGTGAGCTTCACGGTTCGCCGGGGCGAGATCCTGGCCGTCGCGGGCGTGCAGGGCAACGGGCAGACCGAGCTCACCGAGGCGCTGCTCGGGCTCCAGCCGCGCGTGGAGGGCTCCATCAACCTCGACGGCATCGAGCTGACCTCCGCGAGCGTCAGGCGCATCCTCGACTCCGGCGTCGGGTTCGTGCCCGAGGACCGCACGGAGGACGGCCTCGTCGGCGAGTTCACCATCGCCGAGAACCTCATGCTCGACCGCAGCGGCGG
>JBEVEO010000133.1:0-13273 GCA_040512695.1 Leifsonia sp. | reverse complement strand
GCAGGTCGCGTGACGCGGATGTTGCCGGACGCGCCGATCCCCACGATGCCGACGACGCGATCCGGATGGGACGCCGCGAGGTGCAGCGCCCACGTGACGCCCCACGAGAGCCCGACGACGATGGCCCGCGGCGTCGATGTCGCCTCCAGCACGGCCGCCGCGTCTCGGGCGTACTCGTCATCGCGGTACGCCGCAGCACCGCTCGGTCGAGCCGATGCGCCGTTGCCCCGGCCGTCGAACACCACCACGCGGTAGTGCCGGGCGAGGTAGCCGAGCTGGCCCTTCCAGATGCGCGAATGCACGATCGTCCACGTCGGCATGAGCAGCAGGGTGGTCGGCCCGTCGCCGTAGACGGCGTAGGAGATCTCCACGCCGTCCCGAACGATCGAGCCGCTGTCTCGTGGGCTCGCCACTGACACGGGTTCAGCCACCTCGCCAGTATCCTCCGCCGGCCAGGATCACGGACGTACCTCCAGCACGCGGTTGAACGGGGTCTCGGCCGCCGAGCGGAACCTGGAGAACCCCGCGGCGGTGACCACGTCGTGGATGCGAGCCGGTCCGGCCTGGGTTCCGAGCGCCAGCCCGACGTCCTGAGACAGCGATGCCGGCGTGCAGAGTAGCGTGGAGAAGCCGTAGTAGGCGCGTCCGACGGGGTTCAGGTTGTCGCTCACGCTGTCGCCGGCCATCGGTTCGACGACCATCCAGGTGCCGTCGGGCGCGATGCTCTCGCGCACGTGCCGCGCCGCGCCGACGGGGTCGCCCATGTCGTGCAGGGCGTCGAAGGTCGTCACGAGGTCGTAGCCCTCCCCGCCGAACGCCGTGGATCCGGCGACCTCGAAGGTCACGCGGTCGTCCACCCCGGCCGAACGAGCACGCTCGCGGGCGACGTCGATGGATGCCTCGTGGTAGTCGGAGCCGACGAAGGTGGAGTTCGGGAACGCCTGCGCCATGATGACGGTCGATGCCCCGTGCCCGCATCCGATGTCCGCGACCCGAGCGCCCCGCTGCAGCTTCTCGACGACGCCGTCCAGGGCGGGGAGCCACTCGTCGACGAGGTGGGCGTTGTACATCGTGCGGAAGAAGCGCTCGCAGCCGTCGTGCACGTCGCTGTTGTGTTCGTGCCAGCCGACGCCCGCGTTGTTGCGGGCGGCGTCCATCACGCTGTCGACATCGTGGATGGTCCCGAGCGCGATCTGGAAGAAGCCCGGCAGGTAGGCGGGGCTCGAGACGTCGGTGAGGGCGGCGATCTGCTCGGGCGGGAGCGTGTACCGGTTGGTGGCGGCGTCGTACTCGACGTAGCCGCCGGCGGCCTGGGCGTTCAGCCATTCCCGCGCGTAGTGCTCGTCGGTGCTCGTGTCCTGCGCGAGCCTGGCTGCATTCGTGGGTCCGGATGCGGCCATCGCCCGGTAGTAGCCGAGCTTGTCGCCGAGCACGACGAGGGCCGTGTTGAGCGTCGCCCCGACCTCGTCGACGGCCTTGCCGACGAATGCCATGAGCTTGTCGATGTCGATGGTCGCGGCCGCAGCCGGCGGGTCCTGGAGGTCGGTCATGATGCTTCCTCTGTTCGGGTTGCCTGTTCGGGTTGCCGGCTCGGTTGCCGACGCCAGCGAGGCTAGGCCTACAGCGCGGTCGCTCGTATCGGGTGGGCCCCCTGGGATCCGCCCGGACGCGGGATCCGCCTCACGCCTAGACTGGCGGCGTGCTGCTCGGGCGTGCTGCGGAGCGGCAGGCGATCGAGCGCCTGCTCGCCGGGGCACGCGTGGGCGACGGCGGCGCACTCGTCATCACCGGAGATCCGGGCATCGGCAAGTCAGCCCTGCTCGATGCCGTGCGATCGACGACAGCCGGGATGCTGGTCATCACCGTGCGCGGAGCGGAAGCCGAGCACGAGGTGCCGTTCGCGGGACTGCACCAGCTCTGCGCTCCGCTCTCGGGGCTCATCCCCGACCTCGCCGCCCCGCAGGCCGACGCCCTCGGCGTGGCCCTCGCCCTCCGCGACGGTCCGGCCCCCGGACGGTTCGCCGTCGGAGCCGCCCTCCTCGGGCTCCTCACCCGCGCGGCCGAGGACACGCCGCTGGCCGTCGTCATCGACGATGCCCAGCACCTCGACGAGTCATCGGCCTCCGCCATCGCCTTCGTGGCGAGACGGCTGTCGAGTGACCCCGTCGCGATCCTCGTCGCCGAGCGCACCGGCAGCCCATCCGTTCTCACGGGATTGACGCGGCTCGAGCTCGGGCCGCTCGAGGCCACCGCCGCCCGTGAGCTGCTGACCGCTGATGCCGGCCGACCACTCGACGACGAGGAGTTCTCCCGACTCCACCGGGCCACTGCGGGCAACCCGCTGGCCCTGCTCGAGCTGGGGAACCGTCGGATCGAGTTCGCCGCCGCTCCCCCGGGCTCGCCGATTCCCCTCACCGGCGAGTTGCTCACGGCCTTCTCGGTGCGGCAACGCTCGCTCTCCGATGACGCGCGGGCGGCCCTCCTCCTGGCATCGATCAGCGGCGATGACGTCGACGTGCTGATGCGTGCGTGCACGGCGCAGGGGGTGCCGTTCACCGCGCTCGAGGAGGCCGAGGCCGCCGGGCTCGTGCGCCTGCGGCCCGGGGAGGTCGGCTTCCGGCATCCGCTGGTCAGGGCAGCCGTGTATGCGGACTCCGTTCCGACCGCGCGGCGGGCCGCGCACCGGATCCTCGCCGACGTTCTGGGCAGCAGCCAGCCCGACCGTCGAGCCTGGCACCGGGCGGAGGCCGCGATCGGGCCGGACGAGGCGACCGCGGCTCTGCTCGACGGCGTCGCAGCGGTGTCGGCGGCGCGCGGCGCCTATGCCGTCGCCGCTGCGCAGTACGAACGCGCTGCAGACCTCACGGTGGCGAGCGACGAGAAGGCGGAACGGATGCTGCACGCCGGAGAGCAGTCGTGGCTGGCGGGCGACCGCGATCGGTCGCGCACCCTGCTCGGCCGCGCGCTCGAGGCTGCGCCGACCTCCGACGCGAGGGCGCGCGCGCTCATACGGTTGGGAACAGTCGAGGCGCGTTGCGGATCTCTCGCCGTGGCACGCGATCTGCAGTTCGAGGCCTACGCGGAGGCACGGGGGCACGACACCGACCTCGCCGTGTCGGCTCTGGCGGATGCCGTGGAGTCCTGCCTGTTCCTCGCCGACGCGGAGTCCGCCCTGAGGGCGGGCGAGATGCTTGTCGAGCACGCGGCATCCGGTTCCCTCGACGGCATCCCGTACTACGCGGCCGGAGTCGCGGAGATCCTCGGCGGCAGCGCCGACCGGGGCGCGAACCTCATCCGCACGGGGCTCGCACGGGCTACCCCCTCGGCCACGTCCTCCCCTGCGTCCTCGGCCGTGGAGGAGCAATGGGGACTGAGCTGGAGCCTCACGGCGCCCCTGTTCCTGCGCGAGTCGGGCGCGGCACGCGACAGGATCACCGAGGCCGCCCGGGTCGCGCGAACTCGCGCGGCCGTCGGGGTGCTCCCCTTCCTGTTGACCCTGCTGGCCAAGGACGATGCCGCCGCGACGAACTGGCATCGCGCCGACGAGGGCTACGCCGAGGCCGTGCGGCTCGCGCGGGAGAGCGGTCATGACACCGATCTGGCGCTCGCGCTCGGCGGATGGGCTTGGCTCGGCGCTCGCCGGGGAGACGCCGACAGTGCGCGTGAGCATGCCAGGGAGGCTGGCGAACTCGCCTCAGCGCACGACGCCAACCTCGCCGGCATCTGGGCGTCGTGGGCGATCGCCGACCTCGCCTCAGTCGAAGGGCGGGCTTCGGAGGCGACGACGTCGTATGAGGCCCTGCAGGATCGACTGCGCGAGCTCTCCCTCGGCGACGTCGACCTGGCGCCGGTGCCCGAGCTGATCGAACACCTCAAGCCGGCGGCTGGAGCCGGCGAGCGGCTGGACTCCCTCGCCCGGTCCTACCTCGAGGCCGCGCGGAGAAAGGCCTTGCCGTGGGCCCTCGCCAGGGCTCACCGGGCGATGGCCATCGTCGCCGACGACGAGCAGGAGGCCGAGCGCTGGTTCGGCACAGCCCTCGAACTGCACGAGGGCACCCCCGACGTCTACGAGGCCGCCCGCACCTTCCTCGCCTTGGGATCGCGCCGACGGCGAGCTCGCCGCCGTGCCGCCGCACGCGATCCGCTGAGGGCGGCCCTCGAGCGATTCGACAGGCTCGGAGCGACCCCGTGGGCAGACCGCGCCGCCGCGGAGCTCGCAGCAACCGGCGAGACCGCGGTGCGCCGTGAGGCCGGCTCGCTCGCGACGCTCACCCCGCAGGAGCGCCAGATCGGCGGTCTCCTGGCCGACGGGCTGACGACGCGCGAGGCGGCCGCATCGCTGTTCCTCAGTCCGAAGACCGTGGAGTACCACCTCCGACACGTGTACCTGAAGCTCGGCATCCGTTCACGCGACGAACTGCGGCAGATGCTCGAACGCTGAACTCCCCGCTGTGCGCGGCGCTCCGGTTCAGAGCGAGGTGGCGCCGCGCACGCGGTGCCCGACCGCGATCGACTCGCCGGACACGGCTCCTGAGAGAGGTGAGATCAGGTAGGTGACGAGGTTGGCGATGTCCATGGGCCTGGACTCGCCCGCCTTCCCGTGTGCGACATCGGGTGCGGGGTTCTCGCTGACGATGCCGGGACTCACCGTGTTCACGGTGACACCGGTGCCGGCGACGGAGTCCGCGAGGTTCTTCGCCGCGATGATCAGTGCCGCGTTCCGCACGGCGCCGGTGACATTGCCGGTGACGAAGGCGTTCTGCCCGCTGATGCCGACGATGCGGCCGTAGCCCGCCTCCGTCATGACGCGAAGCGAGGCATTCGCGACGCGGAGGAAAGCCAGCGCCTTCGCATCGATGGCTTCCAGAACCTGCGCCGGATCGGAGTTGCGCGTCGGATCGAGTGTCTGCGCGCTCGGCGCTGCAGCGACGACGACACCGTCGAGACGACCATGGTTCCTCACCACGTGCGAGATCGCAGTGGTGACGGATGCGTCGTCACGGGCATCGAGCTCGATACCGCCGGTCCCGCGCCGCGAGGCGACGACCGCGGTGGCGCCCTCCGCGACGAGCCGCTCGACCACGGCGCTCCCGATCAGACCGGTTCCCCCGACGACCAGGACGACGCGTCCGTGAAGCTGCAGATCCATGGATCAACCGTATTGCAGCGTCGCCTGCACCGGTAGGAGTGGTCGCGAATGGCCGGGATCCCGTGCTCGGACTGCTGCTTCTCAGGCGCGGTCGTGAAGGGTGATCTGGTAGCCGTCGGGGTCGGCGAAGGTGAAGGTGCGACCGAAGGGTCCGTCGATCGGGGCGGCGACGATCGTGTGCCCGTCGGCGAGGAGCGCGTCGTGGATGGCTTGGACGTCTGTGGCGTGGAGCCAGATCGCCGCACCGATGCCGGGATGCGGTGCCGACGCGAGATCCGTTCCGGGAACGACGTCACGGAGCGCGAAGGCGATCGGCTGCGTCTCGAACACGACGGCGTGTGGAGGGCCGGCCTGCGAGCGGACGAGGCCGAGGTACTGCTCGTAGAACGCCTGCGACGCGTCGAGGTCGCGGGTCTGCAGGGAGATGAAGTCGGGGCCGGTGACGGGCATGATGGTGCTCCTTGGGTGCGTGTCAGTTTTCTGACACGCGCCAATGTATGTCAGAGTACTGACATGAGTCAAGACGGTGTGGGCGTCGACCTGAAGACGTCGCTGGGCTACCTGCTGAAAGAGGCGTCGAGCGCTCTCCGCGCCGCCATGGAGGCGGAGCTGCGGCCGCTCGGCATGACGGTGACGCACTACTCCTGCCTCGAGCTGCTGGCGCAGCGGCCGGGCCTGTCGAACTCCGAGCTCGCGCGGGGGGCGTTCGTCACGCGACAGTCGATGAACGTGCTGCTTCAGGCGCTGGAACGCGACGGCTTCGTGACCAGGCCTGCGGAGGCATCCGTGGGAAAGGTCCTGCCGACACGACTCACCCCACGCGGCCGACGGAGCCTCGAGAAGGCGACTGTCGCGGTCCGATCCGTCGAACTCAGGATGCTGGGCGGCATGACCCAGGACGAGCAGGCGGATGCGTTCACGGCCCTGCAAGGCATGATCCGCTCGCTGCGGAAGCACGACGACGGGGTGTAGCCGACTCGAACCCACCGAAGTGATCGGACAGGTCGATGGCGGCTCGGGTGAAGAAGCGCTCGACCAGCCGGTCGGCGACGATCCCTGCCGGGGGCCTCGGACTGGCCGGAATCCCGGCGAGACGTCGAGCGTAGGCGAGGACCGCTGTGAGCCCGCCCGAGACTGCGTCCTGAGGAAGTTGTTCGAGCTGACGCAGGTTGCTGAGAATGACCGTGGCGCGGTCGGCCGCAGGATCCGCATACGGATCGTCGTGCCAGAGGAGACGCCACTCGCGCACGGGCTCGCCCACGTTCGTGACAGTGACGACGACGGGCCGGTGACAGCCCGACAGGACATACCCGTGGCGCACGCCGATCATGGATCACTCCTCCCGGCCGGCCCGGCCTGTCGAGCTGCGGGGGTCGATGGGCAGGTCGTCCAGCACGGCTTGGAGGATGTCGAGCGTGAGGGCGTTCCCCTCGTCGACGGAGAGGCGATGGATCGGCATCCCGCCGATCATGGTCAACGCCATCGGGTTGGTCAGCAGTCCGACGGTCTGCCCCTCGGGCTCCGCGTCGAGGAGGCGCCGCGTCAGGTCCGGGCCGGCATCCGGGTGCGCCATCCATTCCCCCAGGGTCGAGTCGAGCCCGAGGGGCGGCTCGGGCGCACTCGATGCGATGTCGACCTCGACCGTGCAGCGGATGTCTCGCGAGGACGAGCCCACCGCAACCGTCCATGCTCCGGCGTCGACCGCCCAGTCGGCGGTTGCCTCGTCGTACCGGGCGAAGGCGCGTCGCGGAATGCTGATCTCGACGGTTGAGGATTCACCGGGCTGGAGGTGCACCTTGGCGTATCCCGCCAGCGTCTGTGCGGGTCGCCTTACCGGGCTCGAGGGCGGACGCAGGTAGACCTGTACGACCTCCGCCCCCGTGACCTCGCCCCCGTTCGACACGACGGCCGCGAGCGTCAGGTCTTCGCCCTCTCGGCGGATTCCGGCGTCGCCGATCGAGAACGTGGTGTACCCGAGTCCGTGCCCGAAGGCGAAGCCGACCGATCCGCCGACGGTGTCGAAGTACCGGTACCCGACGAAGACGCCTTCCCCGTAGTAGCTCTTGCCACCTTCTCCAGGGAAGGAGACGGCCGACGGATGCGACGCCAGCGACACGGGGATGGTCTCGGCGAGTCTTCCCGATGGGTTGACCCTCCCGTGGATCACGTCCGACAGGGCCTGAGGCCCCGCCTGTCCCGGCAGGCCGATCGTGAGGATGGCGTTCGCCAACCCCGACCACTCCGTCGAGACGACTCCCCCGCTGTTGAGCACCACGACGAGGGTGCTGGCAACCTCCGAGACCGCGCGCAGGAGTGCGATCTGTGCGCTCGGCAACTCGATCCCTGCGCGATCGTATCCCTCGGATTCCGCGTCCGCCGGCAGACCGAGGACGACGATCGTCGTATCCGCTTCACGGGCGACCTCGACTGCCTCCGCCACCAGAGCATCGTCGGCCGCCTCGGTATCGAGGTCGTACGCCCGGGCATACCGCACTGGGCCGCCCCCGACTCGGAGCGCATCCAGCAGGGACCCGGTCGGCCTGGCATTCACCGAAGAACTGCCTCCGCCCTGGATGCGGGGGCGCTCTGCGAGTTCGCCGAGCACCGCCATCGATGCGCCGGGTGCCACCGGGAGTGCACCATCGTCGTTCGAGAGGAGGACGATCGACTCCCGGGCCGCCTCCAACGCCAGCGCATCATGCTGGAGCGGGTCGGCTTCGCCGCCGGCGGCCGCGGCGTGAGCGCGCCGAGCCAGAGTCACCAGGCGGTCCGCCGATGCCCGCACGGCATCCTCGGACACGTCGCCGTGTCGAACGGCCTCCGCCACCTGGCGGTCGGATGCGCCTGAGGTCGACGGCATCTCGAGGTCGAGACCTGCTGCAAGCGACTTCACCCGGTCGTCAACCGCGCCCCAATCCGAGACGACGACGCCGTCGAAGTCCCAGTCGCCCCTGAGAGTCTGGGTCAGGAGCCACGGATTCTCGGCGGCGTAGACGCCGTTGATGCGGTTGTACGACGCCATCACCATCCACGGCTTCGCGTCCCGGACGACCTGCTCGAACCCCGCGAGGTAGATCTCCTTCAGCGCTCGGTCCGAGACTTCGGCGCTGACGCGCATCCGATCGGTCTCCTGGTTGTTCACGGCGAAGTGCTTGATGCAGGCACCGACGCCTGCCGACTGCACCCCGCGCACGAAGGCGCTTGCGGAGGCACCGGTCACGAGCGGGTCTTCCGAGTAGTACTCGAAATTGCGCCCGCCGAGTGGCGAGCGCTTGATGTTCATTCCCGGTCCGAGGAGGACGTGGGCTCCAGCCGCGCGTGCCTCGGCACCGATGGCGCGGCCGACCTTCTCGATCAGCTCGGGGTTCCAGGTCGACGCGAGATTCGTCGCTGTCGGGAAGCAGGTGGCCGCCACCTTGCCCGACCAGTCGGGCAGGTTCATGGCGACGCCGTGCGGGCCGTCCGTCATGACGACTGTGCGGATGTCATGGTCTGGAAGCGCCTTCGTCGACGCGAAGTCTGCGCCGGACAGAAGAGTGGTCATCTCCTCGAGGGAGAGATCCGGACTCGGGACCCCGGTGGTCATGAGGCGAGCCCCGACTCGATCATCTGCCTGCGCTCCTCGGGATTGTGGATGTTCCATCGCCTCGGCGCCGACGGGTCATCCTCGGCACGGCGGATGGGAGCCGTGAAGGTGTGACTGCCGGCCTGCGCGATCTGCATTTCGCCGCCGGGGAGCACGACCTCGGCCGTGACGCCGGTGGGGATTCTCACGTGAACGGTGAGGAGGTCGTCCCGGCGGGTCCACCGGGTGGAGATGAGCCCATACGGGCTCACATGCTCGGCGGCGGCATGGGTCAGCTTCCCGCCGGGCTGCGGCGCGATTCGCACCCGGCGGTATCCGGGCTCGACGGGTTCCAGGCCGCCGATGCGGCGGTGCATGAAATCGGCGACCGCTCCGAGGGCGTAGTGGTTGAACGACGTCATCTCGCCGGGATTCAGGGATCCATCAGGGCGCATGCTGTCCCACCGCTCCCACACAGTCGTCGCGCCCATCGTCACGGCATACAGCCACGACGGCGCCTCGGTCTGGAGGAGGAGGTGGTACGCGTCGTCCATGTGTCCGGTCTGGGCGAGGGCGTCGCAGACGATCGGCGTACCGACGAATCCGGTCTGGATCAGGTACCCGCCGTTCTGCACCAGCTCCGAGAGACGGCGACCTGCCGCCTCGCGTTGCCCGTCGTTCGCGAGCAGGTCGAAGGCGATCGCGATGGCGAGACTGGTCACGGTGTCGCTCACCACCCGACCCCCGGGCGCGACGTAGGCCTGCTGGAAGGCAGACTTCGCGCGCTCGGCGATCACGGCGTAGCGCTGCTGGCTCAGCGTGTCCCCGAGGACACCGGCGGTCTCGGCGACGATGGCCGCCGATCGGGCGTAGTGGGCGGTCGCAACCAGGTAGGCGTCGGTTGCAGAGTCACCAGGACGCTCCGGTGGAGCGGCGGGGTCCAGCCAGTCCCCCAGCTGGAACCCCGTGTCCCAGAGACCCGACGGGTCGGCGAGTTCGGTCACCTGATCGACCCACGCGCGCATGCTCTCGAACTGCTCGGCGAGAAGACGTGTGTCGCCCGTGCGTTGGTAGAGCACCCACGGGACGATGACCGCGGCGTCACCCCAGGCCGCGGCGGGATCCTTCGGGAAGCCGCAGTCGATCCAGGGGTGGAAGTTGAGGACCGAGCCGTGTTCGATCTGTTCGGCGGCCAGATCGCGGAGCCAGTTGGTCAGCACCCCGATGCTGTCGTAGAGGTAGGCGGCGGTGGGCGCGAAGACCTGGATGTCACCACTCCAGCCGAGTCTCTCGTCCCTCTGGGGGCAGTCGGTCGGAAGGTCGACGAAGTTGTCGCGCATGCTCCAGACGACGTTCTCGTGGAATCGATCGAGCATCTCGTTCGAGCTGGAGAACCACCCTGTGCGCTTCATGTCCGAATGGACGACGGATGCGAACAGCGCTGCGGGATCCTGGTCGTCGGGCCACCCGACGACCTCGGCGAAGCGGAATCCGTGCAGGGTGAACCGCGGCGTCCACTGCTCCCCGCGCCCGCCGGCTGAGATGTAGACGTCCACCGAGGTGGCCGTCCGGAGCGGACGGACCGCGAGCTCGTCATCCTCCAGCACTTCGGCATGGTGGAGCTCGATGCGATGACCGGCGGGAGCCGTGACCTCGAAGCCGATCCTGCCGGAGATGTTCTGGCCGAAGTCCAGTCGAAGCCTGCCGTTCGGTCGACGTTCGATCGAGATCGGGAACAGCGTCTCCGTCACGCGCACGGGTGGCCCTGTGGGTGCCTCGAGGCGGTGGGAGGAATCGCCGTGCTTGACGGTTGTCGTTCTAGCCCAGTCGCCCTGGACGGGCCCGCCTGTCGACCAGCCGTCGATGGCGAGCCGGTGGTCGTACTGCTCTCCCTCGTAGAGGCCTGTCGCCGTGATCGGGCTCGCCGTCCAGGTCCAGTCGAGTGGGACCACTCGGGTTCCATCGTCGTCCGTGACCTCGAGCTGCAGAAGCAGTGAGACGTCGCTGCCGTAGTTGTCCCAGAGTCCTCCGTTGAACCCCAGTCGTCCTCGGTACCAGCCGTCGGCGAGCCATACCCCCAGGGCGTTGGCACCGGGCCGGATCATCTCGGTGATGTCGATGGTGCGGTATCGAAGCCGATGCCCGTAACTGGACCACCCCGGAGAGAGGATCTCGCTTCCGGTGCGGCCGTTGACCTCCAGGTCGAAGACTCCGTGCGCCGTCGCATAGATGCGCGCAGCAGTGACAGACCCATCAACCATGAACTCGGAACGCAGGAGATAGGCAGGTCTGGCCGACGGATGCGGCGCCTCGAGTGATGGCGAGACGAAGTCGACGGCCCAGTCGTCCGGCTGCAGCAGCCCCGCCTCGATCCGGAGCGTTGGGCTCCAGTCCGTCACGCTGCCGTCGTCGAGCCTCGCGCGAACGCGCACATCGGCGATCTCCCGGGAGATCAGGGGCTCACCCACCCAGGGCACGAGCACGCTCAGGTCGCTGAGCACCCGGGTGGCGACCGCCGCACCATGCGATCGCACGATCTCGATGTCGTAGGCGGCCTGGCTCGTGCCGTGCGGAGCATCGACGATAGTCCAGCTCAGTCGCGGCCTTGGGACGCCGATGCCCAACCCGTCCTCGCGATGCTCGACCTGCAGGTCAGTCGTGTACGACACGGGTCAGCCCTTCACGGATCCGGCGGTCAAGCCCTTCATGACGCGCTGGTTGAGGAACAGGTAGATGACGAGAGTCCCGAACACATTGACGCAGATGGCCGCGAAGGTCGGTCCGTACTGGATCTGCCCGAACTGACCGGTGAAGTTCAGCAAGCCGACCTGGATGGTGCGGAGGTCATCGCGGTTCGTGAAGGTGAGCGCGATGAGGAGGTCGTTCCAGATGAAGAAGAACTGGACGAGGGCGACGGTGAAGATGGCGTTCTTGACGAGGGGAAATCCGATCGACACGAAGCTGCGCAGGATTCCGGCTCCGTCGAGGGTGGCGGCCTCGAAGATCTCGCGCGGGACGCCGCGGAAGTACGTCGCCATCATGAAGACGGTGAGTGGCAGACCGATCGCCGTGTAAGTGATGATCAGCGGCCACAGCGAGCCCGTGAGACCGGTCTGGAAGTAGATCGTGAAGAGCGGCAGGAGGATCATCTGCCCCGGCACCATGATCCCGGCGAGGAACAACAGAAGGATCGTTCCCCGGCCCTTCCACACCATCACCTCGAGGGCGAAGCCGGCAGCCACACCGAACACGATCGTGAAGAACAGTGCCGGAATCGTCGCCAGGATGCTGTTGCGGATGTAGGTTCCGAGGTTTCCGGTCGTGAACGCCTCGATGTAGTTGTCGAAGTTCGTCCAGCTCTCCGGGAAGGCCCATGACGGACTCGTGAGGAACTCGGCCTGGGTCTTGAACGATCCCATGAGGAGCCAGAACAGCGGGTAGACCACGACGATGAGGAGGACGGCGACCAGGAGCCAGCCGGGGATGCGCCGCAGGGTGCGTCCCGCTGCCTCACGGCGTCGGATCGAGGTCGCAGTCGAAGGGGTGGTGCTGGACATCGACGTCAGCCTTTCGTGAGGTCGTTGCGCGACGAGCGGAAGATGAAGAGCGTGACGACCAGGCAGAGCATCGTGAGCAGGAGTGCGATGGAGCTGCCGAAGCCGTACTCGCCGTAGGTGAACGACGTCTGGTACATGTACAGCGTCAAGGGCGTCGTGGTGTTACCCGGCCCGCCGTTCGTCAGTGCGAGGACCGAGTCGAACACCTTCAACGTGCCGTTGACGCTGAAGATGATCGACGAGAGCAGAACCGGGAGCGAGAGCGGGATCACGATGTGGCGGACGAGGCGCCATCCCGAGGCCCCGTCGAGTCGTGCTGACTCGAAGAGTTCCTCGGGGATGTCGACGAGGCCTGCGTAGAGGAGCACGGCATAGAAGCCTGCCGACCGCCAGATGTCCATGATGATGATCACCCAGAAGGCGCTGCTGGCGGTCGAGAACCAGTCCACCGACGGAATGCCGAAGAGGTTGAGGGCCGAGTTCACGAGTCCGTTCTGGGGGGCGTACTCGAACAGCTTCTGGAAGAGCAGCGCGACGGCCACGGTCGGGAGCACGACCGGGAAGAACACCAGGGTGCGAATGAGGCCGGATGCCTTCCTCAACCAGAAGACGTAGGCGAGTGAGAGCCCGTAGCCGAACGCGACCTGCCCGATGGTCAGGACGATGGCGTACTTCAGCGTGAAGAGAAGGGCGTCGCCCACCTTGGGGTCGGTGAAGAGCGCAGCGAGATTGTCGAGTCCGACGAAGGTGAAACCCGTGATCGGGTTGCCCTCGAACACCGTGTAGCCCAGCGACCAGAGGATCGGCACGAGCATGACGAGGGTGTAGACGAGGAGTGCGGGGCCCAAGAGGATGGTGACGGCCCGCCAGTCACCGAGAACGCGATTCACGACATTGGTCTTTCGTTGTTGCAGGGAGACGCGTGCGCGCGGGGGGGGGGGGGGTGGCCCCCCCCCCGCGCCCCGGGGGGTTTGGGGGTGGCGTTGCGGCGGGCGCCCGGCA
>JBEVEO010000068.1:0-2500 GCA_040512695.1 Leifsonia sp. | reverse complement strand
CCTTCCGCGCAGAACGGCGATCGACTTCGACGCCCTGGACGTCGACGGCGGGCTCGGCGGCCATCAGGCGTTCTTGACGGCCTGGA
The DNA here is from genome assembly GCA_040512695.1 of Leifsonia sp. GTDB lineage: Bacteria > Actinomycetota > Actinomycetes > Actinomycetales > Microbacteriaceae > Orlajensenia. Next base: position 2,414 of record JBEVEO010000068.1, on the reverse strand, counting down.
CGATCGCCGTTCGATCGTAGAAGCCTGCGATGCGCGCCTGGAGCGTGTGACCCCGCGTGAAGATGAGCACCGTGGGCGATTGCAGGACGCTGTACTGCGAGGCGAACTGCCCCACCTCGCGGTTCTTGGAGACGTTCACCGACACGAAGCCGGCATGCGCGAGCAGCGCTCCGGCGCGCGCCTCACGCGTCTGAATCGCGTCGTAGGTCGCACCGGGCTCGTAGAAGAGCACGACGACCTTGCCGTAGCGCCTGAGCTGAGAGTTGATGAGGAGCGGCGCCTGCTGGATGGCGACGCTCGCGACACCGTTGTTCTTCTCGTCGAGGCAGTTGCCCGCGCCGAGCTCCCGGATGAGGTCTGTCCGCTCCTTGTCGAGCTCGCCCAGCTCGTCGAGGTGGTTCCGGATCGCTGTGGCGTCGAGCGCCTGAAACCGATTGAACATCCACCGGAGCTGGGAGGCGGACGAGTCGATGTTCCTCCGCAGGGCGATGGCAGTCGCCTTCTTCTGCGACGGGAGTCCGAGCTTGATGAAGGCAGGCTGGGCGGAGTCCCAGAGCTGGACGAACTCGCCGATGGCCGATTCGTAGTCGGCAAGCGTCGTGGGCTCGTCGATCTTGTCGAACTGCACCTGGACTCCGCCGCACCAGGCCTCCAGGCTCTTCACCCACTCTTCGGATGTCGCCGGCGGTGGCTTCGGCTTGGTCTTGTCCGGGTGCGTGGTGATGAGCGGCACTCCGGAGTCGTTGCCTCCACCCGGGGCCTTGCCCATGGTGTAGACGCCGAAGGCGGCGCCGATCAGCCCGAGAAATGCGAGCGGCAGGAGAACATGCAAGCGAAGCTGAGACGCCATGGGCTTTCTATCGGCACTTCAGTCGCAAGGCTTAAAGGAGAGAGGGCGCCTTGCGGCGCCCTCTCGAGACATCCAATCGACGTCCTGACTAGCAGGCGTTGACCGTGATGTCGGCCGACGGGCCGCCCTTCTTCCAGGTGGCCTGGCCGACTGTGCTCTGGACGCAGTACGAAGCGGCGGTCGCGCGGACGACGGACACGTTCTTGATGCCCGCGTCGTACGAGAGCTGCAGCTTCGTGAGGTGCAGACCGGAGTACGTGTTGTGGTCGGCGTAGAACGCCTCCACGCCCGGGATCGACGCGCGCACGTTCGCCTTCGCAGCCGACACTTCAGCGCGGCTCCGGAAGGAGAGGTACGACGGGATGGCGATCGCGAGCAGGATGCCGATGATGATGATCACAACGAGAAGCTCGATGAGGGTGAAGCCCCCCTGGCGATCCTTCTGCGTGATCCGCTTGCTGAGCCTCTGAATCATTTGGTGACTCCTCCTTGTCGAGCTAATGGGCGTGCGGTGGCTCACGCGGAGATATCGGCCTCTGGCGCGCGGAAGGCGTCCCCTCGAATGGGGGATTTTCCCTTGGCCCTTCAGACGAGGCGCTTCTCTGCCGATAGCACCGGGCGGAGGGAGCCCCAATGGACGGTCCTGGCACCGAATCTGCTGCGACGACATACACGATCGACGACCTGCTCGAGACGATGGTCGCTCTCGGCGCGTCCGACCTGCACGTCACGGTCGGATCGCATCCGGTCATCCGCCTGAACGGAAGCCTGGAGCGGCTCGACCAGTTCCCGCGCCTTTCCGCTGACGACTCCCAGCGGCTGCTCTACCGCATCCTCTCGACCGAGCAGCAGAAGCATCTCGAGATCAACCGGCAGATCGACGTCTCGTACTCGATCCCGGGCCTCGCCCGCTTCCGCGTCAACGTCTATTTCCAGCGCGAAAGCCTCGGCGGCGCCTTCCGCATGATCCCCGCCGAGCTCAAGACGCTCGAGGATCTCGGCCTGCCGACGCAGCTGCACGAGCTTTCGAAAAAGCCGCGCGGCCTCGTCCTCGTCACGGGCCCGACGGGCTCGGGTAAGTCGACCACGCTCGCCGCTGTCGTCGACGAGATCAACCGCACGCGCGACGACCACATCATGACCATCGAGGACCCGATCGAGTTCCTCCACCGCCACAAGCGCTGCATCGTCAACCAGCGCGAGATCGGGCCCGACGCCGTCAGCTTCGCCGACGCCCTGCGCGGCGCGCTTCGCCAGGACCCCGACGTGATCCTCCTGGGCGAGATGCGCGACCTCGAGACGATCTCGACCGCGATCACCGCCGCCGAGACCGGCCACCTCGTCTTTGCGACCCTGCACACGCAGGACGCGCCCTCGACGATCGACCGACTCATCGACGTTTTCCCGGCTGCGCAGCAGGAGCAGATCCGGGTCCAGCTCGCCGCGACCATCCAGGGCATCGTCACGCAGACGCTGCTGCCCACCGTGGACGGCAAGGGCCGAGTGGCCGCGCTGGAGATCCTGCTCCCCGACGACGCCGTCCGGAACCTCATCCGCCAGGCGA
>JBEVEO010000040.1:0-3862 GCA_040512695.1 Leifsonia sp. | reverse complement strand
CGACGCTTGCTTCCGCCGGAACGCGTCGCCGGGCGTTCGGGCACAGGAGCGGGCATCTCGTCACCAGGGTCGGGAATGGGCGGGGTCGGATTTCATCCTAAGCGAGGATCCGGCCCGGAATCCGGGGACGACTGACCCAGTTCGGGGCAGGTGATCGCGGGCTGTGGTCAGCCGCAGGCGACCGTCGGATCCCCGTACTGGGTGAACGTCGTCAGTGCGATGCCCGTGCCGATCGTCACTTCCTGGCCGTTCTGCCGCACCTGTTTGACGACGACGAAGACCGAGCCGCCGACGTCGACGGCATGGATGGCAGCCGGGCTGAGCCGGATCTCGCGGTAGTACGGACCCGAGTTGTTCGCGGTGAGCTGGCCGTTGAGGTACAGGTTGTAGCTCTTCGTGTCGGGGTCACCGTTCGCCGGGTTGGTCCAGGTGTAGACGACTTCCCAGGTGCGACCCACGCACGTGAGCAGGGGAGGCAGCGTGATCGTGGAGACGTTGGATGCCGCGGAGACGTTCCCGGCGAGGTCACGGGCGCGGACGGTGTAACTGTAGGCCGTGCCCGGTGTGCGGTCGGTGTCGGTGAAGGTCAGTGCGGGGGCGGCGACCGTGGCGACCACGGTGCTTCCGCGGTACACGAGGTACGAGGTCACCCCGACGTTGTCTGTCGCTGCCGTCCAGTTCAGCCTCACCGCTGTCGGTGACACCTGGCTGTTCGTCAGCGTCGGCGTGCTCGGCGCCGTGGTGTCAGCCGCCGCTGAGGTGGTGACGCTCCTGGCCGTCGACGCTGCCGAGGCGTGACCGGCTCCGTCCCTGGCGACGACAGTGAACGTGTACGTCGTCGACGGCGACAAGCCCGTCTGTGTGAAGGATGTTCCGGTCACGCTGCCGGCGAGGACGCCGTTGCGGTAGATGTCGTACCCCGTGACCGCCACGTCGTCGGTGGCTGCCGTCCAGGAGAGTGTTGTTGCCGTTGCCGTCGTGCCCGATGCGACGAGGCCCGTCGGCGTGGACGGGACGGCATCCACGAACGACTGGGCGACCGTGGAACTGGCGCTGCTCGTCCAGCTGCTGAGCTTGAGCTGGGTGGCGAACGTCGCTGACACGGCGCTGCCGCTGGTCAGGTTGAGCGGACTCTGCAGGGTCGTCCTCACGCAGTAGAACCGCGATGCCCCGGCCGCGAGGGACCCGGTGAGCTGCGGCATCGTCGACCAGGTGCCGGTGACGGGGGCGAGCGGGGTCGCGCACCCGGCGACCGCCGTCGACGACCAGATCGCGACATCCGTGGCCGAGGCCAGTGCGGTCGAGCCGGTCACCGAGGTCGTGGTCGTGAACGTGGCATCCGACGTCCCGGAGTTCGTGATGGTGAGGGCGCCCGTGCGTGTGAGCGTTCCTGCGGAATAGGTGACGGTCGGGGCGGGGGTCAGTGCGCTCACCGCGACGATCGAGCCGGCGCCGACGGCGGCTGGCTGCTGAACGGCGCTGTCAGACCAGAGTGCGTAGGTCCCGCCGGTGCCGCCCATCGTGACGAACAGCGCGGCGACGGCCGCGGCCACGAGAACGAGAAGGCGTCTGGCACCGAGGCGACCGGCCGGGGCACGCCGGGACAGCGACGATTCGGCTGGGCTGTTCATCGGTCTCGATCTCCGCGCTCAAGGGGGACTTCTACTGTATCGGGCCGCGGATGCGCGGAACCTGTGCGCGATCGGCCCACTTCGGGGTGCAGGGCCGGATGATCACCGGGGTGACGCTGCGCGCGTCGCGCGGTGGATCTCCTCGATTCTCGCCGGCACGGTGTCGTCCTGCAGGCTCGTCACGTCGCCCAGCGGGCGGCCGTCCGAGATGTCGCCCAGCAGTCGACGCATGATCTTGCCGGAGCGCGTCTTCGGCAGGTCGGGCACGATGATGACGTCCCGCGGCTTCGCGATCGGTCCGATCTGCCGGGAGACGTGTGAGCGCAGCAGTTCGGTGAGTTCGTCACGCAACCCGAGCCAGTAGTCGGGATGCTCCGCCTCGTGCCCCGAGGACCGGGTCGCCGGGATGACGTACGCCGCGACGGCCTGCCCGGTGATGGCATCCGTCACGCCCACCACTCCTGCCTCGCCCACAGCGGGGTGGGCGACGAGCGACGATTCGATCTCGATGGTGGAGAGCCGGTGCCCCGAGACATTGATGACGTCGTCGACCCGGCCCAGCACCCAGATGTCTCCGTCGGCATCCCATTTGGCACCGTCGCCGGAGAAGAAGTAGCCCTGCTTCCAGAACCGGGACCAGTACGAGTCGCGGTAGCGCTCGGGGTCGCCCCAGACGGTGCGGGCGAGGGCGGGGCCAGGGCGGTCCACAACGAGGTAGCCGCCTTCGCCGAACGGCACAGGGTCACCCGCATCGTCGACGATGAGCGTCGACAGTCCGGGCAGGGCGCGGTTCGCCGACCCCGGCTTGAGCGTCGAGGCACCTGGGATCGGCGCCATCACGGCTGCTCCTGTCTCCGACTGCCACCAGGTGTCGACGATGGGCGCCTGCCCGCGGCCGAGATGGGTGTGGAACCAGACCCAGGCTTCAGGGTTGATCGCCTCGCCGACCGTGCCGAGCAGTCGGATCGACGACAGGTCGTAGCGGGCAGGCGGACCGTCGGGGAACCACGTCATCAGCGTCCTGATCAGGGTCGGCGCCGTGTAATAGGTGGTCACCCCGTACCGTTCGATGATCTCGAAATGCCGCGCCGTGTGGGGAGAGTTCGGGGTGCCCTCATAGATGACCTGCGTGAGGCCGTTGGAGAGAGGTCCGTAGATCTCGTAGGTGTGCGCGGTGACCCAGGCGAGGTCGGCGGTGCACCAGTGCACGTCGTCGGCTTTCGCGTCGAAGATCGCCCAGTGGCTCCACGACGCCTGGGTGAGGTAGCCGCCGGAGGTGTGGACGAGGCCCTTCGGCTTCCCGGTCGTGCCGGAGGTGTAGATGATGAACAGCGGGGTCTCGGCGTCGAACGCCTGCGCCTCGTGGGTGTCAGGCGCGGAGTCGACGACGTCGTGCCACCAGACATCCCGGCCCTGGGTCCAGGCGACCGGGGGGATCTCGTCACCCGTTCGGCGGACGACGAGGACGTGTTCGATGCTCTCGACGCCATCGACAGCGGCATCCGCGTTGTCCTTCACCGCGACAGCGGCGCCGCGCCGGTATTGCCCGTCCGTCGTGATGAGCAGCTTCGCGCGGGTGTCCTCGACCCGGAATCGCAGCGCTTCGGCGCTGAACCCGCCGAAGACGAGGGAGTGGATGGCGCCGATCCGTGCGACAGCGAGGGTCGCGATGACCGTCTCCGGGATCACCGGCAGGTAGATGACCACACGGTCGCCTTTCCCGACGCCGAGCGCCTCGAGCGCGTTCGCGGCCTTCGACACCTCACGCTGCAGCTCGGCGTAGCTGATCGCTCGGCGGTCGCCCTGTTCGCCCTCGAAGTACAGGGCGATCTTGTCGCCGTTTCCGGATGCAACGTGGCGGTCCACGCAGTTCACCGCAACGTTGAGCGTCCCCCCGGCGAACCACTCGGCCTTCGGCACGGTGAGTTCGCCGTCGGCGCCCTCCGTGACGGGTTCCCAGGTGTGGGTCGTGTGCCACGGCTCGACCCAGTCGAGCCGCCTCGCGGCATCCGCCCAGAACGTGTCAGGATCGGCGTCTGCCCTCGCCCAGTCCTCGGCCGTGAGGTTGGCCTGCGCCGTGAACGCCGCGTCGGCGGGGTAGCGCCTGGTCTCGGTCAGCAGGTTGGCGATCGTGGGGGCGGATGCGTCGAGGGCAGGCATCCTTCGACGTTACGGCGGGCGGGCGCGACGGCCGAATCGCCGAGCAACGGAAGGTAACGTTCGCGAGTTGC
>JBEVEO010000035.1:0-3122 GCA_040512695.1 Leifsonia sp. | reverse complement strand
GCCGGTACCTCGACGAGGACCACAATGCCGAGGTGCGCCGCATCATCCGCCGCACCATGACCGAGGTGAACCCCGACACCATCCTGCTCGGGGAGTCGACGAACGACGCCGCCGGCGACTTCCAGGGCGACGCATGGCACGGCGCCATGACCTACGCGAACTTCACGCGTCCGTTGTGGTCGTGGCTGCTGGTTCCGGGCAGCACGGCCTTCGGCGGCCTGGGCTTCGCTCTCGGCATGGTGCCCGACTTCACCGGGCAGCAGTTCGTCGAGGCTCACACGCAGTTCGCGGCCGGCTTCCCGTGGCGCACCCGGCTCGGAGCCATGAACGCGCTCGACACCCACGACACCCCGCGCTTCGCCACCTCGGCACGGCCCGGCGTGACTCCGGTGGCGCTCGGCCTCTCGGTGACGCTGCCCGGCATCCCCGTCGTCTTCGCGGGCGACGAGTTCGGACTCACGGGCGAAGACGGCGAGGCGTCGCGCACGCCCATGCCGTGGAGCAGGACGGGTGAAGCCGAGGTGGCGTCGCGCATCGACCTCTACGCGTCGCTCATCGGCCTGCGGCGCGCGCACCTCGCCCTCTCGACGGGCAGCATGCGCTGGCTGCACGTGGGCGAGGACGTGCTCGTCTACACGCGGGAGTCCGCGTCGGAGACCGTGCTCTGCGTCGCTGCGCGCGCCGACTACGACGTCGCCCTGCCCACGACGGCGCTTGCGGGGGCGGATGCCGCAACGCCGGCGTTCGGCGACGGCCGGCTGGCGGCATCCGTCGACGGCATCAGCCTGCAGGGGAGCGGCCCGTCGTTCTCGGCGTGGGTGCTGCCGGGAGTGACTGCGGCGGTGTCGGAGGCGTAGCTCTGCGTGGGCGCCTCGCGGTCAGAGAGGCGCTCTGCGGATGCTATTCTCTACTGGTGCCAAAAACGTGGCGCGCTCCCGAGCGCCCCACACTTTGGCCCCCTTAGCTCATTGGTAGAGCACTTCCTTGGTAAGGAAGAGGTAGTGGGTCCGATTCCCACAGGGGGCTCAGACTCTCGACGTGAAGTGTGCGTCGAAGGTCCGCGGCGGGGTAGCTCAGGTGGTTAGAGCACACGGCTCATAATCGTGGTGTCGCGGGTTCAAGTCCCGCTCCCGCTACAGAATTCGACATCGAACGGCCGAGGTGCACGGCCGGGCGCCCTCTTTCCGGCGCGATACCGCGACACCCCGGTGTCGCCGCCTCCGTGCCTCGTTCGGCGCGTCTACGGGAGCATCAACCGTCCGAGTCGTGCGCGAAGGTCCCGCATCAGGTCGACCAGCAGTACGTCTTCAGGGCCGGACAGCCACTCCTCGAGAGCCGCGTCGAAGAGGCCGGAGGCGGTCGAAGCGACCAAGGTGGCGTCTCGGACGGGCGTGCCGACGGCCACGAGCGCATCGCGCATGGCGTCGGCGAGCACAGCGGACTTCAACCGCTCCCGCTCGCGGAGCCGCGGCTCCGCGCGGATGACCGCATGACGGGCCGCGATGTCGTTCCGCCAGCGCTCGAGGTCTCCGGCGGCCACGGTCTCGAGTCCGTGCATGGCAACCGCCATCGGGTCGAGGCCGGCGGGTGCGTCGGCCACCAGGTGCGCCACCACATCCGGGAACTCACGCTCCCTCAGGAAGAGAACGTCGCGTTTGTCGGGGAAGTGCCGGAAGAACGTGCGAGTGGTGAGCCCGGCCCGTTCCGCGATGGCCGGAACCGTGGTCGCGTCGAATCCGTGCTCGATGAAGAGTTCCATCGCGGCTCGTTCGAGGCGCAGTGCGGTGTCGGGGGCCCAGCGTGCCATGTGCTCAGGATAGCTGATGACACGTCGTGTCATAAGGTGTGTAGTGTGATGACACATGATGTCATCACATTGGGAAGCGCCTGGAGGCACCTTGTCGACGAATACCGCAGCATGGCTCCCGTCGCCGCGTGCCGACCTCGTCGTCGGAGCCGCGGAGATGCACGAGCCTGGACCCGGAGAGATCCTCGTGCGCAATCACGTCGTGGCGGTGAATCCTCTCGACGAGGTGAAGCAATGGACCGGAACTCTGATGTATCGCTGGCTCCCGTCGCCGGCGATTCTCGGCGAGGACATCGCGGGGGAAGTCGTCGCTGTAAGCCCCGATGTCGATCGATTCGCTCCGGGGGACCGGGTCGTGGCGTACGCCGTCGGCATGGAGCGTGGGCGCCGGCACGATGCCGAAGGCGGCTTCCAGCTGTTCACGGTGGTGCGGGCCGATCTTGCCGCGCCGATCCCCGCCACCCTCCCGTACGAGGATGCGGTCGTGCTCCCGCTCGGAGTCTCCACCGCGGCCACCGCCCTCTTCCAGCAGGACCACCTGGCGCTGCCCCACCCGACGAAGAACCCCTCCCCGACGGGAAGTACCGTGCTGGTCTGGGGCGGTGCGACGAGCGTCGGGAGCAACGCCATCCAGCTCGCCATCGCGTCGGGGCACCGTGTCGCAACCACCGCCTCACCGCATAACCACAGGAGGATGCGGGAGCTCGGCGCCGAGATCGTGCTGGACTATCGCAGCCCCACGGTGGTCGCGGACATGATCACTGCGCTCGGCACCTCTCAGGTCGCAGGCATTCTGGCCGTCGGGACCGGCTCGGCCGAACCCTCGGTCGCCATCGCGGCGGCGACGGGTGTGAAGCGGGTCGCCCTCGCGAGTCCGTCCGTCTCCTTCAGCAGCCTCCCGCGGCGGGCCGGCCCGAGTGTCGCGTTCGCGCGGACCATCTCACGGCTCGTCGCCGCCAACGTGGCGCTGCAGATCAGGGCGCGCCGCCACGGAATCAGGGCACGATACGTCTGGGGCAGTTCCCTCATGGGGAACGAGGTCGGCCCGATGCTGTGGCGGGCCTATCTGCCGTCCGCGCTCGCGGAGGGCGATCACGTCTGTTTTCCTGCACCGGATGTGGTGGGTCACGGACTCGAATCCGTCCAGATTGCCCTCGATCGGCTTCGCTCAGGCGTCTCCGCTCGCAAACTCGTCGTCCGGCTGTGAGATCGGCTTCCCGTCGCGCGCGCGGAGCTTGTACGTGTCGCTCGTGAGCGTCGTGTACGACTCGGTGATGATCTGCTCGAGCACGCCGATGTCGATGGCCGAGAGGTC
>JBEVEO010000024.1:0-14385 GCA_040512695.1 Leifsonia sp. | reverse complement strand
CCGGCGTCCTCAAGGGCGAGCGCAAGGACGTGCTGCTCATCGACGTCACCCCCCTCAGCCTCGGCATCGAGACCAAGGGCGGCATCATGACCAAGCTCATCGAGCGCAACACGGCCATCCCGACCAAGCGCAGTGAGACGTTCACGACCGCGGACGACAACCAGCCCTCCGTGGCCATCCAGGTCTTCCAGGGCGAGCGCGAGTTCACCCGCGACAACAAGCCGCTCGGCACCTTCGAGCTCACCGGCATCGCTCCGGCCCCCCGTGGCATCCCGCAGGTCGAGGTCACCTTCGACATCGACGCGAACGGCATCGTCCACGTGTCCGCGAAGGACAAGGGCACCGGCAAGGAGCAGTCGATGACCATCACCGGCGGCTCGTCGCTGCCGAAGGAGGACATCGAGCGCATGGTGCGCGAGGCCGAGGAGAACGCCGCGGAGGACAAGAAGCGTCGCGAGTCCGCCGAGACCCGCAACGGTGCCGAGCAGCTCGTCTACTCGATCGAGAAGCTCATCAAGGACAACGAGGACAAGCTCCCCGAGGACGTCAAGACCGAGGTCCAGGGCGATGTCGACAGCCTGAAGAGCGCACTCGCCGGTGACGACGACGAGGCCGTGAAGACGGCATTCGACAAGCTCAACGCATCGCAGGGCAAGCTCGGCGAGGCCATCTACTCGCAGGCCCAGTCGGCGGATGCCGGCGCTGCCGCCGGCGAGCAGCCCGCCGAGGAGCCCAGCTCGTCCGATGAGGACGTCGTGGACGCCGAGGTCGTCGAGGACGAGGAGAAGAAGTAACCATGGCTGAGAATCGGGACGAATCCATCGAACCCGAGCAGCCTGCTGCCGAGGGGGCGTCCGCTCAGGACGCCCCCGAGGCTGGTCTGTCGGATGCGACGGTCGAGGACGGCTACGAGGGCCCCGACGTCGAGACGAGCCTGTCCGACGCCGACCTGAGTTTCCTCTCGGGCCAGACGACGGCGGAGGAGCTCGCAGAGCAGCACCTCGCCGACCTCAAGCGCGTGACCGCCGAATACGCGAACTATCGCAAGCGCACGGATGCGAACCGCGAGGTCGAGCGCGAGCGCTCGATGGGCGAGGTCGTCAAGATCCTGCTGCCGGTGCTCGACGACCTCGACCGGGCCGAGAAGCACGGCGACCTCGAGGGGGAGACCCCGTTCTCGACGATCGCGTCGAAGCTGCGGGCATCCGTCGAGCGCCTGGGCCTCACTCCGTTCGGCACGGCGGGCGACCTGTTCGACCCGAACATCCACGAGGCGATCTTCCAGCAGCCGAGCGACGAGGTCGAGACGGACACCGTCGCCGACGTCGTCGAGACCGGCTACTACCTCGGCTCCTCCATGCTTCGCGCGGCCAAGGTCGTCGTGAAGGTTCCGGCCTAGGCCTCCCGAACCCCCAGAAGGGAGCCAGATGGCCAGCCAGGACTGGTTCGACAAGGACTTCTACAAGGTTCTCGGCGTTTCGAAGGACGTGACGCCCGCCGAACTCAAGAAGACCTATCGCAAGCTCGCCCGGAAGTACCACCCCGACTCCAACCCGGGAGACGCGGCATCCGAGGCGAGGTTCAAGGAGATCAGCGAGGCGAACTCCGTGCTCTCCGACCCGGAGCAGCGCAAGGAGTACGACGCGGTCCGTGCCATGGGCGGCGGTGCGCGCTTCACGGCGGGCGGCGCCGGCCAGCAGGGCGGCTTCGAGGACGTCTTCGGCGGCATGTTCGGCGGCGGCGCTCGCGGAGCCCAGTACAGCTCCCAGCAGAGCCAGTACGACGACCTGCTCGGCGGACTGTTCGGGCAGGGCGGCGGACGGTTCGGCCAGACCAGCGGAGGTTATCGCGGCTTCGGCGGACCGACCCACGGGCGCGACCTGTCGGCGACGACGACGCTCGACTTCTACACGGCCGTGACCGGCGAGACCATCTCGCTTCAGGTCGCCGGCGGCCGGGAGATCAAGGTCAAGATCCCCGCCGGCGTCTCCGACGGGCAGAAGATCCGACTGCGCGGCAAGGGCGAGGCATCGCCGGACGGCGGCGAGCCCGGCGACCTGCTGCTCACGGTGACCGTGCGCAAGCACCCGGTGTTCGAGCGCGACGGCCTGAACCTGCGGGTGACGGTGCCGGTCACGTTCGTCGAGGCCGCACTCGGGGCGACGATCGAGGTGCCGACGCTCACGGGCGACACCGTCAAGCTGCGCGTGGCACCCGGAACCCCGGGTGGTCGGGTGCTCCGCGTCAAGGGACGCGGGGTCGCGACGCCCAAGGGCACCGGCGACCTGCTCGCGGTCGTGCAGATCGCGGTGCCGTCGCACCTCTCGAAGGAGGCGGCGGATGCGGTGGAGAAGCTCGCCACCGTGCTTCCCGCCGAGAACCCGCGCGACGACCTGCTGGCCCGCGCCCGCACGGCATGATGACGAGGACGGAGGGAACGGGCGGATGAACGAGCACAGCGCCGTCTTCGGCATCTCGGTCGCGGCCGAGCTGGCCGGCATGCATCCGCAGACCCTCCGCCAGTACGACCGTCTCGGTCTCGTCTCCCCGTCCCGCACCACCGGCAAGTCGCGGCGGTACTCGATGCACGACATCGTGCAGCTGCGCGAGGTCGCCCGGCTCGGTGGCGAGGGCGTGAGCCTCGAGGGGATCAAGCGGGTGCTCGACCTCGAGAACCAGGTGGCCTCCCTCACCCGACGGGTGCACGAGCTCGAGGCGGCGCTCGCCGACGAGATGCTGCAACGCCCGGGTCGCCGGGTGTTCGCGGCCGGCACGGATGGCGGCGACATCATCTCGCTCAAGGCGGGCACGCGCGTGCGGCGGTCCAACCAGGTCGTGGTCTGGCGGCCGCTCGACCGGGGCTAGCCCGCCTCGCCCCGACGTCGGTCGCTGAGGCCCGGGCGAAGCGCTTTCCGATGCTGGGGCGCCTCGGGCAGGCACTGCGCTCGGCCCTCAGCGGGCGGCTTCTGGCCACTCCGGTCGCTAGCCTTGATGCATGTTCGACTTCGAGGCGCTGCGCCGCTTCCCCGATGTGGAGGCACCGAACCTCTTCGCATCGGACGCCGCCGATCGCCTCATCATCGACGAGGCCGGACCGGCGCTCCTGAACGCCGGCCCGGGCACCGTCGTCGTCATCGGCGACGACTACGGCGCGCTCACCCTCGGGGCGGCCGCGCTCTACGACGCGACGGGCATCCGCACCCACCAGGACGACCTGTCGGGGGAACGGGCGCTCGAGGCCAACGCCGAGGCTGCCGGCCTGGCTGATGCGTACTCGTCGCATCCGCTCGACGATTCGCTCCTTCGGAACGCCTCCGTGGTGCTGCTCCGGCTGCCCCGCGGCCTCGACGCTCTCGACGAGATCGCGGAGGCGATCGCTCGCCATGCCGCCGACGACGTGCGGGTCGTGGCCGGAGGGCGCATCAAGCACATGACGCCGGCCATGAACGAGGTGCTGCTGCGCCGGTTCGACCGCGTCGACGTGACGCACGCCAGGCAGAAGTCGCGCGTGCTCATCGCGACCGGCGTCCGCCGACCGTCGGACGCCGATCCGCCGGGCTGGCCCCGGCGGGTGCATGACGACGCCATCGGCATCGACGTGATCGCCCACGCGGCCGCCTTCGCTGGAGCATCCGTCGACATCGGCGCGCGCACCCTGCTCGCCAGCATCGACGACGCGGCCCCGTCTGCGACGTCCATGATCGACCTCGGCTGCGGCACCGGCGTGCTCGCCACCGCGATCGCTCTCCGACGACCCGGACTGCGGGTGATCGCCAGCGACCAGTCCGCTGCCGCGGTGGCCTCAGCCCGCGAGACGGCGGCGGCGAACGGCGTCGCGGACCGCGTCGACGTGGTCCGGGATGACGCCCTCGGCCGCCAGCCCGACGGCAGCGCCGAGTTCATCGTGCTCAATCCGCCGTTCCACATCGGGTCGACCGTTCACACCGGCATCGCCCTCAAGCTCTTCGCCGACGCCGGCCGAGTGCTCGCACCGGGCGGTGAGCTGTGGACGGTGTGGAACTCCCACCTCGGCTATCGGGCCGCGCTCACGCGCCTCGTCGGCCCCACCCGGCAGGTGGCGCGGACGGCCAAGTTCACCGTTGCGGTGTCGACGCGCCTGCCATGACCCGCGCGGGCGCCGGCACATCGCCATCCCGCCCGATGCGCCACAGTTCCCGCACGGCCCAGCCGAGCAGGACGACGACCAGGGCGTTCCGGATGCCCAGCACCACGGCCACCCAGGGGTTGAGGTCGATCAGCGCGAGGTAGAACACGGGGAAGACGAGGGTCGTCGCCACCGCGATCGCCGAGAGCAGGATGACCGGTGTCCGCCACTCGCGTCCGCGGATCGCGAGGCCGACGACGGCGATGGGGACGAGCCAGAGCATGTACTGCGGAGAACCCACCTTGTTGAACACGACGAACGCCGCCGCGGCCGCGAGGGCGCCGGTGAGCACGAGGCGGTAGCCGCCATCCGCCGCGGTCGCGGTGCGCCAGCGGGCCCACGCGATGAGGGCCGCGATGGCGAGCACCGCCGCGATCATGACGGTGTTGCTGTTCTCCATGATCCAGATGTCGCCCGGCCCGCTCACCTCCCGGGTCTCGAGCGCCCAGTTCTGGAAGATCTCGGCACCCGGCACGTGGAGGATCGCCATCCACACCCACGGCGTCGACAGCGGAGCCTCCAGCTGGAGTCCGCGCCCGTCCTGCATGGAGAGGAACCCGGTCACGTGCCAGAGTCCACCGGCCGCGACAGCCGCGACGACGATGACGAGCGACGTGACAGCCGCGACCACCGCGATCGACCGGCGCCGGGCGGATGCGATGACAGCGGCCAGGAGCACGGCCGCCGGCCAGATCTTGATCCACGTCGCCACGGTCAGCAGGGCGCTGGCCAGGACCGGCCTGGTCGCGAGGATCACCAGGGCGGCGATCACGAGCGGCGTGGTGAAGCTCTCGAGGCGGAGCAGCGCGACGGGGCTCAGCACGAGCAGCATGGCGAGCCACCACCAGGCGGCACGGAACGCCGTGCGCCGTCTGCCGCCATCCGTCAGCACCCAGAGCGATGCCGCGTTCGCCGCGGTGACGAGGAGGAACCAGACGAACTGGTACGCCGCCGCACCGAAGACCGCCGGCAGGACGACCGGCACGAGCGCGCCGGCCGGATACACCCAGTCTGTGTCGATCCCCGGCCACAGGCCCGTCTCGAGAGCACTCATGGCCCACTTCCGATAGAGCGGGAGGTCGCCCTCAGCTCCTCCGGCCACCATGAGCGGGAACAGCCAGATCAGGAACGCCGCGTGCAGGGCGACGAATCCGGTGATGAGCGCACGACGGGTCTGCAGGCGAACGAGGATCGCCGCCCGCCGCTCGGCGCGGCGCGGGAGAGCGGGGCTGTCGGTCGTGGTGGCCACAGCCGCACGCTAGGCGGTCGGACTGAATCGCCGATGAACGAAGCGTGATCATCTCGTCATCGAGTCTGAGACTTCGTACAGCATCCGCCCGCGGACTCGGTCAGGTCGCGGCCTTCTCCGCTTCCGTCGACGCGTCGGGTCCAGCGTCCGGTCCCGCCTCCGGCTTCCGGATGAGGAAGAGCGGCTGCCGGGTGACCATGAGCCAGATCGGCAGGATGACTATGCAGAGGATCGGCAGAACGGTGGGGTCGCCGACGATGATGCCGGCCAGGAACAGCGCCAGCCAGCCGTCGCGGCCGATGACGAGCACGAACCCCAGCACCCCGGCTGCGATGGCGAGGCTCGTCGGCACCGCGGGGACGATGGCGTGGGCGACGAGTCCGACCGCGACCCCGATGAAGGCCGCGGGGAATATCCGGCCGCCACGGAAGCCGGCTGATGCGGCGATGAGGAGCGCAGCGATCTTGACCAGCGTGACCAGCGTGAGCTGCCAGACCGTCATGCTGTCGGCGTTCTCGGTGAGCTCCTTCATCTGGGTGAGGCCCTTGAACAGGGTGACGGGCCCGCCGATCACCCCGAGGATGCCGAGCAGGGCGCCGGCGACGGTCAGGGGGATCACCGGGTTCTTCATGAAGTGGAACAACCGGTGCAGGTAGGGGTAGAGGTGCACCGCCGCGAGGCCGAGCAGCACCGCGACGACGGCGATGACGACTCCGCTCAGGATGTCGCCGACCTGGGGAGGTCCGAGCGGCGTCACCTCGACAGCGAACTGCGGCTCGCCGAGGAGCAGCATGGTGATCGAACCGGTGCCTGCGGCGACGAGCGGGAGGAACAGGCGGTCCCAGAGGGCCCCGCCGCCCTTCGCCATCCCGACCATGCCGGTGAGGATGAGGGCGGCTCCCACCGGAGTCCCGAAGAGCGCCCCCATCGTCCCGGCGGCTGCGAGCATCACGGCGAGCATCGTCGGCACCTTCGGGAAGAACCGCGCCAGGAGGGCGACGACGACGGCCGTGTTGATCGCGATGATCGGGTTCTCCGGGCCGAGGCTCACACCGCCTCCCAGGCCGACCACCGTCACGAGGATGAGCCCGGGCAGGGTGCGAAGCGGCAGGGGGGTCGCCACCAGTTCGGTGGTGGCTGGATCGGGCCCCGCGTGACCGGGGACGAGCCAGACGATGAGGCCGACGACCAGCCCGGTGATCGTCAGGACGCCGAAGGTCCACCACCCCGTGGTGTCATCGATGCCGAGCGCAGCCGGAACAGTGGTCCAGACCACGTTCTCCAGACCGTCGGCCAGCTTCGACACGACGAACAGGATCACCGCGGTCAGGATGCCGATCACGACAGCAGGGATCGACAGGATCAATGTCGTCTTGAGCGGCAGCGGGCCATCGGGGACAGTGCTCGGAGCCGTCATGATGCCTCGTTCCATCGGTTGGCGTTGGTCACACCGTATTGACCATGCGCCGGCACTGCAATGGACTCCTCTCCGGCGGGATGCGGAGGCGCGCGGATCGTGCAACGCTGGGCTGATGCCCGAAACGCTGGAACACACCGAGACCCACCTCGACGACGAGGTGCGGTCGGTCGTGGACGTCCCGTGGGTGACGATCGTGTGGAACGACCCCGTGAACCTCATGACCTACGTCTCGTTCGTGTTCCGCAGCTACTTCGGCTACGCGGCGGAGGAGGCCGACCGGCTCATGCTTCTCGTGCACAACGAGGGCCGCGCCGTGGTCGCGCTCGGCAATCGGGAGCAGATGGAACGGCATGTCGCGGCGATGCACGGCTACGGCCTGCAGGCATCCGTGGCCAAGGAGGATGCGTGACGAGCGTGCAGGTGGGCGAGACCGGTCGCATCATGGTCGAGTTCGAACCTGACGAGGCCTCCATGCTGGCCGACCTCTCGGGCCAGGTGGCAGAGCTCATCTCCGAGGGCGAGGACGATCCGGCCTTCGCCAGGCTGTTCCCATCGGCCTATCGCGACGACCCTGCGGCCGCCGCCGAGTTCGAGCGGTTCGAGCGCGCCGGCCTCGCCGAGGGCAAGGTCAACGCCGCCCTCGCCGTCCACGCCGCGGCATCCGTCGGCGAGATCGATCCGGGAGAGATCGTCGAGGTCGAGCTCGACGACGACGACGTCTGGGCGTGGCTCAGCCACCTCACCGACCTGCGGACCGTGCTGGCGGATCGCCTCGGCATCGAGGACGACGACAGCGAGATCGAGCCGGATGAGGACCTGCTCACGCTCCTGCCGCTCTACGACTGGCTCGGGTGGCTGCAGGGCGCGATCATCGCCGCCCTCGAGTCGAAGGGCCTCTAGGCCTCGCGGCGGGTGAGGACGAAGACGGGGATCACCCGATCGGTCTTGGTCTGGTAGTTCGCGTAGTCGGGCCAGGTCGCCACCGCTCGCTCCCACCAGGTCGCGTACTCCTCGCCGGAGATCTCACGGGCGATGTAATCGTGCCTGGCCGGCCCGTCCTGCAGCTCGACATGAGGGTCGGCGACGAGGTTGTGGTACCAGACCGGATGCTTGGGGGCTCCGCCGAGGGAGGCCACGACCGCGTAGTCGCCGTCGTGCTCGACGCGCATGAGCGGGGTCTTCCGGATCTTGCCGGTCTTCGCTCCACGGCTGGTGAGCACGATGATGGGACGGCCCCGCATGGTGTTCGCCTCTGCGCCGTTCGACGCCTCGAACTGCTCGACCTGCTTGCGCGCGTGCTCGGCCGTGCCGTGCTGGTATTCGCCCTCGAGTGGCATCTGTGCTCCTTCGTCTCGTCGCGGTGCTGCATCAGTCTCAAGGCCCATGCACCCCCGATTCATTCCCGCGTCGGCCGGGCGCCGCTATCGTCGGAGCAGGGCAGCCGTCGCCGAGAGGGAGTATCCATGCAGAAGCCGCTGGCGGGACTGGATCGCAGGAACGTCGTGCGGGAGCTGGTCGCCGGAGTGACCCTGCTGGCCATCGCCATCCCTCTCAACATCGGCTACGCGCAGATCGCCGGCCTGCCGCCGACAGCCGGACTGTACGCGCTCGTCCTGCCGGCCGTCGTCTACGCGCTCACCGTGTCATCCCGGCAACTGGTCGCATCCCCGGATGCCGCGGCGGCCGCGCTCGTCGCCTCATCGATCGGCGGCCTCGCGGTCGCCGGCAGTGCCGACTACATCACCCTCGCCCTCGCCCAGGCCATCATCTGCGGCGTCCTGTTCCTCGCGCTCGCCTTCTTCAAGCTCGGCTTCCTCGCGAACTTCCTCTCGAAGCCGATCCTCGTCGGATTCGTCGGCGGCCTCGCCCTCGACATCCTCGTGAGCCAGGTCGCGAAGATGCTCGGCGTGAAGATCGATTCCGGCGGCGAGTTCGTCGACAAGGTGGTCGGCCTCGTGACGGGCTTGGACACCGTCAACCTGTGGTCGGTGCTGATCGCCGTCGGCGCCCTCGCCGTCCTCATCCTCGGGAAGCGCTACGCGCGCGCCGTGCCGTGGGCCCTCATCGTCCTCATCGGCGCGACGATCCTCGTGGTCGTCGCCGACCTCGACGACGCCGGGGTCGCCGTGCTCGGCCCCGTGGAGGCGGGCCCGCCGCGGCTCACGTGGCCGGTCATCGAGTGGACGACGTGGCTCGCACTCATCCCGTCCGCGATCGCCCTGACGATGGTGACCACGGCCGAGGGGCTGCTGGTGTCGCGGTCGTACGGCGAGAAGCACGGCTACGACACCCGGCCGAACCGCGACCTGTTCGCCTTCGGTCTCGGCAACATCGCGGCCGGCGCCTCCGGCGGCTTCTCCGTCGGGTCGTCGACCTCGCGCACGGCCGCGATGGACCAGGTGGGATCCCGGACGCAGGTGCCATCGCTCGTCGTCGCGGCCGGAACCCTCCTGCTGCTGATCTTCGGAACCGCGCTGCTGGAGGACATCCCCTCGCCGGTCATCGGAGCCATCGTGGCATTCGCGGTGGTGCCCCTCCTCGGCATCCGCGAGTTCATCGACCTGTGGAAGGCCGACCGGTTCGAGTTCGTGATCGGCGCCGTGTGCTTCCTCACGACTGTCTTCATCGGCTCGATCCCCGGCATCCTCGTGGCCTTCGTGCTCGCCCTGATCAACCTGGCGAAGCGCGCATCCAGTCCCGCGATCGACGTGCTCGCGGCGAACGACAACCCGTCGGACTCGCTCCTGAGCGGCGCGCCGCACGGGTCGGTGACCGCCCCGGGAGTCATCGTCGTGCGGCTTGCCGCTCCGCTGTTCTTCGCGAACGGCGTCGTCTTCGCCACGGCCGTGAAGTCGGCGGTCGCCGAGGCTCCGGCGGGTTCGGTGCGCCACCTCGTGGTGGACATGGAGGCGGTGACGGATGTCGACGTGACCGGGGCAGAGGCCTTCGCGTCGTTGAAGGCCTGGCTCACCGAGCAGCGGGTGGAGCTGGCGTTCAGCCGCATGCGACCGGATGCGCGCGACCGGCTCGTGAAGCTCGGCATCCTGCACGACGAGCAGGTCTTCGACACCAACCGCGCCGCGATCGCCGCCCTCGCCGAGGGCGTCCGCTAGCGTTCAGGGAGGGGCGCCGCGGAACGGCCTGCGCCGGAACGTCACCGCCGGCACGACGAGAGGAGCACGCAAATGGGCAGTGTCATCGGGGACATCCTCCCCCTCGCGCTCGGGATCGCGATCAGCCCGATCCCCATCATCGCGGCGATCCTCATGCTGCTCTCGCCGAAGGCCAGGGGCACGTCGGTGGGCTTCCTGCTCGGCTGGGTGCTGGGCATCATCGTGGCGGTGGTGCTGTTCGAGCTGCTGGCATCCGTCATCACTCCGGGCGATCCCGATGCGTCGAAGCCCGTCGCCGGGGTCATCACGATCCTGCTGGGGCTCGCCCTGCTGCTCCTCGCCGTTCGCCAGTGGCGCTCCCGGCCGAAGGACGGCGCCGAGCCGGCGCTGCCGAAGTGGATGGCGGCCATCGACACGATGACGGCGGGTCGCGGGTTCGTGCTCGCCTTCCTGCTCGCGGCGGTGAACCCCAAGAACCTCCTCATGGCGGTCGGTGCCGGCGTGGCGATCGGCACCGCAGGCCTCGACGTCGGATCGATGGTGGTCGTCACCGTGGTCTTCGTCGTGATCGCCGCGATCACCGTGGCCGTTCCCGTCATCGGCTACCTCGTCGCGTCGTCGAGGATGGCGCCCTTCCTGGAATCCCTCCGCGTCTGGCTGGTGCGCAACAACAGCACGGTCATGGCGGTGCTGTTGCTCGTGATCGGCGTGGTCATGATCGGCAAGGGCATCGCCCACTTCTAGGATGTGTAATTCCCGATCAGGCCATGTTTCATGCGCGCTGGCGGAATATCCTCGCCGTCGGTAAAGTTGATATAAGCAGACTCAACTTTGGAAGGAAGGCTATGGCGAACATGCAGGGCGCGCCGAGCTCCCAGGAGGAGCAGAAGTCGGCACTCGAGCAGTACGGCATCAACCTCACCGAGATCGCGGCTGCCGGGAAGCTGGACCCCGTCATCGGACGGGATGCGGAGATCCGCCGGGTCAGCCAGGTGCTGACGCGGCGCACCAAGAACAATCCCGTGCTCATCGGCGAGCCCGGTGTCGGCAAGACCGCCGTGGTGGAGGGCCTCGCGCAGCGCATCGTCGCCGGCGACGTGGCCGAATCGCTGAAGGGCAAGCAACTCGTCGCGCTCGACATCTCCGCCCTCGTGGCCGGGGCCATGTACCGCGGCCAGTTCGAGGAGCGCCTCAAGGCCGTGCTCAAGGAGATCAACGACGCCGACGGCCAGATCATCACCTTCGTCGACGAGCTGCACCTGCTCATGGGCGCCGGGGGCGGCGAGGGATCCGTGGCGGCGTCCAACATGCTGAAGCCGATGCTCGCACGCGGCGAGTTGCGCCTCATCGGGGCGACGACGCTCAACGAGTACCGCGAGTACATCGAGAAGGACGCCGCACTCGAGCGCCGATTCCAGCAGGTCTACGTGGGCGAGCCGTCTGTGGAGGACACCGTCGCCATCCTCCGCGGTCTCAAGGGCCGCTACGAGGCGCACCACGGCGTGACGATCACGGATGCCGCCCTCGTGGCCGCAGCCTCGCTGAGCAACCGGTACATCTCATCGCGGCAGCTGCCCGACAAGGCCATCGACCTGGTCGACGAGTCGATGAGCCGGCTGAAGATGGAGATCGACTCGTCTCCCATGGAGATCGACCAGCTCAAGCGCTCGGTCGACCGCATGCGGCTCGAGGAGCTCGCCCTCAAGAAGGAGAAGGACGACGCCTCGAAGGCCCGGCTGGCGAAGCTCCGAGAGGAACTCGTCGAACGGGAGCGCGAACTGCTCGGGCTCGAGGAGCGCTGGGCGCGAGAGCGGGCATCGCTCAACCGCGTCGGCGACCTCAAGAAGCAGCTCGACGAGGCCTACACCGCCCGTGACCGGGCCATGCGCGAGGCCAACTACGCCGAGGCCTCGCGGCTCGAGTACACGACCATCAAGGAACTCCAGGAGCACCTCGCGGCCGCCGAGCAGGCGGAGAGCGCCCCGGCCGAGCACCGCATGGTGAACGAGCAGGTGACGGAGGAGGACATCGCCGCCGTCATCGCGGCGTGGACCGGCATCCCCGTCGGCCGCCTGCTGCAGGGCGAGACCGAGAAGCTGCTGCACCTCGAGACCGAACTGGGACGCCGCCTCATCGGGCAGAAGCGGGCGGTGGCTGCCGTGGCCGACGCCGTGCGCCGGTCGCGCGCCGGCATCTCCGATCCGAACCGGCCGACGGGATCGTTCCTGTTCCTCGGCCCCACCGGTGTCGGCAAGACCGAGCTGGCCAAGGCGCTCGCGGAGTTCCTGTTCGACGACGAGCGCGCCATGGTGCGCATCGACATGTCGGAGTACGGCGAGAAGTTCTCGGTGTCGCGCCTCGTGGGTGCTCCCCCCGGCTACGTCGGCTACGAGCAGGGCGGGCAGCTCACCGAGGCCGTGCGGCGGCGGCCGTACTCCGTCATCCTCCTCGA
This sequence comes from Leifsonia sp., assembly GCA_040512695.1. Lineage (GTDB taxonomy): Bacteria > Actinomycetota > Actinomycetes > Actinomycetales > Microbacteriaceae > Orlajensenia. The sequence goes on along the minus strand of JBEVEO010000024.1, from coordinate 1,986 downwards.
CGAGGTGGAGAAGGCGCACCCCGAGGTGTTCGACATCCTGCTGCAGGTGCTCGACGACGGCCGACTGACCGATGGCCAGGGCCGGACCGTCGACTTCCGGAACGTGATCCTCATCCTCACCTCCAACCTGGGGTCGCAGGTCCTCATCGACCCCGACCTCGACTGGGCCGAGAAGGAGGAGACCGTGCAGCACCTCGTGCGCCAGGCCTTCAAGCCCGAGTTCGTGAATCGACTCGACGACATCGTGGTGTTCTCCAGCCTGTCGCGGGACGAGCTCGCGGAGATCGTGAGCCTGTACATCGACCGGCTCTCGGCACGGCTCGGGGAGCGGCGCCTGCAGCTCGGGGTGACACCGGATGCGCGGGCCTGGCTCGCGGAACGCGGCTACGACCCGATCTACGGAGCGCGCCCGCTGCGCAGGCTGATGCAGACGGAGATCGACGACCGGCTCGCTCGGGCACTGCTGAGCGGTGTCATCCGCGACGGCGATCGGGTCATGGTGGACCTGGCTCCACAGGGCGACGGGCTCACGGTCGCTCGGGCGGACGATCCCGATGTCGGATTCTCGCCGGGCGGATCCGACGACGTCATCGACGCGGAGATCGTGGAGTGATGCGCCACCCCCGCCGCGTCAGTCGACGGCAGCGGCGGGAGCCGTCACGCCGTTGACATCGGCCGGGATGCGCCGCTCGAGCACTGCGGCGAGCACGCAGATGCCGGCGCATCCGGCCACCATGACGGCGATGTACCACCCGTCGAGACCGGCGTCGAGCAGCAGGCCGGCCGCGACGGGGCCGGTGATCGCGCCGCCCTGGAATGCTCCCGAGTTGATGGCGTTGTACCGACCGCGATTGCGATCGGAGGCGAGATCGTTGTACACAGCTGGCACGGTCGGCTGGAGCAGCGTCTCGCCGAAGGCGAACACGCCCATGAACGCGAGCACGCCGATCGCGGCGGCCAGGGTGTCCGGCAGCAGCCCGGTGGCGCCGAGCAGGAGCCAGGCTCCCGCCCACACGATCGCCATCACCTGCATGGCGCGCGTGCGGCGTCGACCGCTGATGCGCTTCAGCACGGCGAACTGCAGGAACACGATCACGGCGGTGTTGACGGCGAACGAGAACCCGATCACCTGGGTGGACACCCCGGAGACCTGCCGCGCATAGGCGGGGAAGCCGGCCTCCATCTGGCCGTAGCCGATGAAGACCGCGAGGAACGTGAGCAGGGTCAACCACCGCACGGCCGGCTGTCGCAGGATCTCCCGGTACCCGCCCGTCGGCTCGTCCTCGCTCGGCTCGGCCTGCGTTCGCACGTGCCGGAGCGGTCCGATGAGCAAGGCGACGGGGATGAGGCTGGTCGCGGCGTCGATGAGGAAGATCGTGGTGAAGGTCTCGGGAGTGTCGACGTCGATGAAGAAGCCGCCGATGATCCCGCCCACGCCGATGCCCAGGTTCACGAGGGCGAAGTTCACGCCGAAGTACTGCTGCCGGAGGTCGCCTTGCACCACCGTGGCGATCAGGGCGTTGAAGCCGGGCCATGAGACGCCGAAGTTCACGCCGATGAGGACGAGTGCGACCGCCGCAACCGCGGGGTCGGTCGCGAACGCGAGCAGCGTGCATCCGGCGATCATCGATGCCAGGCCGGCGAGCAGCACTGACCGGGCGCCGTAGCGATCGATGAGCGTGCCGCCGGGGCCCGTGACGATGAGCCCCGTGAGGGCGATCAGGCTCATGAGGGCGCCGGAGACGCCGAGGTCGAAGCCGCGTACCTCGTGCAGGTAGATGATGGTGAACGGGAGCGTCAGGCCCCGCCCCAGCGTCTGGATGGCGACCGTGGAGAGCAGCCACCGCCCCTCCGTGGGCAGGGCGCGCCAGAAGTCCCGGATGCCGTTCACATCCCGCAGTCTTCCGGAAACCCCCGACACCGCGCCAATCGGGGATGCGCGAGCCGCGGGCCCGGCATCCGCTGTTACCGTCGTCGCATGAGCCG
>JBEVEO010000019.1:0-3581 GCA_040512695.1 Leifsonia sp. | reverse complement strand
GCCGACCCGCGACTCAGCGCTCGTTCTCAGGCACCAGTGTCAACAGGGTCGCCTCGGGCGGGCAGGCGAAACGCACGGGGGCGTAGATGGAGGTGCCGAGGCCGGCCGAGACGTTGAGGTAGGCGTTGCGCATCCCGTGCCACCAGAGACTCAGCCCCTTGACCTGCTTGCGCGGGATGTCGCAGTTGGTCACCAGTGCGCCGAATCCGGGTACGCAGACCTGACCGCCGTGAGTGTGTCCGGCCAGGATGAGCTGGGCCCCGTGATTCACGAATGAGTTGAGCACCCGCTGGTACGGCGCGTGCGTGACGCCGACCGAGACCGTCGCCCGGCTGGCCGGGGCATCGCCGCGGTCGGGCCAGGTCTCGTCACCGAGAGGGTCGTCGGCGCGCAGTTCGTCGATGGCGCGGGCGATGAGCTCCGGCCGGTCGAGCTTCTTGTGCGGGTCGTCGACCCCGAAGAACTCGAAGTGGGTGCCGGCGATGTCGGCCGACCCCGCAGCGTTGTTGAGATCGACCCAGCCCAGGCTGTCGAAGAACTCGAGCAGGGCGGCCGTGTCGAGCTTCTCGGCACGGCCGGTGTGCTTCGACGGGCCGGCGAAGTAGCGCAGCGGGTTCTTGACGACGGGGCCGTAGTAGTCGTTCGAGCCGTTGACGAAGACGCCGGGGATGCCGGCGAACCGTTCGAAGGCGTGCCGGATCCCGTCGATGCCGTCGCGATGCCCGAGGTTGTCGCCGGTGTCGACGATCAGGTCGGGCTGGAGGTCGGCGAGCGATCGCACCCACTCCTGCTTGTCACGCTGCCACGGCGCCATGTGGAGATCGGAGAGGTGCAGCACGCGGATCGGTGCGGACCCGACGGGGAGCACCGGAACGCGCACCTCGCGCAGGGTCCACATGGTGCGCTCGATGAGCGTGCCCCATGCCAGTGCGGCAAGAGCCGCCGCTGCCGTCAGAGTGACGGCTGCGGCGGCTCCCGAGCGAGCGGAGGACGATGCCACCGCTAACCCTTACCGGGCTTGTCGGCCTTGAGCTTGCCGATGCTGATGGTGACCTGCGATCCGGGCTTGATTCCGGCGCCGGCGCCGGGATCGCTGGCCTGCACGAGTCCCACCTGCTTCGGGTCCGTCACGTCGACGTCCGTGGTCTTCACCGAGAACTGGCCCTTGAGCTGGTTCTTGGCGTCGCCCTCGGAGAGCCCGACGACGTTGGGCATCAGCACCATCGCTCCGTTCGAGGTGTAGGCGGTCACCAACGATCCACGCGGGGCATCGCCCGACGGGTTCGTACTGGTGACCTGGCCCGCGGGAAGCTCGGAGTCCTGTGCGCCGCCGTCGGCGAAGCCGAATCCGGCTCCCTCGATGAGCTGCTGGGCCTCCTGGATCGACTTCCCGCGCACGTCGGGAACTGTGGCGGTGACGGTCTTCAACGACGACGGATCGGCATCCGGGAACGCGTCTCCGCCGTACTTGGCGTTGGCGACGGACATGATGCGAGGCCAGATCTCATGACGGATGACGGCGGCCTGCACGCCGTTGAAGTAGGTCTGGCGAAGGTTGACGTGGCCGCTGGCGTTGTACACGCCGACGGTGGTGGCGACCTTGGTGCTTGCGCCGCTCATCCAGGTGGCCTCGGCGTCGTCCGTGGTACCGGTCTTGCCGATCATCGGCACCTGGGGGTAGGTGCGCGAGTTGGAGGAGGAACCGGTTCCGCCACTCATGACGCGCTGCATGGCATAGGCCATGGCCGCCGTCACCTTGGGGTCGACGGACTGCGCACAGCCAGCAGACGGGGGAGTGAGCGGGGTGCCGTCCTGCAGCACGACCTTGTCGATCACGATCGGCTTGCAGACGGTTCCGTTGGCGGCGACCCCGGCGAAGGCCTCGGCCATCGACACAGGCGCGATCTCGTTCGTGCCCAGCACGGACGCCGGGCCCTGCTGCAGTTCGTCACCGTCGGCGCGGTGGATCCCGAAGGACTCGGCCGTCTTGCGGATGCCGCACAGGTCGAGCTGCTTGGCCATCGCGACGAAGCCGGTGTTCTCGGAGTTCTGGGTGTTGTAGAGCGCCGTCCAGCTGCCGCCGTTTCCACCCTCGTCATTCACCGGGCTCCACCCGGGGACCGAGATCGGGCCGTTGCAGGAGTCGTTGAACGTGCCCCAGTCGGCGCGACGATACGCGTTGACGTACTCATTGAGGGAGTGCCCCTCCTTGATCCACTCGCCGAGAGTGAAGATCTTGTACGTCGATCCAGGCTGGAAGCCGCTCGATCCGCCGTAGTCGAAGTCGGTGTTGAAGTTCACCGCGCTGGTCTGCGGGTCGGCCGAGAGAACCTCGGGGTCGTTGGAGAACTGCTTGTTCTGAGCCATGGCCAGAACGCGACCGGTGCCGGGCTGCACCGACACGGCGCTGGCGCCGACGTCGATAGTCGGGTCGGATCGCGGCACAGTCTCGTTGATCGCCTGTTCTGCTGCAGCCTGGAGGTCGAGGTCGAGCGTCGTGTAGATGTCGAGTCCGCCCTGGCGGAGGAGCTTGAGGCGGTCATTCTCGGTCTCGCCGAAGGCGGGATCGTTCGCGATCGTCCAGTACACGTAGTCGCAGAAGTAGCCGGCTCCGCCGGCCGTGGCGCATCCGGTGCTCGGCTCCTTGATCGATGGAGAGATCGGCTCCTTGATCGCGGCGTCGTGCTCCTTCTGCGTGATCTTCTTGTACTTGAGCATCGAGTCGAGGATGTAGTCGCGGCGCTCCTGGGTCTTGGCGTAAGGAACGACCTTGTCGCCGACCTTGGTGTTAGCTCCATTGGTCTTCGAATCGGGCTGGTCGAGACGGAACTTCTCCGGGTTGTTCACGATCGCGAGCAGCGCGGCTGCCTGGCCGAGGTTCAGGTCCTTCGCGCTGGTGCCCCCGAAGTAGTACTGCGCCGCCGACTGGATGCCATAGACACGGCCGCCGAACCCGGCGATGTTGAGATAGCCCTTCAGGATGTCGTCCTTCGAGTACTTCTTCTCGACGCCGATGGCGAGACGCATCTCCTTGAGCTTGCGGTCGGGAGTGGGGTCGGTGGCCTCGGCGTACGCGGCCTCCATCTCCTCCTCCGTCTTCGCGGCGGCTTCGGCCTTCTGCACCAGCACGTTCTTGACGTACTGCTGTGTGATGCTCGATCCACCCTGAGTCGCTCCGCGCAACACGTAGGTGGAGATCATCGCTCGGGCGGTGCCCTGCACATCGATGCCGCCGTGCTCGTAGAAGCGGGGGTCCTCGCCGGCGACCGCCGCGTCCTTCGCGTACTGGGAGATGTCGTCCCAGCTGACCTCCTCGCGGTCCTGGTCGAAGAACGAGGCCAACAGATAGGGGTTGCCGTCGTTCTGGACGGCGTACACGTTCGTCTTCTGCGCGAGGGCACCGATCTCGAGGTAGCTCGGCAGGTTCTCGAACATGTTGATGCCGCTCGTGGCGGCCATGCCGCTCACGGCGATGGCGGGGGTCACTGCGGCTGTCACGAGGACGCCGGCCGCGACGCTCATGCCGACGAAGGCCAGAAAGCCTCCGAGCACGCCGCTGGTCGTTCGTTTTTGGGCAGACA
>JBEVEO010000016.1:0-4008 GCA_040512695.1 Leifsonia sp. | reverse complement strand
TTCGAGGAGATCGACATCGTCTTCGACGCTACGTCTGCCCAGGCTCACATCGCCAACGCCAAGGCACTCGCGCCGCACGGCAAGAGGTTGATCGACCTCACTCCCGCGGCGATCGGCCCGTTCGTGGTCCCGGCCGTCAACCTCGAGGCGCATCTCGATGCGGGCAATGTGAACATGGTGACGTGCGGCGGCCAGGCGACGGTGCCGATGGTCGCGGCGGTGTCGCGGGTCGTACCGGTGGCCTACGCCGAGATCGTCGCCTCGATCGCGTCGCGATCGGCCGGACCGGGAACCCGCGCGAACATCGACGAGTTCACCGAGACCACCGCTCGGGCGATCGAGGCGGTCGGCGGCGCCGAGCGCGGCAAGGCCATCATCGTGCTGAACCCCGCAGAGCCCCCGCTCGTGATGCGCGACACGGTCGTGTGCCTCGTCGAAGGCCGGGTCGCCGACGGCACCCTCGACGAGGCCGCCGTGCACGAGTCGGTCGCGGCGATGCTCGCCGAGGTGCAGACCTACGTCGGCGGCTACGTGCTCAAGCAGGCCGTGCAGTTCGACGAGGTCGACGAGGCGTACGTGCCGGCGCTCGATCGGCCGTTCCGCGGCACGAAGATCTCGATCTTCCTCGAGGTGACCGGTTCGGGCCACTACCTCCCCGAATACGCGGGCAACCTCGACATCATGACCTCAGCCGCCCTGCGCACCGCCGAGCGGCTCATCGCCCGTCGCAGCGCCGAACGAACGGAGGTCTCCGCATGACCGCGAGCGCCGAAGCATCCGCCACCGCCGTCGAGACGAGCGCCGCCGGAGTCGCCGCGCCGCCCGCGCCCCGCGTCTACGTGCAGGACGTGACGCTCCGCGACGGCATGCACGCGGTCGGCCACCAGTACTCCGTCGCGCAGGTCCGCGAGATCGCCGCGGCCCTCGACGCGGCCGGCGTCGACGCCATCGAGGTCGCCCACGGCGACGGGCTCGCCGGCGGATCGGTCAACTACGGCCCCGGCTCGAACACCGACTGGGAGTGGATCGAGGCGGCCGCCTCGGTCCTCCGCAACGCCCGCCTCACCACGCTGCTGCTCCCCGGGGTCGGCACCATCCATGAGCTGAAGCGCGCCTGGGACCTGGGCGTGCGCTCGGTCCGCGTGGCCACGCACTGCACGGAGGCCGACGTCTCGGCCCAGCACATCCAGACCGCCCGTGAGATCGGGATGGACGTGTCCGGCTTCCTGATGCTTTCGCACATGGCCCCGCCGGAGGAGCTCGCCAAGCAGGCGAAGCTGATGGAGTCCTACGGCGCCCACTGCGTGTACGTCACCGACAGCGGCGGCCGGCTGACCATGAACGGCGTACGCGACCGGGTGCGCGCCTACCGCGACGTGCTCGACCCGCAGACCGAGATCGGCATCCACGCGCACGAGAACCTGTCCCTGTCGGTCGCCAACTCGGTGGTCGCGGTCGAGAACGGCGTGTTCCGCGTCGACGCCTCACTGGCCGGTCACGGCGCCGGTGCCGGGAACTGCCCGATCGAGGCGTTCATCGCCGTCGCGGACCTGTCCGACTTCAAGCACGGCTGCGACCTGTTCAAGCTGCAGGACGCTGCCGACGACATCGTCCGCCCGCTGCAGGACCGGCCCGTCCGTGTCGACCGCGAGACCCTCACGCTCGGCTACGCCGGTGTGTACTCGTCGTTCCTCCGGCACGCGGAGAACGCCGCCGACCGCTACAACGTCGACGTCCGCGACATCCTCATGGAGTGTGGCCGCCGCCGGCTCGTGGGCGGCCAGGAGGACATGATCATCGACATCGCGCTCAACCTGGTCGGCGAGCGGGAGTCTCGGCCCGTGTGAGCAGTTCGAGCCGAGCTGTCACCGTCACTCCCCGGAGGGGCCATGGTGACGGCTCCGTGGGCGTTCGCCTCCGTCGGGCAGCAGCCTGCTCGGTGTCGCAGCGTCAGGCGGTGATGTCCGGGGGCCGCTGCTCGTCGTCCTGGGAAGCCGTGGGGGGCGGTGACCCCCGACGATGGGTCGCCTTCGTTCGCAACATCGTGGGCCGTGTCGCGGCCGGCCGGCGCAGCTCGGAGCTGACGGCGTAGCCGCAGGTCGAGGTTCAGCTCTCGCTGCACGCGCTTCACGGTCGACAGCACGCTGAAGTGGAGCTCGGCCAGGTCCGGCGTGCCGACCACACGGATGTTGAGCCGACGCCCTTGCTCTGCTCGGAGCAGGGTCGCCCCGGCCCGGGGAACGTCGTCATGAGTGAGGAGACGCGCCTAGCCCGGCCACGCCTCGGAGGCCGGGCACGATCGGGCTCGCGCGGTCCGCGTGTCGCGGGAGCGCCAGCACGACGGCGTCATCCGAAGATAGTGTTCGATCGTGATCGAGCTGTGCGAATCTCTTGCCGGCCGCGACAAGAATCGCCGTACTCGACTGGGGTGGCAGTGACAGATCCGAAGCCAGCGTCCGAGCCGAAGCATCCGATCAGCTCGGTGGACAATGCGATCAGGCTGTTGCTCCTCCTTCGCGATCGACCCTCGATCCGGGTCTCGGAGGCGAGCGAGGAGCTAGGCGTTGGCCCGTCGACAGCCCATCGGCTGCTCGCGATGTTCGAGCACTACGGCCTGGTGCAGAAGAACGCCCAGGCCAAGACGTACTCCCCGGGGCCAACGCTCCTGACGTTGGGGCTCTCGGTGGTGCGGCACGACCTGCGCGCCCAGCTCAGCCCCATCATTCGGTCCCTCGTCGAGCAGGCCGACGAGACGTGCAGCCTGTTGGCCCTGGAAGGGACCAACACGATCTTCCTGGACGCCGTCGAGTGTGATCGGGCGGTCCGCACGACGTCGCGCGTGGGGCTCGTGCGACCGGCGCACTGCACATCGGGCGGCAAGGCGCTCCTGGCCGAACTGTCGACCGAAGAGATCATGCGCCGCTATCCCCGAGAGGACCTTCAGGGCGTTACCGAGTCCTCGATCACCTCGCGCAGCCGTCTCCTGAACGAGTTGGCCCAGATCAGGGCACAGGGCTATGCCGTCGCCGATCGCGAGAACGAACCGGATATCTGGGCCATCGCCCAGGTCGTGCGGGCGCCGGATGGCTCGGGCGTGTGCGCCCTGTCGCTCTCGTGCCCGGTGCAGCGGTACACCCCCGAGAAGGAGGCCGACCTTGCGCGACTGCTCTCGGCCGCAGCCGCGCAGGCGCAGCTGATCGGCCGGTAGAAAATTCCATCCTCGAGAATGTTGATTCTTGACACTGATGATGTGAGGCCCGTTACTCTCTGTCCAGAATCAACGTTCTGCATGACGGAAGATGGGCGGAACCTCAGTGACAGTTCGGGCGGAACCTCGGCCCCGCGAGGCGGGCATGTTCGCGGGTCAGTCGCTACGACGGCACGACGGCGACGACTACGTTGCCGGCCGCGTTCACTACACCGATGACCTGAGCCTCCCGGGGACCACACACGTGGTGCTGGTGCGCAGCGAGGTGCCGCACGCTCGGTTCACCGTCGACGCCGAGGCCGCCCTCGCCTGCCCGGGAGTGCTCATGGTCGCCACCGGGCGCGACCTCGCGGAGCACGTCGGCCCCATCCCCAATGCGATGGACCCCGCCCCCACCGGCGGCCAGGAGCTCAAGCTGCACGTCCTGCCGATCGACAAGGTCGTCTACGTCGGACAACCGATCGCCGCCGTCGTCGCCGAGACCATGCAGGATGCCCTGGAAGCAGCCGCCCGGGTCAGAGTCTCCTACGAGCCGCTTCCGCACGTGCTCACCGCGGACGACGCACTGGCTGAGGGGGCGCCCTTGCTCTACGAGAGCTGGGGAACAAACGTCATGCTGGCCGGCACTGCGGGCCACGGGGACGTCGAGGACCTGACCGCCCAGTCCTCGAGCGTCGTCCGCGGCACGCTGCGGACCGGGCGTGGGGCACCCGCTCCCATGGAACCCCGGGTCTACGTCGCCGACTGGAGCACTCGGTCCCGGCGGCTCACGTGGTACGGCACCACCCAGGCTCCCCACC
>JBEVEO010000280.1:0-6947 GCA_040512695.1 Leifsonia sp. | reverse complement strand
TCCCGAGTTCGACGTCACGGGCATCACGGAGGTCGACACGACCGCCGTTCCCGGCGGCTGGAGCGTGACGGGCTGCGCAGAGGGCGACTACACGCTGACGACGTCCTAGACCCGGCTCAGCCCGCTCCGCTCGGCGGCGACGGCGGCCTCCAGCCTGCCGTCCACCAGGTGGACGACCGCGTGCATGCGCGGGAGGTGCACGAGGTCATGCGTGACGAGAAGCGTCGACGTGTCGAGCTCCTCCGTGAGCTGGAGGATGAGCTCGATGATGCTGGCGCCCCGCTCCTGGTCGAGCGCGCTCGTCGGCTCGTCGACCAGCAGCACGCTCGGGTCGTTCATGAGGGCGCGGGCGATGTTCACCCGCTGCCGCTGCCCGCCGGAGAGCTGATGCGGCCGCTTGTCCCGTTGCGTGCCGAGGCCGACGGCATCCAGGAGCTCGTCGGCGCGCGCCGCAGCGCGGGCACGGTCCCGCCCGGCGTGCGGTCCACCGAGCTCGTTCATGACCGCCAGCTGCTCGCGCGCGGTGAGGGAGGGGATGAGGTTGGACTGCTGGAAGACGATGCCGATCCGCTCTCGGCGCAGCGACGTGGCCTCCCCCGCATCCAGTCCGGTCGCATCGGTGTCGTCGATGAGCACTCGGCCGGAATCCGGCCGGATGAGCGTCGCGGCGACCGCGAGGAGGCTCGACTTGCCCGAGCCGCTCGGGCCGGTGATGCCGGTGACGGTTCCGGGATGCGACGTGATCGAGACGTGGTCGACGGCGGTGACGCGGCCGTCGCCGTCGGGGAAGGTGAGGGTGATGTCATCGAGGCGGATCATCGGTTGCTCCCAAGGGCGGTGAGGGGGTCGGCGGAGGTGACGGATCGGAGCGCGAAGGCGGCTCCTGCGAGCCCGAGGGCGATCATGATCACGCCCGGCAGAAGGGTGGTCAGCGGACTGAGCAGGAACGGCAGCGCCGTTCCGGCGAGCGCCCCGAGTACGGCCACGAGGCCGAGGCCGATCCCGATGCCGAGGAGCAGCACGATCATGGCCTGACCCATGGCATCCCGGATGAGCGATGCGGTGCTGGCTCCGAGCGCCTTGAGCACGGCGATGTCCCCCTTCCGCTGCATCGTCCAGACCGTGAAGAAGGCTCCGATCACCAGGCCCGAGATGCCGAACAGCATCGCCACCATGAGGAGCAGGGAGCCGATCTCGGATCGGAACGCGCTGAGGGCTGTCAATGAGCCGAGTGTCGTCTCGGAGACAGTGGCGTTGGCGGCGTCGGCGGCCGCCCAGTCGGGATCACCGGTGACCGCGAGGACGGTGGCGTAGGCATCGGGATTCCCCGTCGCCGCCGAGTACGCCTGCCAGTCGTGCAGGGACATCTGCACGACGGGGGTGTGGCTGTACCAGTCGTCGCCGGTCACCGTCTCCACCGTGTACGAGGTGCCGGCGATGCTCACCGCGTCGCCGGGCGTCACGTCGAGTGCCGCGGCAGCAGGTTCGGAGAGTCCGAGGAGCCCGTCGCTGGATGGCGCCAGTTCGTCGAAGCCGGATCGCACTCCGAACACGGCGATCGCCGCGCGGGTGTCGCCGGCCTCGGCGCGCGTCTGGCTGATCCCGATCGGCTCCGCCGCTCCGACGCCATCCGTCGCCGCCCAGGCCGTGGCCTGCTGCCCGGTGATGGCGGAGTCCGAGAAGCTGGCGCCGGACTCGCCGCCGGAGGGTTCCGTGAAGACGAGCCGATCGGCCGGCAGCGCGAGCACGGCGGAGATGTTCTGGGTGGCGAGCCCGCCCGTGAGCCCGCTGAGGAAGCCGACGAGGACGGTGATGAGGGCGACGACCGATCCGATGAGGACGAATCGGCCTCGGGCGAAGCGCAGGTCGCGCAGGGCGACGAACATGGCGTGTTCCTTTCCGGCCACCGGGTTCGATGGCACCTCCCACTGTTCCTGCCATCGCCGCCCCGGTCATCGGCCGTCAGCGGGGCCCGCGAGACGCGAAGGGTGGAAGCCGTCGTCGTCCTTTCGGACGATGAGCCCCGCCGGTGAGGCGCGTAATGTTCAGGCCATGGCCCATACCGCGCTGACCCCGGTCTTCGTGGGGCTGCGCACCGGACTCCACGTGATGTTCTTCGTCCTGACCGGGATCGTCATCGCCCGCGCCGTCCTGGTCCCTACGAACTCCAGCGGCGCGATCATCGCCCTGTCCGCCGTTCTCGCGGTCACCTACGGGCTCGGCGCGTTCCTCGTCCGACCCGCTCGCGCCCACGGCAGGCTGCCGGGCCTCGCCTGGCTGGGCCTCCTCACCCTCGAGTGGGCGGTGCTGCTCTGGCTGTCCCCCGAAGCCGCCTACCTCGTGTTCCCCCTGTTCTTCCTCTACCTCCACCTCCTCGGCCGGTGGTGGGGCTCCGTCGCGATCGTGGCGGCGACGATCGTGGCGATCGTGGCGTTGGGACTCCACGGCGGCTGGACGGTCGGAGGCGTCGTCGGCCCGCTGGTCGGTGCCGGGGTCGCGCTGCTGATCGGCCTGGGGTACCAGGCGCTCGCCCGTGAGGCCGTCGAGCGCGAGGCCCTCATGCAGGAACTCCTCGCCACCCGCGGGCAACTCGCCGCGACCGAGCACGAATCCGGTGTGCTCGCCGAGCGCGCCCGGCTGGCGCGGGAGATCCACGACACCCTCGCGCAGGGGCTCTCCAGCATTCAGATGCTGCTCTACGCGGCCGAACGCGCCGACCCGGACCGGCCCGGCGTCGAGCACATCCGTCTCGCCCGCGAGACGGCCGCGGCGAACCTCGCCGACGCGCGCCGGTTCATCCGGGAACTCACGCCACCCGAGCTCGACGATCAGGGGCTCGGCGGCGCCCTCCGCCGGCTGGCGGATTCCCAGTGGTCCACGCAGGGGCTCAGTGTCACCGTGCGGGTGTCCGACGCACTGACCCTGCCGATGTACCTGCAGACCGCCCTGCTGCGCATCGCCCAGGGCGCCATCGCGAACGTCATCCAGCATGCGCACGCCACCTCGGCGACCATCACCCTGGTCGTCGACCACGACGAACTGCGCTTCACGGTGGCCGACGACGGCGACGGATTCGACCCGCTCGCCGTCGCTGCGGTGCCGGGCCGGTCGGACTCGTTCGGCCTGCAGGCCACCCGCGAGAGGGTCCAGCAGCTGGGCGGAACCCTCACCGTCGACTCCGCGCCCGGCCGCGGCACGACGCTCTCCGTCTCCCTCTCCCTGGTCGGGGCGCCATGATCCGCGTCGTGATCGCCGACGACCATCCCATCGTGCGCGCGGGGCTCGCCGCCCTCTTCGCGCAGGAGGACGATGTCGAGATCGTCGCGGAGGCAGCCACCCCCGACGAGGCGGTCGCCGCCGCCGAACGGGAGAACCCGGACGTCGTGCTCATGGACCTGCAGTTCGGTTCCGGCAGCGAGGCCACCGGAGCGGATGCGACGCGGCGAATCCGTGCGCTCGACGCCGCACCGTACGTGCTCGTGCTGACGAACTACGACTCGGATGCCGACATCCTGGGTGCAGTGGAGGCCGGAGCGAGCGGCTACCTCCTGAAGGATGCCCCTCCGCACGAGTTGATCGCAGCGGTCAGGGCGGCAGCCGCCGGCGAGAGCGCCCTCGCCCCGGTGATCGCCTCCCGGCTGCTGGACCGCCTCCGTGCACCCCGGGTGAGTCTCAGCTCGCGGGAGATCGAGGTGCTCGAACTCGTCGCGGCCGGCCGGTCGAACACCGAGGTCGCCGCGGAGCTCTTCGTCAGCGAGGCCACCGTGAAGTCGCACCTGGCGCACATCTTCACCAAGCTCGATGTCGCCTCCCGCACGGCAGCGGTCTCGGCGGCACGGCAGCGGGGCATCCTGCGCTAGGCGTCCGCGCTCACCGCAGCCGCTTTCGCGGGGTGGCAGGCCGTCGCTGTCATGCGGCCGTCGGGGTCGAGGCGCTCGAGCAGCGTTCCGGCGATGTCGTACAGCTGGTCGAGTTCGCCCGGCGTGAGGGCGTCCAGCACGTACTCCCGCACGGTCTGGTGGTGACCCGGTGCGGCCTCATCGAGGACGGCAAGGCCGGCATCGGTCAGGCGGGCATTGGTGGCTCGGCGATCCTCGGGGCACGGGAAGCGCGCGACGAGCCCGCGCTCCTCCATCCGTCGAACGACATGGGACAAGCGCGGCAGGGTCGCGTTCGTGGCCGATGCGAGCGCGGTCATCCGCGAGGTGCGATCGGGACTGTCCGCGAGTGCCATCAGCACGAGGTACTCGAAGTGCGTCAGCCGGGCATCGCGCAGCAACTGCGCGTCCAGCACCGGCGGCAGGAGTTCGACGAGCGCAACGAGCCGCACCCAGGCTGCAGCCTCGGCGCCACTCATCGGTTCCGTCGTCATGGAACCATCCTAGCAATTAGTTGACGAAACAACTAACGAAGCGTAGGTTGTTAGTTGTAGCAACAACCAAACGAACCAGGAGTACGGAAATGACCACTGTCAGCATCATCGGGTCGGGAAACATGGGAACGGCCATCGGCGGTCTCGTGACCGACGGAGGCAACGTCGTCGAATTCATCGAGCGCTCCGGATCGAGCATCACGGGCGATGTCGTCGTGCTCGCCGTTCCGCACGCCGCCCTCGACGACGTGCTGGCCACCTACGGCGACCAGCTGTCGGGCAAGGTCGTGGTCGACATCACCAACCCGGTCGACTTCGCGAGCTTCGACGGTCTCGTCGTTCCCGCCCAGTCGTCCGCCGCGGCCGAGATCGCCGCCATCGTCCCGTCTGCGAAGGTGCTCAAGGCGTTCAACACGACCTTCGGGGCCACCCTCGCCAAGAAGAAGGTCGGCGACGCGCCGACGACCGTGCTGATCGCCGGAGACGACGAGGACGCGAAGGCCCTCCTCGCGGCCGTCGTGAGCGCGGGAGGCATCAAGGCCATCGACGCCGGCGGCCTCAAGCGCGCCCGGGAACTCGAGGCCATCGGCTTCCTGCAGATCACCCTGGCCGCCACGGAGAAGATCGGCTGGACGGACGGATTCGCCGTCATCAGCTGATCCGCGGCGGAGTGCGGCGCTCCCAGACGAGCCCGCGGGAAGCAAGGCCTGGACGCTCTCGAGCGGTCAGGCCTTCTCCGTGGGGTCGTTGTGAGCCCCGTGCGTGTCTGCAGCCTCGTTCGGATCGGCCGTGCCGGATCCATCTGCTGCGGATCCGGCATAGTGGCGCTCCAGTTCTTGCTCCTGGGCGGGGCTGAGGCCATCCGAGTCGATCCTGGGAGCCGTCTTGACGAGTTCCCTGGTGAACGGGACCGAGACGTCATCGTGCTCCCACGTCGCTTCCCGGAGCGGTACGAAGGCGGCATGGCGGGTGATCGTTCCGACGTGGACGACGGCCCACGTGGGGTGGCCGTCGGCAGCGTCGACGAGCACCTGCGCGATCTTTCCGATCTTGTCGCCGTCGAGACCGTGCAGTGTGGCACCGACGATGCTCTGGATGTTGTTCGACGGGAGCATCAGGGATTCACCGTCCCAGACCGGCACGGTCGACCTTGCGGTGGAACCGCATCCCGGCGGCCCCGCCCAGCAGGGCCCCACCCAGGCTCGCCAGCGTCAGAGCCACGGCGGTGATGACCCCTCCGATCGTGACGGCGCCTTCGTTGACGGGGATGCGGGGGAAACTGTTGAGATTCGCCAGCACGTTGTACTGGCTCCCGGCGATGGCACCGACGACGGCCACGACGATGGCGATCACGATCGCCCACAGCCATACCGCCAGGCCTTGCTTCAGTCCATCGAATCGGGCCATGCGTCCGGCGACGTAGCCGCCGCAGTAGTACGAGATCAGGAGCACCACGACGAGGGCGATGGCGCCGGCGATCCCGATGGTGGCGGCGTCGCCCTCGTCGATCGCGGCCTGCCCGTCGGCGGCGCCGAGGCCGACGGCGGCCCCTGTCGCCGCGACGAGTGCGGTGAGGATGACGGCGGTGCCGGTTGCGGTGAGCCAACCGAAGAATGCGGAGCCGAACTTGATACCGCCGAACCGCTCCCGCTCCCGCTCGAGAACTTCCTCTCGAAGCGTGCTGCGCTCCTCCAGAGGCACAGACCCGGCCGAGGTCGCACTCGGTGGGGCCATGCCTGGAGCGGGCCTCTGGGGGCGTCCATCATCGGCATGTTCTGCGTTCGTCATGGTCGTGAGTCCTGTCGTCCGTGCGGTGGATGGTGCGGGCTGGAAGGTCCGGGTGAACACCAGCCGATGCGTCCAGCTCCCTCAAGTCAGTCATCCCTCGTGGGATGTCGGGAGCGGGTCGACTCCTGCGGCCACGCGGTCTAGACTCTGCGCCGTCGGGTCTCGTTCCGACGTCGACGAAATCTGCCCGGAGTCCACCCGTGGGACTCCGGGTGCCTCGTCCTGATCATGAGATCGCCTCCAGTTCCTCTCGCGTCGGCGGGTCGGCGCCGGGCCGAGAGACGGTGACCGCTGCCGCGACTGCGCTCCGGTGGAGCAGGGAGGTCGTGCCTTCTTCCCCCAGCGACTCGAGCACCCGACGCGCGTCAGCGCCGAACGCGCCTTCGCCGAGCAAACCGTCGATGAGAGCGGCCATGAACGTGTCGCCGGCACCGACGGTATCGACCACGTCGTCGGTGACGGCGGGCACCCTGAGCTCGAGGCCCGCCGCAACCGCGAGGCATCCGCCCGCGCCAGTCGTCACCACCACCAGCAACGGACCTGACCGCAACCAACGTCGCGCAACGTCGACGATGTCCTCTCCGGGGTGGAGCCACGCGATGTCCTCGTCACTCGCCTTGATCACGTCGGCGAGCTGGATGTGCGACAGCGCCTGAAGACGCACCGAGTCACGGTCGTGGATGAGGCTCGGGCGGATGTTGGGGTCATACGAAATGAGTGCTTGACCACGGTGGCGGTCGAGGAGGTCGGACACGGCAGTGGCACCGGGTTCGAGGGTCGCCGCGAT
>JBEVEO010000256.1:0-4338 GCA_040512695.1 Leifsonia sp. | reverse complement strand
GCCGTCACTCGCGGCGAACCGTTCTGGACCGACGCCGGCCTCATCCTCGAGGCGGGCATCCCGTGCGTGATCATCGGCGTCGACGGCGGGGGAGCGCACGCGGCGGACGAATGGGTCGACCTCGCCTCCGTCGTCGTCCTCGCACGCGTGCTCGAGCGCACCATCGTCGACTTCTGCGCCTGAGCCCGCGCGTCCGCGGTGACCGACGACAGCGCCGTTCGGACGCCGGATCCGGGCATAATCGAAGGAGAGGCACGCATCGACGCCGGACCTGAGGAGACAGCCGTGACCCGAGCACTGTTCATCATCGACGTGCAGAACGACTTCACCGAGGGCGGCGCCCTCGGAGTCGACGGGGGAGCCGCGGTCGCCTCCGGCATCGCCGAGCTGCTGGCCGCGCATCCCGACGGCTACGACGTCGTCATCGCCTCCCGCGACTGGCACGATGCCGACAACGACAACGGCGGGCACTTCGCCACCGATGCCGCGCCCGATTTCGTGGACTCCTGGCCGGCGCACTGCGTATCGGGCACCCCGGGTGCCGAGTACCACCCCGCGCTGCCGCTCGACGGCATCGACGTGCACATCCGCAAGGGGCAGGGTGTCCCGGCGTACTCGATCTTCGAGGGCACCACGGAGACCGGCGAGACGGTGCAGGAACTGCTGAGCGCACGCGGAGTCACCGACGTCGACGTCGTCGGCCTCGCCACGGACTACTGCGTTCGGGCGAGCGCGCTCGACGCGGTCGAGCACGGCCAGCACGTCCGCGTGCTCACCGACCTGGTCGCCGGGGTGGCCGCGGACTCGAGCGCGTCCGCGCTCGCCGAGCTCGCCCATGCGGGAGTCGTGCTGGCGACCTCCGACACGGCCGAGCCGACCGCTCCCGCCGAGTGACGGCCTACGCCGAGGGCGTCGACGGCGCCCTCATCGCCTACGGCGTCCACCCGGGCGCACCGGCCGACGGCGCGCATCCGCCGGTGCTCCTGGTGCACGGATTCGCCTCGGACGCCGTCGTGACCTGGGACACCACCGGATGGCTGCGGGCGCTGGAGGCGACCGGTCGTGCCGTCATCACGGTCGACCTGCGCGGCCACGGCGACAGCGACAAGCCGACGGACGCGGATGCCTACGCTCCGACCATGCAGGCCGCCGACCTCGTGGCGGTTCTCGACTCGGCCGGGGCCGGCGCGGTCGACCTGGTGGCGTACTCGATGGGCTGCCGGATCGCTTCGGCCGTCGCCGAACTCGCGCCCGAGCGCATCCGACGTCTCGTGCTCGGCGGCACCGGTCCTGTGGAGGTCTTCGCCACGTGGCGCCACGAGGACGTCGACCGGATGCTGACCAGTCGGGACTTCAGCTCGAACCCGGTCGCGGAGGCCATCCTGGGCCCGGCTCTGGCGGCCGGCGCCGACGCCGAGGTGCTGGCGGCGATCGTCGACGGCGTCGCCGGTGCACCCCTCGTCGCCCCACCCGACATCCCGGTCCTGTTCGTCTCCGGTGAGCTCGACCCGGTCGGCGAGGGGACGCAGGCGCTGGCGGAGGACTGGGGTGCGCGCTACGTGTCCATCCCCGGCCGCGGCCACGTCAACGCGCTCACCTCGCGCACCTTCAAGGACGCCGTCATCGGCTTCCTCGACTGACCTCGACCGGCCCGGTTCAGCCCTTCGTGGCCTTGAGCACGCGGTAGCCCTTGCCGACTCCCTCGCGCACGATGTCGAGTTCGCCGAACTCCTCGCGCATCCACGCGTGCAGCGAATCCGCCCCGAGGTTCTTCTGCACGACGAGCCACGCCTCGGATGCCGGTGCCAGCCGGGGCATCCAGGCCTGGAGCAGGGCGTGCAGCTCCGCCTTCCCGATGCGGATGGGCGGATTCGACCAGATGGTGGCGAACGAGAGCCCGGCGGGAACATCCTCGGGACGCACGGCGTTGATGTTGGTGACGCCGACGATGGCGGCGTTGCGGCGCACCAGCTCCAGGGCGCGGTCGTTGACGTCGACGGCCCACACCGTGGATTCCGGGGCCTCGAGGGCCATCGTCAGCGCGATGGGTCCCCATCCGCAGCCGATGTCGAGCAGGTCGCCCGTCTGCGGGGGCGTCGGGACGTTGTCGAGGAGCACCTCGGTTCCGTCGTCGATGTGCTCGGGGCTGAACACGCCACCGGCGGTCGTGAGCGTGTATTCGCGTCCGCTGAGATGCACGGAGATCTGACGCGGCTTCAGCTCGGTCGCCGGATTGTTCGTGAAGTAGTGCTCTGAAGCCATGACAGGGAAACTACCCGACAGGAGGGAACTAGGCCAATGACAGCAAGTAGTCTGGAAGCAATGACTGAAGTCGACACCACCACGCAGGACGACGATGTCGTCGCCCGCGTCCTCGCCAGCGCCGACACCCGCGCCGGCTACACCATCTTCGGCGGCTCCGCCCAGGCGCTGCAGGCCGACGTCGGCCGTGCGGACTCCGACGGCGAGCAGTACGACCGCGAGGACCGGCAGGCGCTCCGACGCGTCGCCGGGCTGTCCACCGAGCTCGAGGACGTCACCGAGGTCGAGTACCGGCAGCTGCGCCTCGAGAACGTCGTGCTCATCGGCGTCTACTCGCAGGGCTCGCAGACGGATGCGGAGAACTCGATCCGCGAACTGGCCGCGCTCGCCGAGACCGCCGGCGCTACCGTGCTCGACGGGCTGCTGCAGCGGCGTCCGCATCCGGACCCCAGCACCTACCTCGGCAAGGGCAAGGCACTGGAGCTCGCCGGCATCGTGGCGTCCCTCGGAGCCGACACCGTCATCGCCGACACCGAACTCGCCCCGTCCCAGCGCCGCGCGCTGGAGGACGTCGTGAAGGTGAAGGTCATCGACCGCACCGCCGTCATCCTCGACATCTTCAGCCAGCACGCCAAGAGCCGGGAGGGCAAGGCGCAGGTCGAGCTCGCCCAGCTCGAATACCTGCTTCCGCGCCTGCGCGGCTGGGGCGAGTCGATGTCCCGCCAGGCCGGTGGCCAGGTGGGCGGTGCCGGAGCCGGGATGGGATCGCGTGGTCCCGGTGAGACGAAGATCGAACTGGATCGCCGCCGCATCCACACCCGCATGGCGAAGCTGCGCAAGTCGATCGTGGCGATGAAGCCCGCCCGCGAGGCCAAGCGCGCCAACCGCAAGCGCAACACCGTGCCGTCCGTGGCGATCGCCGGGTACACCAATGCCGGGAAGTCGAGCCTCGTCAACCGGGTCACCAAGGCCGGGCTCCTCGTCGAGAACGCGCTGTTCGCGACCCTGGACGCCACCGTGCGCAAGAACACCACCGAGGACGGTCGGCTGTACACGATCGCCGACACCGTCGGCTTCGTGCGCAACCTGCCGCACCAGCTCGTCGAGGCGTTCCGCTCGACGCTCGAGGAGGTGGCGGACTCCGACCTCATCCTCCATGTCGTCGACGCATCGCACCCCGACCCGGCCGGCCAGATCCAGACCGTGCGCGACGTCATCGGAGAAGTCGAGGCGCGGCACATCCCCGAGCTCGTGGTCTTCAACAAGGCCGACCTCGTGAGCGAGGACGACCGCCTGGTGCTGCGCGGGCTGGAGCCGAACGCCGTCTTCGTGTCCGCACGCACCGGCGAGGGGATCGAGGGACTCCTGGCGACGATCGCCGAGATGCTGCCGGACCCGAGTGTCGAGGTCGACCTGCTCGTGCCGTACAGCAGGGGCGACCTCGTCTCGAGCCTTCACGAGCGCGGACGCGTCCTGTCGACGGAGCACACCGGCGACGGCACCCGTGTGCGCGCCCTCGTGAACCCCGAGTTCGCCGCGCAGCTGGCCGAGTTCCGCATCCCCGTCCCCAGCGCCTGAGCCGCCGACCGGTCCCGTGAGCCGGTCCGTCACCCGACGTCACACGCTTCCGCTGGATGGGCCCCGCCGCTAGGCTCGCAGCAACGTTGACATCGGGCGACCGGTGCACGAGGAGCGACAGCCGAGCCCGGCACCCGCCCGCGACAGAACAGGTCACCGACCGGTGGGCATCCGCCCGCCGCTGAGGATCCCCTTCGTGAGGCAGCATGGCTACGGAAATCCCGGAACGGAACGACGACCCAGGCGCGCGCCGGGTCCCGGTCTCGTTCGAGCTGTTCCCCCCGCGCTCGGACGCGGCGGCGATCGCGCTCGGCCGGTCGATCGACCGCCTCGCCGAGGTGGACCCCGCGTTCATCTCCGTGACCTTCGGCGCCGGCGGGTCCACCCGCGACCGGTCGCTGACGGTGCTCAGCTACATCCTGGAGAACACCGACGTCGAGCCCATGGCCCACCTCACCTGCGTCGGATCCTCCGCGGCCGAGGCGAACCGGCTGGTTC
>JBEVEO010000245.1:0-6124 GCA_040512695.1 Leifsonia sp. | reverse complement strand
GCGCGAGAGCTCGCGGGCCACGACGACCGGCACTCCCGCGTCGCGGGTCTCGACGATGCGCTTGTGGATGAACTCGATCGAGCCGACGTCGACGCCGCGCGTCGGCTGGGCGGCGACGAGGAGCATGAGGTCGCGGCTGAGTTCGCGGGCGAGCACGACCTTCTGCTGGTTCCCGCCGGACAGGCGGCCCACCTTGGTCTCGACGCTGGGGGTGCGCACGTCGAACTCGGCGACCTTCTCCCTGGCGAACTCGGCCAGGTAGCCCAACTGCAGGTTCGCCGCCTTGACGAACGGCTTGCCGGTCGAACGGTCGAGCATGAGGTTCTCGGCGATCGAGAACTCGCCGACGAGGCCGTCCTCGTTGCGGTCCTCGGGGACGAAGCCGACGCCGGCGTCGAGGATCTTCCGCACGCTCGAGCCCTGGAGCTCGGCGCCGTCGAGGTTGATGCGACCGGTGACGCGCGGCTGGAGGCCGACGAGCGCCTCGGTGAGCTCCGTCTGGCCGTTGCCCTGGACGCCGGCGATGGCGAGGATCTCGCCGCGACGGACCGTGAAGCTCACGTCGTTGACGACGAGCTGGCCGATGTGGTCGATGACGTTCAGGTGCTCGACGATGAGCGCCTCGTCGCCGAGCTTCGGCTCGTCCTTCTGCACCGTGAGCTCGACCGCTCGACCGACCATGAGGGAGGCGAGCTCGGCGTTCGACGCGGTGGGCTCGGCCTGCCCGACGACCTTGCCGAGGCGCATGACGGTGATGCGATCGGCGACCTCGCGCACCTCGCGCAGCTTGTGGGTGATGAAGACGATGGCCGTGCCGGAATCGCGCAGCTGGCGCATGATCTGCATCAGCTCGTCGGTCTCCTGCGGCGTGAGCACGGCGGTGGGCTCATCGAACACGAGCACCCGGGCATCGCGCGAGAGCGCCTTGATGATCTCGACCCGCTGCTGGACGCCGACGGGGAGGTCGTCGACGAGCGCGTCGGGATCGACGTCGAAGCCGAAGCGCTCGGAGATCTCCTTCACCCGGGCCCTGGCCGCGGCCAGGTCGAGCACGCCGCCCGCCTTGGTGGCCTCGTGGCCGAGCATGACGTTCTCGGCGACGGAGAACACGGGGATGAGCATGAAGTGCTGGTGCACCATGCCGATGCCGGCAGCCATCGCGTCGCCGGGACCGGCGAAGTGCTGCACGACGTCGTCGAGGAGGATCTCGCCGTCGTCGGACTGGTACAGCCCGTACAGGACGTTCATGAGGGTGGACTTGCCCGCCCCGTTCTCACCCAGGAGACAGTGGATCTCCCCGGGTTCGACGGTGAGGTCGATGTGGTCATTGGCGACCAGGGCACCGAATCTCTTCGTGATGCCGCGAAGTTCGAGCTTCATGCTCCCGATCCTAGTTATTCACGTCATTTCGCGCCCCTGCATGCGCAGATGCGGGGGCACGTCGAGGGTGGATGCTCAGATGTTGCCGACACTGCGCATCCGCGGCATGGCATGGAGAAGGGGAGGCCGACGCGAGTCGACCTCCCCTTCCGACCGGGGCGCCTAGTTGAGGTAGGACGAGACCGGGATCGAGCCGTCGATGATGCCGGCCTTGATGGTGTCGAGCTCACCCTGCAGGGTGGGGGCGACCTTGTCCTCGAAGGAGTGGAACGGGGCCAGGCCGACACCGTTGTTCTCGAGGGTTCCGATGAACGGGGTCGGGTCGAACTCGCCGTTGCCCGCTGCGACGACAGCGTCGTACGTTCCGACGTCGATGCCCTTGAGGATCGAGGTCAGGACGATGTCGGCGATGTCGGGAGCGGTCTGGGTGAAGTCCGCGTCGACGCCGATGAGGGCGATCTCACGGCCGGCGTCCTTGATGGCGGCTGCTGCGCTCTGGTAGATCGGTCCACCGACGGGCAGGAGCACGTCGACGTTCTGGTCGATGAGGCTCTGGGCCGTCTGGCGAGCGGTGTCGTTGGCCTCGAAGCCACCGGTGAACAGGCCGTCGGTGCCGTCCCAGCCGAGGACCTTGACGTCGGTCCCCTTCTCGGCGTTGTGGTAGTCGACGCCCTGCTTGAAGCCGTCCATGAAGATGGAGACGGTCGGGAAGTTCATGCCGCCGAAGGTGCCGACGACGCCGGTCTTCGAGTAGTCGGCTGCCGAGTAGCCGGCGAGGAACGCCGCCTGGGCGGTGTTGAACAGGATGGGCTTGATGTTGTCGGCGTCGGCCTTGCCGTCGAAGTCGCCGTCGGCCGCGTCATCGATGATGGCGTAGTCGATGTCGGCGTTGGCCTTGGCCGACTCGATCGTGGCAGCGGAGAGCGCGAAGCCGACCGTGACGATCATGTTGCAGCCCTGGTCGACCAGGTTGGTGAGGTTCGGCGCGAAGTCGGTCTCCGAGTCGGACTGGACGGTCTTCGGCTCGACGCCGAGCTCGTCGGCTGCCTTCGTCAGGCCCTCGAAGCCGAGCTGGTTGAACGACTTGTCGTCGAATCCGCCGGAGTCGGACACCATGCAGGGCAGGAAGTCGGACTTCGCAGCGCCGGTGGTCGCGCTGTCGGACGGTGCGGACGAGCAGCCGGCCAAGAGGAGCGCTGCGCTGAACGCGGCAAGTCCGCCGATGGCGGCCTTGCGGGTAGTGATCGTCAAGATGACCTCCAAGATTGCAGGCCCACAGGGATGGATGGGCCGGGATGTGCCATCACGTTACCGAATATTTCGTTGCTCAAAAGAGCAAACTGCGTGCTCGCGCGAATGGTTATGAATCTGCGATCTGACGACCGCTCGACCGCGCTCCGCGCGCAGGAATCGTGCGTTGACGGCCCGTTCGACGGGGACTTAGCGCGGTGTGCTCGGCGAACTCACGACGAGCGACCCGTCGATGATCTGGGCGCGCAGCGCATCGAGCTCCTCCGACAGGGCGGCGGGCACGGCCGCGGCCATGTCGTGGAACGGGGCGATGTCGACTCCGCCGTTCTCGAGGGTTCCGATGAACGGAGCGGCGTCGAATGTGCCGTCGACGTCGTCTCCGACGATCGTCGCGACGGCGTCCTCGGTGTTCTTCAGCACGCTCGTGAGCAGCACCGGGCGGAACTTCGCCGGCAGGGTGTCGTAGCCGTCGTTGTCGACCCAGATCACCGAGACGCCCGGGTGCTCGAGGGCTGCCGCTGCCGTCCCCTCGCCGACCTGTCCCGCGACGGGCAGGATGACGTCGGCGCCCTGGTCGATGAGGCTCTCCGTCACGGTCTTGCCCTTGTTCACGTCCTCGAAGTCGCCGGTGAACGTGCCGTCCTGCTTGGCCTTGTCCCACCCCAGGGCGACGACGCTGGTGCCGTGGGCCGCGTTGTATGCGGCGACGCCGTCGACGAATCCGTCCATGAACAGCGTCACCGGCGGCTGGTTGCCGCCGCCGAAGGTCGCGACCACTCCGGTCTTCGAGACCCCCGCTGCGAGGTAGCCGGCGAGGAAGGAGGCCTGGGCCGTGTCGAAGATGATCGGCTTGACGTTCGGGGCGTCGACGACCTCGTCCACGATGGAGAAGTGCACCTCGGGGTTGTCGGCCGCCGCTGCCGTGGTCGCGTCGGCGAGCTCGAAGCCGACGGTCAGCACGAACTGGCAGCCGGAGTCCACCGCCTGCTCGACGTTCGGGGCCAGGTCGGTCTCCCCCGTCGAGACGAGCGCCTGCACGTCGATCCCCTTCTCCGCCTTCGCCTTCTTCAGTCCGGCCCAGCTGGACTGGTTGAACGAGCGGTCCTCGAGGCCGCCCGAGTTCGTGACCATCCTGGCGCAGTAGTCGGATGCCGAGGTCTCGGTGGCAGACGGCTGCGGTGCCGGCGCGCAGCCGGCGAGCAGGAATGCGCTGAAGGCGACGATGGCCGTCGAGGCGATGACGCGGTTCCGCATGATGACTTCCTCTCGAACGTGACGGGGGTCGGAGACGTGACGGGTCAGAGGACGTCGCCGCGCCCGGACAGCTTGAGCGCGTCCACGACGGACTTGACCTTCTGGGCGTTGGCGCTCGTCGTGACGAGCAGGGCGTCCGGGGTGTCGACGACCACGATGTCCTCGACGCCGATGAGGGCGATCGTGCGGCCGCCCTGGCTCACGACGATCCCGCTCGACGAGTCGGCGAGCACGCGTGCGCCCTCGCCGAGGATGGCGAGATCGCGTTTGCGGCCGCCCGAGTGGATCTTGGCAATCGAGGCGAAGTCGCCGACGTCGTCCCACTCGAACTGGCCGGGGACGACGGCGAGTCGGCCCGCGGTCGCAGCCGGCTCCGCGACGGAGTAGTCGATGGCGATGCGTTCGAGCGTCGGCCAGATGCGGTCGACCGCCGGGCCGCGAGTGATGGGGTCGTCCCAGGCCGCTGCGAGCTCCCGGAGCCCGGCCAGCAGGTCCGGCTTGTTCCGCCCGATCTCGGCGAGGAGCTCATCGGCCCTGGCGATGAACATGCCGGCGTTCCAGAGGTGCTCGCCGCCTGCGACGTACCTCTCGGCCGTCGCGACGTCGGGCTTCTCGACGAAGGAGTCCACGATCCTGGCCGACGGGGCGCCGTCGACCTCGAGGCGCCCGCCGGTGCGGATGTAGCCGAAGCCGATGGCCGGCTCGGTGGGGCGGATGCCGATGGTCGCGATGTACCCGGCGTCGGCGAGGGCGACGGCCTCGTCGACGGCGTGCCGGAACAGCACGGTGCCCTTGATCACGTGGTCGGCCGCGAACGAGCCGATGATGACCCCCGGCTCGCGGCGTTCGAGGATGGCGGCGGCCAGCCCGATGGCGGCTGAGGAGTCGCGCGGCTCGCTCTCGAGCACGATGTTCCGGTCGGTGAGCTCGGGCAGCTGGGCCTCGACGGCGGCACGGTGCGCGCGCCCCGTGACCACCATGATGCGGTCGGCGCCCGACACCGGGACCAGCCGGTCCCAGGTGTCGCGCAGCAGCGTCTGCCCCGAACCGGTCAGGTCGTGCAGGAACTTGGGGGCGTCGGCCCGCGACAGCGGCCACAGCCGGGAGCCGATGCCTCCGGCTGGGATCACGCTGTAGAACCGGTCGATCGCTCTCATGGTGCCCAGACTAGCGGCCACCCCCGCCGGCCGGACCGGGCACGGCAGCCGGCCCCGGCGTCCGGATGTCTCGACGTCGAGACAGTTAGGTACACCTAAGGGGCACGGTCCCGACGGGAGGAATAGACTGACCGCACGCTCATCGAGCGGTTCGGGCCTCGCCTTTCGAGGCCGCCCAACACAGCCAGGGAGGGTTGTTCATGCCTCAGAACACGGCAGGAACCCTGACAGCAGACTCCAAGCGCGCATCCCGACCGGGGGGAACCCTGTACCGGGGCCGCGAGGGCATGTGGTCATGGGTGCTCCATCGGGTCACCGGTGTCGCCATCTTCTTCTTCCTGCTGGTGCACGTGCTCGACACGGCCCTCATCCGCGTGAGCCCCGAGGCCTACAACGCCGTCATCGGCACCTACCAGACCCCGATCATGGGCCTCGGCGAGGTCGCCCTCGTCGCCGCGATCGTGTTCCACGCCTTCAACGGCATCCGCATCATCCTCATCGACTTCTGGTCGAAGGGCGTCAAGTACCAGAAGGCGATGTTCTACGTCGTGATCGCCCTGTGGGTCATCACGATGCTCGGCTTCGCCCCCCGCCACCTCATGAACGTTTTCGGACACTAGGGAAGGCGCTGACGTGACTGCACCCACCATCGAAGCCCCCCGGTCCCCCTCCCGGCCCGCGCGCACGCGCGGCGTCAACTGGGAGAAGTGGGGCTGGATCTACATGCGCGTCTCCGGCGTCGTGCTCCTCGTGCTCATCTTCGGTCACCTCTTCACCAACCTGATGGTGGGCGACGGCGTCTCCGCGATCGACTTCGGCTTCGTCGGCGGCAAGCTGTCCCAGCCGTTCTGGCAGTGGTGGGACGTGCTGATGCTCTGGCTCGCGCTCATCCACGGCGGCAACGGCATGCGCACCCTGATCAACGACTACGCGACGGTCCCGACCACCCGGAAGATCCTGAAGGGCGCCGTGCTCGTCTCGGTCGTCGCCCTGATCGTGCTGGGCACGCTCGTCGTGTTCACCTTCGACCCCTGCCCGCCCGGCGCGCCGGCGGACCTCCTCCCGTCCTTCTGCCCGGCCGG
>JBEVEO010000234.1:0-5714 GCA_040512695.1 Leifsonia sp. | reverse complement strand
GCCCGGCGACGAGGTGGTCGGTGCCGTCCAGGGCGCCGAGACCGACGAGCTGGTGTTCGTGACGACGGATGCGCAGCTGCTGCGCTTCCCCGCCGCGTCCGTGCGTCCTCAGGGCACGGCGGCCGGCGGCATGGCCGGCATCAACCTGGCGTCGGGGGCCGCCGCCCTGCACTTCACCAGCGTCCCGGTCGACGCGGACGGCGAGGTCGTCGTGGCCACCGTCGCGACCGGCAGCGAGACGCTGCTCGGCACGGATCCGGGCACGGCGAAGGTGAGTGCGTTCGACGAGTTCCCCGCGAAGGGCCGGGCGACCGGCGGCGTTCGTGCGCAGCGCTTCCTCAAGGGCGAGGATGCGCTCGCGCTCGCCTGGGTGGGACGCGCTCCCATCGCCGTCGGGTCCGACGGCACCGCCCGCACCCTGCCGGAACCTGGCGCCAAGCGTGACGCGTCGGGCACCCCCGTCGACGCCGTCATCGGCGCCATCGGCTTCGCGATCGACTAGCGGGCGAGAGCACGCCGGGGCGAGGGCACGCCGGCCGCGTGCGCGACTACGCGTCGATGCTGTCGCGTGAGAGACGGTCGGAGCTGTCGACGATGAACTCCTTGCGGGGGGCGACGTCGTTGCCCATGAGCAGCTCGAAGATCTTCCCGGCGTTCTCGGCGTCCGCCACATTCACCCGGCGGAGGGTGCGGTGGCGCCGGTCCATCGTGGTGGTCGCGAGCTGGTCGGCATCCATCTCCCCGAGCCCCTTGTAGCGCTGGATCGGGTCCTGGTACTTCTTCCCCTGCTTGCTGAGCGTCGCGAGGACGGTCTTCAGCTCCGCCTCCGAGTAGGTGTAGAGCGTGTCGTTGGGCTTGGAGCCCGGGTTCATCACCACGACGCGGTGCAGCGGCGGCACGGCGGCGAAGACGCGCCCGTTCTCGATCATCGGTCGCATGTAGCGGAAGAACAGGGTGAGCAGGAGGGTGCGGATGTGGGCGCCGTCGACATCGGCGTCGCTCATGATGATGACCTTGCCGTAGCGCGCAGACGGCAGCTCGAAGCTGCGACCGGAGCCGGCCCCGATGACCTGGATGATCGATGCGCACTCGGCGTTGCCGAGCATGTCGGACACGCTCGCCTTCTGCACGTTGAGGATCTTGCCGCGGATGGGCAGGAGGGCCTGGTGCTCGCTGTCGCGCGCGAGCTTCGCGGTGCCGAGGGCGGAGTCGCCCTCCACGATGAAGAGCTCGCTGTGGGCGACGTCGTTCGAGCGGCAGTCAACGAGCTTGGCGGGAAGGGACGAGCTCTCCAGAGCGTTCTTGCGCCGCTGCGTCTCCTTGTGGGCCCGCGCGGAGATGCGCGACTTCATCTCGGCGACGACCTTGTCGAGCAGAAGCGCCGACTGGGCCTTGTCGTCGCGCTTGGTCGACGCGTAGCGCTCGGCCATGGCCTTGGCGACGACGTTCGCGACGATCGCCCGGACGGCGGGGGTGCCGAGCACCTCCTTGGTCTGGCCTTCGAACTGGGGCTCCGGCAGCCGTACCGTGAGGACGGCGGTGAGCCCGGCGAAGATGTCGTCCTTCTCGAGCTTGTCCGTCCCTGCCTTGAGTCGCCGGGCGTTCAGCTCGACCTGCTGGCGCAGGAACTTGAGCATCCCCTGGTCGAAGCCGGCCTGGTGCGACCCGCCCTTCGGGGTCGAGATGATGTTGACGAAGCTGCGCATCACGGTGTCGTAGCCGGTCCCCCAGCGCAGGGCGATGTCGACGGTGCACTCGCGCTGGAGTTCCGTCGGGATCATCGCACCGCCCTCGCTCAGCACGGGCACGGTCTCGGTGAAGCTGCCGGTGCCCGTCAGGCGCCAGGTGTCGGTGAGCGGCGCATCCGGAGCGAGGTGCTCGACGAACTCGGAGATCCCGCCGTCGAACTTGAACTCGTCGGTGTGCGGTTCGAAACCGCGCTCGTCGGTGACCCGGATGCCGAGCCCCGGCACGAGGAACGCCGTCTGCCTGGCCCGGCCGAGGAGTTCCTCGGTCTGGAAGTCGGCTCCCTTCGTGAAGATCTGCCGGTCGGCCCAGTAGCGGATGCGGGTTCCGGTGACGCCCTTCTTCACCTTCCCGACGACGCGCAGCTCACTGGTCTTCTCGAACGGCGTGAACGGCGCATCGGGACTCTTGGAGTCGCCGGTGTCTGCGAACGTGCCCGGCTCGCCGCGGTGGAACGACATGGCGTAGGTCTTGCCGTCGCGGTCGACCTCCACGTCGAGGCGCTCCGAGAGGGCGTTGACGACTGATGCCCCGACGCCGTGCAGTCCGCCGGAGGCCGCGTACGATCCGGACCCGAACTTGCCTCCGGCGTGGAGCTTCGTGAAGACCACTTCGACACCCGAGAGGCCCGTCTTGGGCTCGATGTCGACGGGGATGCCTCGGGCGCGGTCGCGTACCTCGACGCTGGAGTCGGGGTGGAGCGTCACGTCGATCTCGGACCCGTGGCCGCCCAGCGCCTCGTCGACGGAGTTGTCGATGATCTCCCACAGGCAGTGCATGAGACCGCGCGAATCCGTCGATCCGATGTACATGCCGGGGCGCTTGCGCACCGCCTCGAGGCCCTCGAGGACAGACAGATGCCGGGCGGAATAGTCACTGCTCACGTCGGTCGAGTCTAGTTCGCGCAGGCGACACCCCCGTGTTCTGACACCCTCCCCCGGCAGGTCACAATCCGTACGCGCTGAGCGAAATGCAGGGCAATGGCGATTGATTCCCCCGACGCGCGTGTTTACATGGACACACGGAGATATTCGGTCGATACGAAAAGGAGGGTCAGCCATGTCACAGATCGTTACCCCGAACGGTGCCGTCGACGAACTCGAGACCGCTCACCAGCTCACCGCACTCGACCGCTGCGACGCCTGTGGCGCGCAGGCCTACATCCGCGTCGTGGTGAACAGCGGCGAACTGCTGTTCTGCGCCCACCACGGCCGCAAGCACCAGGAGAAGCTCGCTTCGATCGCCCACAGCTGGCACGACGAGTCCTCCCGCCTGCTCGAGAACTAGAGCAGCACCGACCATCGGGAAGCCGCCCGGACGCCGACGCGTCCGGGCGGCTTCCTCTTTCACGGGGCTCCGTCGTCGACGGGCTCCCTGTGCTCGACGGGCTCAGTCGAGCTCGAGGCCGAGGGCCGAGAGGATCTGGTTGCGGGCGGCCGTGGCGTACTCGTCGACGACGGCCGCGTGCGCGGAGCGCACATAGCTGCCGCCCTGCCGCGTGAACATGGTGTCGAGGAAGTGGTCGGCCAGTGCCGGGTTCTTCGCGAGGACCGGCCCGTGCAGGTGCGTGCCGACGACGTCTCCCATCACGACACCCTCCTGGCCGGAGGCCCGACCGTTGCCGCTGCCCTTCTCGGCTTCGACCCGACCGAGGGGCGAGCCCTCTGCGCCGACGTAGTCGCGGGCGTGGTTCTCGAAGCCCACGAGGCGGCCGTGGCGGCTGCGGACGACGAGATCGCCGCCGACCCGGCCTTCTCGCGGCACGGCACGACCGGGAACGATGCCGAGACCGTCGACGGTGCCGCCGATGCTGCGCTCGATCCCCCAGCTGATGAGCTCCCAGCCGGTGCCGACCGCGAGGATCGGCACCCCGTCCGTCGCGGCGGTGCGGAGACGATCCTGGACGCCGAGCAGGAGATCCCGCGCGGGAACCAGGGCGGAGTCCGACCCGGACCCGATGACGAAGGCATCGACGACGGCGGGGAGATCGGACGGCGACTCGACGTCGACGATCCGAACCGACGCGCCGGCCCACTCCGCCCGCCGAGCCAGGACGCGCGCATTCTCGGCGTCGCCGTTGGTGTTCAGCAGGCTCGGCGCGATGACGGCGATGGTCAGATCGATGCTCATGACTTCTCCTCCGCCGTGGTCAGGCCGAGGTGGGCTCGGGTACGGCGCATCGAGTCGGCCGAGAACACGATGGTCTTCAGGCCATCCTCTGGCACCGGAGCGTCGAGGAAGTCGTCGATGGCGCGGCCGAGGTCGGGTTCGACGCGGTCGATGCCGACGCCGTCGTACGCCAGCTGGAGGGCGAGCTCCCACGCCTTCGAACCGCTGACGATGTCGACGCGTCCGAGGCGAGCGGTGTCGACCGGCCAGAAGTAGGACGGGTCGCGCACGTCGGATCCGATCGCGAAGAGCACCGGGGATGCTGGATCCAGGGTGTCGATGTTCAGCTGGTAGCTCGCCGGGTTCTGGACCAGCACGAACTCGACGCGCTGGCCGCGCACCTCGACGATCTCGCCCCGCCCGAAGACCGGAGGCAGTGAGCCGACCGCCGTGCATGCCGTCTTCGCGTCGAAGTCGTCGCCGAGGACGGCTCGTGCGGTCGCCAGCGCTGCGGCCGCATCGGTGGCGTAGTGGATGCCGCGCGACGGCAGGGTCACGTCGTGGTGGACGCCGTCGATCTCGATGCCGGCACTGCGGCCGGCGACAGAGGTGACGACGACACCGTCGGCAGCGCCCAGGCGCTCTGCAGCGAGACGGGCGTGGCCGAGGCCGTGCGGGGCCGATGCGAGGACCGCGTCCGTGACGCCGAAGCGATCGACCCGCACGGGTGGGGCGACAGCGGAGGCGAGATCGGCGAGGAAGCCGTCGTCCGCGTTGATGACGACGCTCTCGGTCGCGCGCGCAGCGATCGTGGTGAGCATGGCCGCGACCATCTCGGAATCGTGGAAGCGGTCGATCTGGTCGACCATCACGTTCGTGAGGGCGACGACGCGCGGCGACAGGCCGCCGGAGATGAGGGCGCCGTGGCCCTCATCCATCTCCAGCACGGCGATGTCGCGGGCGATCCTGCCCTGCAGGTCGGCCTCCTCGAGGAGCGCCGATGTGAGCCCCTGCGAGATGTTGGCCGTCGACGGGTTCGTGAAGACCGAGCGCCCGTGGGCGCGCAGGATCGCCACCAGCATCTTCGTCGTGGTCGACTTGCCGCTCGACCCGGAGACGATCACGAGGCCGTCCCGGAAGGATCCGAGGGTGTTCGCCAGGTACCCGGGAGCGACGGTGTTGACGACGAGGCCGGGCACGGCGGAACCGCCGCCCGGCTTCCTCAGTCGCGCGAGAGTCCTGACCGTGCGACCGATGACGATCGCCGGCACGTACCGCACGGCGGACGGCTTACTCGAGGTAGTCGCGCAGCGACTGCGACCGGGACGGGTGACGGAGCTTCGCCATCGTCTTCGACTCGATCTGGCGGATGCGCTCGCGCGTCACGCCGAAGGTGTCGCCGATCTGGTCGAGCGTCTTCGGCATGCCGTCGCCGAGGCCGAAGCGCATGCGGATCACGCCGGCCTCGCGCTCGGACAGGGAGTCGAGCAGGCTCTCGAGCTGCTTCTGGAGCATCGTGAAGCCCACGGCGTCGGCAGGTACGACGGCCTCGGTGTCCTCGATGAGGTCTCCGAACTCGCTGTCGCCGTCCTCGCCGAGCGGGGTGTGCAGCGAGATCGGCTCGCGGCCGTACTTCTGCACCTCGATGACCTTCTCCGGGGTCATGTCGAGCTCGCGGCTCAGCTCCTCCGGCGTCGGTTCGCGACCGAGGTCCTGCAGCATCTGGCGCTGCACGCGGGCGAGCTTGTTGATGACCTCGACCATGTGCACGGGGATGCGGATGGTGCGGGCCTGGTCGGCCATGGCGCGGGTGATGGCCTGGCGGATCCACCACGTGGCGTAGGTGGAGAACTTGAAGC